>CAZVCM010000031.1:0-24168 GCA_964626105.1 uncultured Thermoflexus sp.
CGCGCGTGGCCCGTCGTGTTCTGGCGCGCGCGCCGCCATGAACGCCTCTTCGGCGGCGGTGCGGACGTACCACTGCTCGTCTTCCATCATGGCGCGATAGAGCGCCACTAGCGCCCATGATGCGCGCACGCGGCTCAGCCCGTAGACAGTCGCGCGGCGGATCATAATGTCTTCCGCCAGGATGCCATCGTGCAGAATCGCGTGCCCGCCGTCGGGGATCGCGGCCAGGGCTTCGGCTACCGCGCGGCGCAGGTCATCCGAGCCTTCGAGCAGTCCCTGGACCATGATTTCCAGCGCGCGTTCGGTGCCGATCGCGCCGAGTGCCAGCCCGGCGGCAAGCTGCACGTCCGGCTGCTCATCCCCGAGCATCGGCTCCAGATCGCGCAGCGCTTCAGTATCACCCAACGCGCCCAGCCCCACGCACGCCAACTGGCGGATATGCGGGTCTGCGCTGCGCAGCGCCTGTCGCAGGATAAACAACACGTTTCGGTCGCGCGAGGCGATCAGTGCGGCCAGCGCCCGTTCGCGCAGCGCGGGGTACTGCTCCGGCGCGACGAGCGCCGCGGCCAGCCGCTTGAACAGGTCGCCACGCCACGGTGCGTCCGGTGGCGCGTCGGGCATCCAGCGTACCAGCCCGAAAAAGTTGCTGTAGAGCAGGTCAGTGTTGCCGCTGAGGTGCCGGTAAACGATCGGCACCATGTTGAGTTGGGCGGCGGCGAAGCTGAAGGCGTCGGACCAGCCCAGATCGAGCGCGTGCTGCGCGGCGCGTTCCGCCCCTTGTGCGATCAATGACTCGCCGCCGAGGTACGCCGCGATTTGCGGGTGGACGAAGCTGTAACACCCGCCTGGATGCTGCCGCGCGAGATTGTCTCGCACTAGCCGCTCAAACACAGAGTCCGCCGAGAACGGGCTTTTGCCGTTGTCATCGATGAGCACTTCTGCGGCTTCCGCGAGTGTGAGCGCGCCGCCACTGTCAAGTGCTTGCGCCGCCAGATTCGGCAGGATGGCGCGATGACTCGCCACCGACAGCCGCCGTGTAACAAACGCATCGTACCACCCGGGGCGCCCTGGTTTCTGCGCATCGCCGGAGAGCGCGGTCCACAGCTTGAGCGTGACATCGAGTGGAGTGCGGCCCCGATTGTCGATCGTCAGACGCCGCAGCATCTGATCGTCGGGCACAAGGCCATGCCGCGCTTGCCAGATCGCGACCCACCGCTCGACCAGCGCGTCGAAATCGCTGTCCTGCCAGGGGCGTAGAAAGGTCGGCGTGAAGCCAAGCGACACCAGCGCCGCATAGCCGGTCACCGGTCCGGCGACCACCATCAGGTTCCGCCCGTGCACGTCGCGCAGACTGCGCAGCCAGTGATACACGCGATCGCGCTCGGCGGGCGATAGCTCGTCGTAGCCGTCCAGCAGCACGAGCGCGTTCCCCGCTTCCAACGCCGAATAGATCACGCTGCCGACCATCTGCGCGGCGACAGCGCTGACCTGTCGCTGCGTGGCTTCGACCAGCGGCTCTGCCGGATCTGCGTCGTTCTTGCCATACTTGCCGGGCGTCAGGTCGAGATCGCGCAGGTGAACCAGCACCGGCAGCAATCCGGCGATCGGCAGGGCAGGTAGGTGCTCGGTGCTGGCCTGGGCCGCTTCTTGCTGGGCGCGTTGCTGCTGATGTACGTCATGCAGTTTATCCATTGCCCGCGCCTGGATCCGCTCGCGCTCGCGCGTGCGCTCCTTACGCTCCTCGTCGGAGAGGTAGTGCTCCTCCTCGAAAATCGCTTGTTCGGACAGCGCGTGCAGCGATTCGATTTCCAACTCGCCCAACGCCAGCAGCGCAAGCGCGGCGAGCGTTGTGCTCTTTCCCGCGCCGCTCAAGCCGAGAAGCGCGATTTGCCGGTCGCCCGCGCCGAGGTCGGTGAGCGGAAACGTCTCAATGTTGTACGGCGCGTAGCTGTATGGCAGGTCGTGAAACATGGGAATCACGTCGAAGATGCTTGTGGCGGGCCCGCCATCCGAGGGCGTCACCGGCTGCGGACCGGGTACCAGGCGTGGCTCGACCAGAATATCGGTCAGCTTTACGTCCGCCCCGGCCAGGTGATATTTCTGCGCTATCCGCGAAAGCTCCCGCGCATAACGCGCGTCGGCGCTGCGCCCGATGAAGCGGCGCGTTCCTTCGATCTGCGACTGAGTGGATTTCCGCAGACGGATCAGGCGCGTGCGTGCCATCCACAGCGCGCCCACCACCGCGGCCACGACCAGGATACCGAGCGCAAAGGAGAGAGGTTCAAAGCTCATTGTCGCACCTTGTCCAATGCAGACCTAACGCGTGATCAAAATGCGCCCGCAATTTGCGCAGAAGACGATCTCCTGCCCGCGCCGGACGCGCTGCGCTACCACTTCGGTCTGACTCACGCCGCAGTGCTTGCAGCGGTCACCGTCCATGACTGCGACCGGGCGCCCCAACTTCGGTCGCCACATCTCGTCGTACAGCGCCAGCGCTTCGGCGTCCGTCTCTGCGACGAGCTTCTCACGCTGCGCTTTAAGCTTGCGAATTTCCAGGCGGACCTGCTGGCGCTCTTCCAACAGCACGCCGTGTTCGGACGCGAGCGCCGCTTCCACCTCACTGAGGGTGGCGGTCGCGGCGTCAAGCTGCGCCTTCAGGTCATCGACCGTCATCATCGTTTCAAGTAGCTCGGTCTCTAGCTCGCTCTGGCGGCGGGCGAGGGCTTCGATCTTATGCTCGATGTCCTGCAGCTCTTTGGGGTTGCTGACGCCGCCACCGTACAACTGCGCCGAGAACTGCTTGCGCTGCGCGGCGATGCTCTGTAGCTCAAGGTTGAGATCGTTCGCGCGCGCTTCGGCGGGCCGAAGCTGTTGATCAATGGCTTCCTTCGTCTGTTTCGCCTGTGTCACCGCTTCGTTACTTGCCAGCTCGGCGTCAATTTCTTTAACGCGCCGCCGCTGGGCGTGCAGCTTGAGATCGACTCTTTGGATGCGATACAGTGCATGAGATGGATTCATGGCTCCCTCATTGGACTGGCGCGGCCCGCAGGTCGATGTAAAATGAACCTACGATTAACGTGGGATAAGGTGTAATCTGGCAAGGCGCATTATACTACACGCCTGAATCCCGCAACAATCGTACTTCGAATCGGCTTGCTCCGGCGAACACACTGATTGAGGACGCTCTGATGCAGACGCTCCGCTCCGTCGATATCTCAGCGGCTGAATGGCGTTGGGTGATCGTGATCAGTGGCATCCTCGTTGCGCTCACGATGGTCCCGTACGCGTGGGCGCTGGCGAGCAACCACGCAGAAGACCAGTGGCAGTTTATGGGGATGCTCGCGAACCCGAAGGACGGCGCGACGTATCTCTCCAAGATTGAACAGGGACGAAATGGCGCGTGGCTGTTTGAGCTACGCCACACACCCGAAGCGCACAACGGCGCTGGGTTCCACGTGTTCTATCTGTTCCTGGGGCACGCCGCCCGCCTGACGGGCCTCTCCAGCTTGCTCATATTCCATCTGGCGCGCGTGGCGACCAGCCTGTTCATGTACATCGCCCTGTACCAGTTTGGCGCGACGGTCTGGGTGCGGCTGCGGCCCCGGCGGTTGTTCTTCACGCTGGTCGCGGTCGGTTCTGGCCTGGGATGGCTGCTGCTCCTGATCGACTCCGAGGCGATCGCCATCGACCTCAATATGCCCGAGGCGTGTCCGTTTTTTGCGGCGTTTGCCAATCCGCATTTTCCGCTTAGCATCGCCTGCCTCGCGCTGATCGCATCCACATTCGTCGAGGTGTTCCGACGCGGCTTCACGGCAGAACCTGCGGCGGACAATGGCGGGCTGCAGGTGATGGTGCTGTCAATGGTGCTGGCGCTAATCCAACCATTTGCGCTGGTGCCGATCGGCACCGCGCTGGTGGCGTATCTGCTGGTGCGGGCGTACCTGACGCGCCGCATCCCCTCACATGAGTTGCGCTGGTCGTCAATGCTGTGGCTTCCGGCGGTGCCCTTTGCGGTGTATTACGCGGCAGTGTTCCGCTTCAACGACGTGATGGCGGCGTTCAACGAGCAGAACCTCACGCCGTCGCCCGCGCCGTACCTCTACATCTTCGGCTACGGGATGCTGCTGATTCTGGCGCTGCCGGGCCTGGTGCGTGCGGTGCGCCGCTTTGAGCGCGACGGTGACCAGTTCATGCTGCTGTGGTTCGTGCTGAACGTGGCGCTGCTCTACGCGCCCTTCAACCTGCAGCGCCGCCTGACGGTCGGGCTAATTATTCCGCTTGTCTTCTTCGCAGTCCGCTCGCTTGAAGATTTTTGGTTCTTCAAAGTGCCGAAGCGCTGGCGCGCCGCTGCTTTGGGGGCGCTGCTGGTGCTTTTGCTGCCCTCGAACGTGCTGAACCTGTCGATCCCGTTGTTTGGAATCAGCGCCAGCCCGGAAAGCGGTTTGGAGAGCGGGTTACTGGTCGAGACAGATTATTGGAACGCGTTCCGCTGGATCGACCGGCGCGGGGATCAGAATGCGGTGGCCCTGGCGGCGCCTACCATCAGCGCGTGGATTCCTGCCTATACACCTGCGCGCGTGGTCTATGGGCACGAGTTTGAGACCGTTCCTTCTGAGGAGCGGAAAGAGCAGGTCGAGGCGTGGTATCACGGCGCCGACTGCGCCACGCTGACGAGCGCGGCGTTACCCTTCCACGTGGACTACATCTTCTGGGGGCCGCAGGAACGAGCGCTGGCGGCTGAGAGCAATGCGGCGCCTTGCGTGGAGGCCCTACCGGCGGATACATTGCGGGAAACGTTTGGGGATGTCACCGTCTTCATCCGCCCGTGAACCGGCGTGGCGCCGGTTTGGCGTGGCGCTGGCGGTGGCGCTGCTGGCTCTCCTGGCGCTGACCGGTTTCGACCCCGATGGTTTGCCCTTCCAACCGGATGCGCTTTTTTCTGACGCGGCGACCAGTCACTGGCCTTCCGCGCTGTTTTTGCGCCGCGCCGTGCTGGACGATGGGGCTTTTCCGCTCTGGCGTCCGCTGCTGTTGGGCGGGCAGCCCTTCGCCGCCAATCCGCTTAACAAGGTGTGGTATCCGCCCCAATGGCTCGCGCTGGCTCTGCCGCCCGCGATACATCTCAACACGTTGGCCGCGCTGCATCTCGTGCTGGCGGGCGCAGGTGCGTGGGTTTGGGGCAGGGCGACCGGCTTGCGCGCAGGAAGCGCCGCGCTGTTCGGGCTGGCGTACCCACTGGCTCCGCGACTGGTGGCGGCGCTCGGCGCGGGCCACCTCGATCTGATTTACGCGGCGGCGTGGTTCCCCTGGGTGCTGTGGGCGGTGTGGCGGGTCACACGGCGGGAAGCGCGCGCCCGTAATGCGATTCTGCTCGGCGTGGTGGCGGCGCTGTGCTTTTTGGCAGATGTCCGCTTGAGCGCGTATGTGTTCGTCACTGCGACAGCCTACGGGGTGGGCCGGGTGATCGCGTCTGGCATGTGGCGCGACCGGCGTGCCACTATCCATCTGGGGGGGCGGCTAGTTGGGGGCGCGTTGATGGCGGCGGGGCTCAGCGCGCCGCAATGGGTGTCGCTGTTGCTGGTTCGCGGCGAGTTGTCGCGTGGCGATATCTCGCTGGCGGATGCAGCGTTTGGCGCGATCGAACCGGCGGGCTGGGCCGCTTTGCTGCTCGGTGATCATGGCGGTGGTCCGGAGACGATGGTGTACGCGGGTGCGAGCGTGCTGGCGCTGGCGGGGGTGGCGATCCTCGCGCGGCCCCGCCAGCTTGCGTGGTGGGGCGCGGTTGTGGTGGTCGCGGCGTTATACGCGATGGGCGAGCTGTCACCGCTGTGGCTGGCGCTTAATCGGTTGATTCCCGCGCTGCGCTGGTGGCGCGTTCCCTCGCGGGCGTGGTTGGTCGCGGCGCTAGTCCTGCCCTATCTGGCGGCGTGGGGCGCGCAGGTGTCAGTTGAGCGGCTTACCGTCGGGCGCGTCGCGCGGCTCGCGCTGGCAGCGGCTATCGGCGGTGGGCTGGCATGCGCGGCGACGGCAGCGTTCGCGCTGGTTCCCCCGCTGAAGCTGGGCACTGCGTTCGGTGTGCTGGCTTTACCCGTGACCGCTGGAACTGTTGCGCTGGCGCTTTCACATCGGCTGGCTTCCTCGCACGCACTGGCGCTGCTGACTGCCATCGTGGTCGCCGATCTGCTGTGGATCGATCGCACGCTGCTCGAATGGCGCGGCGCTGACGAGTGGTTGGAGCCGCATCGCCCACTGGCCGAGTTCTTGCTGGACGATGACGCGATTCGCGTCTACTCGCCGAGCTACAGCTTGCCGCAACAAGCAGCGGCGTATTGGGAGATCGCGCAGTTTGGCGGCGTTGATCCGTTTCAGCGCGCGGCGTTTGTCGACGCGGCGGCTGTGGCGACAGGCGTGCGCCCCGAAGGGTACAGCGTGACCATCCCGCCGCTGCACGTCGAGGGGGACGCGCAGATCAGTGAAGCGAACCGCGGCGCGATTCCCGATGCAGAACGGCTCGGCGCTTGGCTGGTGACGCATGTCGTCGCGGCGTATCCGCTTGACGTCGAGGAACTCTCTTTCATCGGGCAGGTGGGCGAGGTGTACGTTTACCGGAATGAGGCCGCGCCCGCGGTGACGCTCAACTGGAACGGGCCAAATCGCGTCACTGCCAGGCTGCTAGACGACACGAGCGGCCCGCTGTATGCAGTTGCAGCGAGCGGGCTGGGCGGTATGGGCGCGGCGGACGATCTCGGCTTGCCGGGTGAGGTCAAGCCCGGCGCGCAGTCGTGGACCTTTGCGGCGGAGCCTGACGAGATCGCGCTCGGCGTGGGTGCGGGGATCGCGTGCCTGCTGCTAGCGGGCGTAGCGCTGTGGGGAGCGAACCGTGCTACCCGGTGAACGTGTTTCCCCGTGTGAGTGGCGCTGGGTTCTGGTCTTCGCCGCGCTGCTCCTGGCACTGACGACCGTCCCGTATGTGCTGGCGTGGGAGATGCAGGGGGATGGGTGGCGGTTCACCGGCGCGCTGTTCGGCGTCGAGGACACTAACGCTTACCTGTCGAAAATCCGCTTGGGCGCGCAGGGACACTGGCTTGCCACCCTGCGCACAACCAATGAGCCGCACGACGGCGCGTTTGTGTATGTGGCCTATCTGCTGCTTGGGCACTTTGCGCGGGTTCTCGCGGGTGGCGCGCCTGTCCCGGTCGGAACGCTGATCGCGGTCTTTCATGGCGCGCGGCTGGTCTTTGGCCTGGCGCTGGTGCTTGTGACGTATCGATTCGTGGCGATGTTCCTGCGCCGCCCGGCGACCCGCCGTCTCGCGCTGGTGTTGATTACGCTTGGTGGCGGGCTTGGCTGGGTGGTGAGCCTGCTCGGCGCGGGGAATCTGTTCGGCTCGCTTCCGGTCGATTTTATCGTGCCGGAAGGCTACACCTTCCTGATCCTGTTCGGTCTGCCACATCTGGCGCTGGCACGGTCGGCGCTGCTGCTCGGCTTCCTGTGCCTGTTCGCGGCGCTACGGGGCAATCCCGCGCGAAATGCGCTGCTGGCGGGCCTTTGCTGGGCGGTGATGGGGCTCGCCGTGCCGTTTTATATCGCGGTGGTGTACGCGGTGCTTGGTGCGTGGGGTCTGGCGGCATGGCTGCGCACGCGCCGCTTCCCGATCGAATTGCTCTATCGGGCGGTGGCCGCGGCGCTTGTCCCGCTACCGGTGCTGGCATACAACGCATGGGTGTTTGTCGGAAACGACGTATTTGCGCAATGGGCCAGCCAAAACCGCTTGCCGTCTCCACATCCTGCCCACTATGTGCTAGGATATGCCGTTTTGGGGACGCTGGCCGTTCTGGCGTTGCGCTGGGCGTGGCGTCGGGGGGCGGTGCGCGCACCCTATCTGTTGCTGGTGAGCTGGATCGTCGCGGCGCCCGTGCTGGTGTATCTGCCGGTGAACGTGCAGCGCCGCCTGGCCGAAGGCGTGATTGTGCCGCTCGGCATTCTGGCAGCGATCGGATGGCAGCGGAGCGCGGTGCGCCGCCCGACTCTGGTGCGCGGGGCCGTTCTGACACTTGTGTTAGGGACGTCCGTCCTGCTGTGGCTGGGCGGGCTGGTGAGCGCGCTCGCGCCGTCGCGCCCAATCTTTCGCCCGGTGGCTGAGATCAGCGCGATGGAAGCGCTGAACACGCTCGCGCCACCCGATGCTGTCGTGCTTAGCCGCCATGAAACAGGAAATCTGCTGCCGGTCTACACCGGTTTGATCGCGTATGTCGGCCATGGCCCGGAGACAATTCACGCAGAGGAAAAAGAGGCGCGTGTGACCGCATTCTTGCGTGACGAGCTTGAACCGGCAGAGCGGGCAGCGCTGTTGGTCGAGGTTGATTATGTGCTGGTTGGGCCGTTAGAGCGGGCGGACGCGCTCGGAAGCGGCTGGCAACAGGGCCTGCGTGAGATCGCTGCGTTTGGCGAAGGCGCGGATCGGTTCGTTGTGTATGAGGTGGTGCGTGACTAGACGCGACCTTCCTGACTGGCTGCCCTTTGTACTGCTGGCGCTCGTTCTACTGTCGCTGTTTCACCGGCTGCTGAGTGGCCAATCCCTTTTTTGGGGTCTGCCCGCGCTTCAATTCTACCCATGGCGTGATTTTGCCTTCGATCAGGTGCGCCTGGGCCATTTGCCAACCTGGAACCCGTATTTGGGGGCAGGGGCGCCGCTGTTGGCGAACTACCAGACTGCGATCTTCTACCCGCCCAACTGGCTGATGTTGGTGCTGCCCGGTGTCCCGGCGATGAGCGTGATCGCGGTCGCGCATGTGGTCTGGTCTGCGCTGGGGATGTGGCTGTTCGCCGGAGCGCTTGGGTTGTCGGCGTTCGGACGTGGTATCAGCGCCTTGGCGTACGCGCTGTCCGGCTATCTGATCGCGCGGGTGGCTTCGTTCCCAACCGCAGACGCGGCGGCGTGGATCCCCTGGCTGTTCTGGCTGGTGCATCGCGTTCTCAGCGAGCAGCGCGTGCGCGATGTGGGCTGGCTGGGCGTCACGCTCGGTGTGCAGCTTCTCGCCGGGCACGCACAAACCGCTTGGTATGGCGGGCTGATGGTGGGCGCGTATGCGGTGTGGATGACAGCGCGATTTCAGCGGGGCGAGCGGCTTGCGCAGCGCGTGCGTGGGCTGGCGCTGGCGCTGCTCGGCGCGGTACTGGGCGTGCTGATCGCGGCTATTCAGCTTGTGCCGACGCTCGAGTATTTCGGAGAGTCCGCTCGTGCCACAGGGCTGCCCTTCGAGATGACTGCCAACCTCTCCTATCCCCCGCTGCAACTGCTTACGCTGCTTCAGCCGAATTTCTTCGGAACGCCAGCCGATGGCAGCTACCTCGCCGGGGGGATGTACTTCGAAAATGCCGCCTATGTCGGGTTTGTGCCGCTGTTGCTGGCGGCGGCGGCGCTGCTTGGCTGGCTGTACCGCAGGCGCTTCCTCGTCTATTATCCGACCTTTCGCACGGTGCCATTTTGGGTTGCGCTTGGGTTGGTCACGCTGATTCTCGCGTTTGGCCGTAACACGCCCGTCTTTCGGTTGCTGTACGAGCACGTGCCCACCTTTGACGTCTTCCGCGAGCCGGTCCGCTGGATGATTGCGCCGGTGTTTAGTCTTTCCGTGCTGGCGGGCATCGGAACCGGTTATTGGAGCCAGGGGAAGTGGGCGGTGTTCTGGGCGCGCCTCGCGCTGGCGGGTGGCGCGGCGGTGATCGCGCTCGGCGTTGCCAGCCGTGAACTTCTTGATTTGACCGCATCGATTGATGTGCTGACCCGCGCGCTGATCGGCGTTGGCTGCTGGACAGCGTGCGCGGCGTTGCTGACGCTGGTACAGCCGTCAAGCGCATCGTTCGCGTCGCCGCTGGTGTGGCGCAGCGCGGTTCTTGTGTTCGTCGAGCGGTCTGAACCCGACTGTGACCTCAGATTTCTACCGCGAATTCGGCGTGACACGGCCCGAAGGGCGCATCTACTGGTTTGAGGATTACGAGTATGGGGTCAAGTACGAGCGGTTCTTCGACCCCGGAGACTACGTCCTGGCGCGTGATCGCTGGCCCGAGGTGCGCGGTTCGCTGCTGCCTAACCTGAACATGCTGGACCGCGTCTCGTCGCTCAACAACTTCGACCCGCTGCTGCCGCGCTATCACCGGGACTATCTCGCGCTGATCGAGGCGGCAGGATCAGAAGCGGGGCCGCTGCTTCGCGCGGCGGGTGTCAGTCAGGTGTTTGGTGAAACGCCAGTCGAGGGCTGGCAGGGCGAGGCGCCGATCTTCGTCGCGCCGGAACCGTCGCCTCGTGCCTGGCTGGTCCCTGCGGCTGAGTGGCACGCGAGCGACGATGCGATCGCTGCTGCGCTGCGCGATCCGGCGTGGAACCCGGACGAACGCGTGATCCTGGCGGGCGACGGCGGGACGCAGGTCGCCAGCGCGCTGCCGCTGCGCGGGGCGGAGATCATGGTGCTCGAAAGCGAGCCTGATCGAATCACGTATCGCATTCGCACGGATCACCCGGCGTATCTGGTTGTGGCAACGACCTGGTATCCGGGTTGGGAAGCGACGCTTGATGGTGCGCCAGCGCCGCTCTACCGGGCGAATCTTGCGTTTCAGGCCGTTGAGGTGCCCGCTGGTGGGGGCGACGTGACGCTGCGCTACACGCTCAACCGCTGGGGGCTTGGTGCGGGACTGAGCGGTATCGGTGTTCTCGTCGCGATTGCGCTGATCGCGATTGGCAGCGTTCGCCCGTTGCGACACGCCTGAGGTTCGACGGGTGCCAGTCGCGCAGCTATAATCGCGCCTGTGACGGGGCGCGCACCCTCGAAAGGGAATTTGGTGGCAGACGGGCAGGCTTTCCCACGCGTGACGGTCATTATGCCGGTCTACAACGAAGCAGCCTTCATCGAGCGCTCGCTCGGCGCAGTCCTGGCGCAGGACTACCCGGCGGAGCGTCTTGACGTGCTGGTGGTCGATGGCGGCTCCACAGACGCAACCACTGCGCTGGTAAGCACGATTGCGGCGAGCGATCCGCGCGTGCGCTTGCTGGATAACCCTGGGCGTATTCAGGCGCGCGCCATGAACGTTGCGCTCGATCACGCGCGGGGTGCGGTGATCGCTCGCGTTGACGGGCACACGATCATCGCGCCGGATTACGTCCGTCGCTGCGTTGAGTGCCTGAGCGCAACTGGCGCGCAGAACGTCGGTGGGCCGCAGCGGTTCGAGGCGACTACGCCGCTGGGTCGGGCGATCGCTGCCGCGTATCGCTCGCCGTTCAGCGTGCCCAGCCGGTTTACCATCAGCCAGCAGGCGGAGTTTGTCGACACCGTTTACATGGGCGCCTGGCCGCGCGATGTCTTCGACCGAGCGGGGCGTTTTGACGAGACGCTCGCCGTCAACGAAGACTACGAATTGAACTACCGCATTCGCCGCGCAGGTGGCCGCATTTATCTCTCGCCAGATATCCGCTCGCGCTATTTCGGGCGGCAGACGGTCGACGCGCTGTGGCGGCAGTTCTTCCGCTATGGCGCATGGAAATGCCGCGTGCTGGCGCAGCATCCGCGCTCAGCCAAGCTTCGCCACTTTGTCGCACCGGTATTCGTCGCGGCGCTGGTGGGCGGTGGAGCGCTCGGCGTGTTCAGCCGCCCGGCCCGGCGTTTGTGGGCGCTGGCCGTTGGGCTGTATGCGTTGGCGAATGGGCTGGCCTCGCTGCGAGAGGCGGCGCGCGATCAGTGGGCGCTGCTGGTGCGGCTGCCGCTGGTGTTTGCCAGCATGCATGTCGCCTGGGGTAGTGGTTTCTGGGTGGCGGCGCTGCGGCGCCTCGTGCGAGGGCAGTGGGCATGAGCCAGCCGCCTGAATTTTCCCCGCCGCGCCGTCGCTGGCAGCTTCAGATCTCCGAGCGGCGCATCCTGCTGATGCTCGGCGACGCGGCGGCGATCTTCATCGCGGTCGTGCTGGCGCTCACGATCTGGGTGGTTGTTGACGGGCGTGGGCTGGGCGTGCGCTTCGTTGCGGAGCACCTTTACTGGTTCCCGATCCTGGCCGGACTGTGGCTGTTGCTGGCAAACGCGAACGACTTCTACAACCTGCGCATCTCGTCGCGGATCGACACCAGCCTGATGCGGCTCGTACAGGTCACGCTGCAGATCGTGATCGTCTACCTCGCGATCTTCTTCTTCAGCCCGCGCACGGCGCTGCCCCGGTTGTTCATCTTCTACTACGCGTTCCTGTCCTTCTTCCTGATCATGGTGTGGCGTGTGTGGCGCCCCTTCCTGCTGGGATGGACCGGCACGCGCCGCCGCGCGCTGGTGATTGGCGCCGGATGGAGCGCCCGCACGCTGATCGAGGCGCTGCGCAGCGAAGCGCCGGACGACTATGAGATCGTCGGCGTCGTGGTTGAGCCGGGCGACGACCCTCCGGACGATGCGCCTGCGCCACTGGTGGGCGATGGCGCCGATCTGGTGCGACTGGTGCAGCAGGCGGATGTGTCTGAGTTGATTCTGGCGCACGGGCACGAGCTTTCCGGCGAGCTTTTTCAGGCGATCATGGACTGCTACGAGCAGGGTGTGAGCATCATCCCTATGCCGCTGCTGTACGAGCAGGTGACGGGCCGCGTGCCGATTGAGCACGTCGGCCAGCGCTATTGGACCACCATGCTGCCGATTGAAGCGGTCTCGATCTTTGACCCTTACCCTCTGCTCAAGCGCGCGGTTGACCTGCTGCTCGCGATCGTGGGACTGGCGATTTTCGCGGCTTTACTGCCGCTGATCGTGGTGTCGATGAAGCTTGACTCGCCGGGGCCAATCTTCTTCCGCCAGCAGCGCGTCGGCAAGAGCGGGCGTTTGTTCTGGGTGGTCAAGCTGCGGTCGATGATCCCTGACGCGGAGCGCGAGACGGGCCCTCGCTGGGCGAGCGACGACGACCCTCGAGTGACGCGCGTGGGTCGGTTGTTGCGCAAGACGCGGCTGGACGAGATGCCACAGTTATACAACGTCCTACGCGGCGAAATGAGCATTATCGGCCCGCGCCCAGAGCGTCCGGAGTTCGTCGAGGCGCTCAGCCAGACCATCCCGTTTTACCGCACACGGCACGTCGTCAAGCCGGGGATCACCGGCTGGGCGCAGGTGCGCTATCACTATGGTAGCAGCGAAGAAGACGCGCTGATCAAGCTGCAATACGACCTCTACTACATCCGGCACCGCTCGCTGGCTCTCGATGTGCTGATCATCCTGCGCACGGCGGGCAAGATGCTCTCGTTCCAGGGGACCTGAGCGCGATGAAGCCTGCGCTGCGAACCCCGCTCGTCACGGCTCTGGTGTTGCTGGTGACGTTTGTGACCGGCACGGCGTACGGGCACGCTGGTGCGATTCCTGACACGCTCCGCTGGCTACCATTGACCGTGCCACTGGTCGTGTGGCTGGTGCGCATTGCGCGCCGCCGGGCGAGTTTTCCGCGCACCGCGCTCGATCCGCCGCTGGCGGCTGCGGCGTTGTGGTTGGTGGTGACCGTGATGTTCGCCACCGAGCGCCGCCTCGCGTTCGAGTTTGCGTGGCCGCATTTGGCGCATATCGGTCTGCTGGTTCTGCTGGTGGACCTGATGCGGCGCGGCTGGGCGGGCGCTTTTCGCGTTGCGCTGCTGGCGGTTGCAGTGGTGATTGTGGCGATCAGCGCGGTCGAGCTGGCCGCGTGGTATTTTGGCTGGTTTGGCGAACCGGGCTGGTTCCCGGTATCTGGACTGTCGATCCCGCCGCTGCTGCCGATGCTCGATCTGGCGCTGAATATCTCCACGATCCAGGGGAACACGGTTGCCGTGTTGGTGCCGATGGTGGCGACGGGCGCGTTGATCGCCCGCACGCGCTGGCAGCGCGTGGCGCTGGTCGCGCTGGCCGGGGCGCTGCTGGTCATCGAGTTCCTGACCTTCTCGCGGGGCGGGCTGCTTGGCGCGCTGGTGTCGATTGGACTGCTGTTCGCGTTCGGCGCGCTGCGATGGGGCGATCGGTCCGGCCTCGGGCGGCGCTTGCTCCAGCCGCGCATGGTGCTCGGCGCGGCGCTGATCGCCGTGATCGGCCTGGGGCTGCTCATGGTCACATGGGGCGCGCGCGCCAATCGCAGCGCCAGCGACCAGGGCCGCCTCGACACATGGCGCAGCGCGGTCGAAATGGCGGAGGATCACCCCCTCACCGGCGTGGGGCCAGGGCTGTTCGGACGGACGCTGCGCGCCTATCGCGATCCTGAGTTGGCGCAAGACAAGCTGGTGTCCGCGCACAATTTGCCGCTCAACGTGCTGGCTGAGACTGGCGTGCCGGGGTTGCTGATTCTGCTGACGGTGGCGGCGCAGTTATTGCGCGCGTGGTGGCGCACGTGGAGCGCGGCGGATCGGACGCGCCGCGTGTGGTTGGAAGCTGCGCTCGCGGCGCTGGCTGCGTACGCGGTCCACAGCCTGGTCGATACCTTCCCGCTGACCTCATCCGTGCTGCCGCTGTTGATCGTGGTTGCGTACACGCTGGCTGAGCCGCAACCGGCGCAGGGCCTTACGCCGCGTGTGCAGCGGGCGATCGCGTGGAGCGGTCTTGCGGTGATAGCGATCTGCGCTGCGGCGCTGCTAACCTTCGACGTGGCGCAGGGCTGGCTGCTTGTCTCGCGCCACGCGGCGGAGCAGGGTGATCTCGACGGCGCGCTGACGCGGGCGCGACGCGCGCAGGCGTGGGATCCGGCGCTTTCTCTGTATGATTTGCAGGAGGCCTACGCGCTTGGCTTGTTAGCGAATGAGCGGCCATCCGAATACTTGCAGCCCGCGATAGATGTACACAACCGCGCGCTGGAGCGCGAGCCGACCTTCGACCTCGGCTGGGCGAACCTCGCGGCCTTGCATGCGCAGGACGGCAACCTCGCCGCCGCGCAAGAGGCGATGCGCCACGCCGCTGCGATCAACCCGCAGGTGGCGGCGTATTGGTGGTGGCTGGGCGAGGGTGAGCGCGCGCTGGCGGCGGATCCAGATCTCGCCGAATATGTCCGCGATCGCGATCCGGCGGGCTTGCGCGCATTTCTAGATGACGATGAGCGCTCTGCTGGCCTGCGGTTGTACGTTGCGCTGCTGGCGAGCCAGCCGGATGAGGCGGCGCGGCTGGTCCCGGCGGCGCAGCAAGAAGGCGGCTGGATGGCGCATCTGGCGCTGGGGATGCACGCCGAGCACGTTCTACGCGATTCATCGCTGGCGACGACGTGGCTCAATCGTGCGGTGAGCGCCCGCCCGCAGGATGAGCGTCCCGCGCTGGCGCGGGCAGCGCTTGCGCTGGCCTCCGATCAGGTTGACGCGGCGGAAGCCGACGCCCGGCGCGCGTTGTTCGCGGATCGCTATGGCGGCGCGTACGGTTGGGCGCTGCTGGCGCAGGTCGAAGAGCGGCGCGGCGCACCCGAGGGCCGTGTGCTCGATTTGCTGCGCGCCAGCGTGCAGCCGCGCCCGGTACCGGAATATTTCTCGGGCACAGTCTACGCGCGTCCGGCGGACTTCGATTATCTACCTCAGTTGCAGATGCCTGGCATGGCGTCGCACTTCTACGCGGGATGGCTTGATCTCGCCGGGCACTACGCAGAACGTGGGGAGTTTGCCGAGGCGCGCGCGGTCTATCGCGATCTGCTGGCGCTTAATCCGCAACTGTCCGCAGCGGCGGAAGCCCTTGCCGCGCTATCCGCTGACGACGAATAGCAGCAGCGCGATCCACAGCGTGCTATAGACGAGCGGGCGGCGGGCGCCGTGTCGCGCGCTATAAAGCACGACCATCAGCACCAGTCCCGGAATAAACCGCAGCAGCCCAAGAAACTCACGGTACGTCGAGAACGGCACAAACAGCATCACCGCCGCGCTAACGAGCAGCAGGCATGCATAGATGTCATTGTTCCCGGCCAGCAGATCGCGCGCGCTGCGCCATAGGCTCCACAAAGCGGGCAGCACGGCGACCGGGAAGGCGAACAACACACCGAGTAGCAAGAAGGCCGCAAAGTTACCTTCGGTCGCGATGCGCATTAGCCCCATGAACGGCACGATCTCGAAGGCGGTCGCCAGCGCGCCGCCGGACCCGACGCCGAACGCGCCCAGCCACGCATACAAGACGACCTGCCACACCGCGAAGGGCGCCCCGGCTACAAGCGCGACCCGCGCTGCATCTTGCCAGCGGCGGTTGAGTGCGAAAAACAGCGCGTATCCGGCTGCGAAGATCAGTGTCGTCTCCTTGGCGAGCGCCGCCAGCCCCAGCGCCAGGGCTGACGCCCACAGCCAGTCGCGCCGCTCCAACCAGATCGCCGCGATCACCAGCCCATAGGCGAGCGGCTCTGGCGTGCTGAGCCTCACGGCCATGAACACCCCAGCGAACAGCCCGTAACTTAGCGCAAACCAGCGGCTAGCGCGCTCGGTGCGGAGCAGGTCAGCCAGCAGCGCCGTGCTGATCACCAGCGCCGCGCCGTTAATCGCGACAAACGCCCAGGGGATGAGCGCAGTTTGTCCCAGGCTGAGCAGCCGCCCCGTCGCGGGCAGGAGGATACGCTGCATCCGGTAGGCGGGGACGTCGAGGCAGTCCGGTGATTGCGCGGGGTTCCGCGCGATATAATAGGCGAACTGCCCATCGTAGCCTTCGGTGCCGTCGGGGCAGCTTTCGCCGCCGTGCGCTGCGCACTGCTGGAAGCACTCGCCGAGCGTGACGAAGACTTGCGCGTCACCTCCGGCCTGCGCGAGAATCACCGCGAGATAGAGCGCCAGAAGCGCCAGCACCACGACCCAGGGCTGCCACCATCGTGTCTCACGGTGAGTCATCAGTTCCCTATCCCATAGGAGCGCGCTATGAGTTCATCGCCGTCATTCAATGATCTGGTCTATACGCTGGTGCGCGCGATCCCTTCCGGCAAGGTGCTGAGCTATGGCCGGGTGTCAGACCTGCTCGGCGTGCCGCAGGGCGCGCGTGCGGTCGGCTGGGCGCTGCACAACCTCGGCAGCCGCGAGCCATCCGTCCCCTGGCATCGTGTCGTGAACGCGCGCGGGCGCGTGAGCATCAAAGGCTCGCCTGAGGCCGCGTTCGAGCAGCGCGTCCGCCTAGAGAGCGAGGGCGTCGTCTTTGATGAACAGGACACGCTCGATATGCGCCGCTATCTCTGGACTCCGTCATTGCCCGAGGTCGAAGCGATCTTGCGCGCGGCGCTGGCGCCCCCCGAAACGCGTGATCAACCTTAATGATAGTGGAAGCGCTGCCGCAGGGGAAACGCACAGCGCCCGCGGGGTAGGCGGGCGCTGGTGAATGGTTGGTGACCCCGAGAGGACTCGAACCTCTAACCAATTGATTAAGAGTCAACTGCTCTGCCGAATTGAGCTACGGGGCCACATTCGACGGGTGCATTTTACTCGAATTTGCAGCGACGGTCAACGGTCAGTCGACTAAAACGTTCGGCTGCGGGGGTGGATTATATGGGCGTTAAAAGTATTAAGAAACCTTAAACGAACTGCACTCCCATGCGCGGCTGTTTCGCGCTAAGATTAAGAGGGGTGGCTATGCGCTGGTGAGGCGAACATGAAAACGATTCTCCTGGTCGAAGACGACGATACGCTCCGTAAAACGTTGGCCTATAATCTGTCAAAAGAAGATTACACAGTCATCCAGACGGGCGATGGAGCGGAAGCGCTCTCCCTGGCGCGTGAAAACGGACCCGACCTGATTGTGCTGGATGTGATGCTCCCTTCGCTCGACGGGTTGACGATTTGCCGCATGATCCGCAAGGAATCGGACGTACCGATCATTATGCTCACGGCGCGCGGCAGCGAGATCGATCGTATTGTCGGCTTCGAGATCGGCGCGGATGACTACATCGTCAAACCGTTCAGCCTGGGCGAGTTCCTGGCGCGAGTGCGGGCGATGCTGCGCCGCGCGCCGACTGCGCGCTCTGTGATCGACAAGCTTGAAGCGGGCGATCTGGCGCTAGACTTGATCGCGCGGCGCGCTACGCAAGACGGTGTCGAGCTACGGATGACGCACAAGGAGTTCGATCTGCTGGCGACTTTGATGCGCAATAAGGGCGCGGTGCTTTCGCGGGATTTGCTGCTAGAGCATGTTTGGGGTTACGACTATAGCGGCCAGACGAAAACGGTGGATGTGCATGTCCGCTGGCTGCGCGAGAAGATCGAGCGCGATCCGTCGCACCCGCAGCGAATTGTAACCGTGCGCGGTGTCGGCTACCGCTTCGAAGGCTAGCGTTGTATGGACTCGGAACTGGTGATTCTGGCGCTCGTCGCTGGGTTGGTGATCGCGCTGGCGCTGGCCATCTGGCGCATGCGTCTGCTTCAGCGCCAGGTTGCAGATGCTGAGCGCCCGCTGCGCGCCGTGTTGGAACAAGCGCGCCGCCAGCAAGACGGCATTTTGAAAGCGGTGGATGAGGCGCTGCTGGTGCTGGATGGCGAGCAGCGCATCTTGTTGGCCAACACTACCGCCGAGGCGCTGATCGGGCGCGACCCGACCGGCGAAACACTGATCCAGATGGTCGACAGCCCGCAGCTTGTCGAGCTGGTCCAATCTGCGCAGTTGGTGCGCGGCGAGGGCATGGAGCGCCGGATTGAGTTCGGACAGCGGATCTTGCATGCGCGGGCGGTCGCGCTGCAGGACGGGCCGGACCCGCTCGAAGTGCTGGCGCTGCGCGATGTCACCGAAGTGCAGCGGCTGGAGCGGGCGCGCCGTGAGATGGTTTCGAACGTCTCCCATGAGCTTAGCACGCCCATCACCGCGATCGGCTTGCTAGCCGACACCCTGCTAGAGAGCGCCGAAAAAGAGAAGCCGAAGCGCCTGCGCAAGATGATCGCGGACATCAAGCGCGAGGTCGACACGATCTCACAGTTAGTGCAGGAGATGCGCGACCTGTCACTGATCGAGTCCGGCCAGATGCCGATTCGCCTGACGCCTGCACCTCTTTTCGATGTGGTGCAGGCCAGCATCGAGCCGCTGGAAGCGCTGGCCGAAGGCAAGCGGCAGACTATTGAGATCGATGTTCCGCTGGATATTGTCGTTCTGGCGGATAGCTTTCAACTTCAGCGCGCCCTGAAAAACATCCTGCACAACGCGGTCAAATATGGGCCGGACGAGGGCGAGATCACGGTGACGGCCTCAGCGGAAGGCGAAGAAGCGATCATCGCGGTGCGGGACGAGGGGCCGGGTATCGCTCGGGACGACCTGCCCCGCATCTTTGAGCGCTTCTACCAGGCAGATCGCGCGCGCCGCTCTGGAACCGGGCTGGGGCTGGCGATTGTCCGTCATATCGTGCTGGCGCATGGCGGACGCGTGTGGGCTGAGAGCGAAACCGGGAAAGGCGCGACGTTCTTCATCGCGCTCGCCCTGGCGGAGCCTGACAACGAGTTTTGAGCGCTAGATCGGTTCGCTGTACGTCTCAGTCCAGCGGTCATAGCGTTCTTGCAGCGCGCGGGTGATCGCGCCGGGCGTGCCCGCGCCGATCGGCGTTTCATCGATACGTGTGATCGGCACAACGCCGCGCCCGCTACTGGTTAAGAACGCTTCGGTAAAGCGGGGCATGTCGCGCTGGTGCGGCGCTTCAGGGCGAAGCGGCAGCAGTTCGGCGGCGATCTCCAACACCGCGCGCCGCGTGATCCCCGCCAGCACGCCTTCGCCTGCTGTGTACAGCGCCCCGTTCAGCACGGCGTAGAAGTTGCTCGACATCCCTTCGAGCAGGCGCCCCCCCTCACTGCGCAAGATGCCTTCATACACGCCCTGCGGCAGCGCATCCTGCGACGGTTTGCGGGCAGTCATCCACGCCGTAGTCTTTACCACCGGGTTCTCGCGCACGATCGGCAGCGTGATAACGTGCGCGCCCTCACGCATGATTGCTTCTGGGACCGGCTGATACGGCTCCAGCGCGAGATAGAGGCGTGAAGGATCCTCGCGCGGGACGGTGATGCGGAACTTGGCATCTGGATATCCGGCGGCGTGCAGGGCGAAACGCAGCGCCGTGCGTAGTTGGTCGCGGTCGACGTAGAGCGGGATGCCGCTCAGCCGCGCCGACTCTTCGAGGCGGTCGAGGTGCGCGTCCAGCAGCAGCGCCCGATCGCCGAAAAACGTCCGCGCGACAGTGTAGACGCCGTCCGGCTCGTGGCTCACCGCCGCGGCCAGTGAGGGGACCTGATAAGGCGTTGGAACAACGCCAGCCGGCGTCAGAATTAACGTTGGAATGGGCGTGAAGGTGTCGGTCACGGCGTTTTACCTGAGGTAGTGGAGCGAGCACAAGGCGCTGCGGCGCTAATTGTAGCCTATCGCGGGAAAACTGCGATCACGCTCGGCAGGCGATCAAACGCAGCGTAGACGTCGTCGGGGTTATCTGGATAATCGATCAGCATCCCCGTCGAGCGCCCGCCATCTAGCGCGAACGCGATCCGCACGTCAAGGTCACTGCTCAGCAGCCAGTCCTGCATCGCGCTGAAAGTGACCTCGCTCAGCGGCGTGAGGATCAGCAGAATACGCTCTGCGCCATCCTGCGCGATCACGGTGCGCCGCGCGGGCACGTCGAACCCGTCACCACGCGGGGCTGCCACGCCGCCCGCCTCGACCAGCATCGGGAACGACTGGACTGCGTGCCAGAGTGGCTCGCCCTGGTATGGCTCGCTCACCAGCGAGCGCACGCGCGGCCCCGCGTCCGTCACCTGGAACATGCCGCCAAATCCGCTGAACGATTGCCCGAATGACTGCGCCTCGCTGACGACCAGACCGAGCGCCCGGCTGGTTTCGTCAAAGAATCCCCCATTGACAATCACCGCCGCGCCCGGCAGCGCGGCGCGCCAGTCATTCAGCGAGAGCGGCTCGCCGGGCCGGTACGCGATCTGAAAAGACACCTGTGCGGGATCGAGGCGCACGATCACCGCCCGGGCGCTGAGCAACCCGCCGCCAGGGATGGTGTCCATGCGCTGCTCGATGCCGGGGCGGACCAGCTCCCAGCCTGCGCTCGCGGTGGGCGCTGGCGTAAAGGTCGGTGTCGGCGTGGGGATTGCGGCGCGGGTCAGCGAGCAGCCCGCCAGCGCCCCTGCCAGGACACAGCACGCCAGCATCATTAACGAGACTGTCAGGTGAGGGGAACGCATGAATCAGCTCTTGTCGTCGCGGCGCTCTTCACCGGCGCGCCGCCGCTCCAGCAGGCGCGAGGCCAGCGTGCCTTCGCGCGGCGCGGGCTCGGATTTTTCTGGCGCCTTCGGTTTTGGCGCAGGCGGTTGGATCACGGTCTTTGGGCGCGGCGCGCGGCGCGGGCTGCCTGCCGGAGGTGCGCGATGGGCCGTTTGCGCTGGCGCGGCGGGCTGATCCGCCGGACGCGTGCGATCCTTCGCGTCGAGCAGCCGCCCCAGGTGCGTGGCCTCGGTCGCGAGTTGCGGCGCGGCGCGCGCCTGGGTTACGCGGGTCCACGCGGCGTCGAGGTCGCGCCGGGTGATCACCAGGCGGCGCACGGCCACGTCAACCGGCAGCAGCAGCGCTGCCGCCAGCAGCAGATACGGCCACAACGGCTCGGCGGCGCGCTGTTGAGCGAGGTTACGATCAAAACTCGCTGCGGGGTTTTCGGCCAGCGAGCCGCCGCCGGTCAGCGCCGCAGTACGCGCCAAGCGGTTAAGCGGGTCTTCGGTTGTTTCGCCCGTGAGGTCGATCCGGTACTCGTTGGAATAGCTCAGCACCCATCCGGCGGTCTGCCGCACCGACTGCGGTGACAGCGTTTCCGGATCACGTTCGGTGGCCCCGGCGACCGTGATGAAATAGGACCCTTCGCTGCGCGGCGCGAATGTCGCTTCATAGCGTCCCGGAGCGGTCTGCTGCAGCGGCACAGTGATCGACTCAAGCTGCGTGTTGGCGATCGACGCTTCAAGCGCCAGCCCATTGAGGAAGTCACCCCGTGCGGTGCGCGCGTCAACCGTCAGCACGGAGCCGTCGACGCGCTCCTCGACGCGCGCCTCGATGTTGTTCGTGCTGCCTTCGATGATCGACCACTGGACAGCCTGCGTCCAGAAATCGGCGTATCCGTCCCAGCCCACCCAGTTCGCACCCCAGCGCGCGCTGGCGTCTGACGTGAAGGCGACCGTGCGCCCCAGGCCATACTGCCACGCGGCCAGGATCGGGTCATCCTGCGGGCCGCGCAGGATCACCGTCGCGGTATCTTTTGGTGAGGTTGCGATGTAGCCCAGCAGCGGCGGCGCGCTGTCCATCCCGTTGATGATCGGGTGGGGCGCGCTGATCGCCGGGACAAACTCCTCTTCCACGATGTACGCGCGCGTGGCCAGCAGGGTTTCAGCGGTGAAAATGGCCGGGATGGTCGAGACGTCGTACGCCAGATGGAACTTGCCCCGCCCCGCCAGCGCGACCTCTTGCAGCCATTCCGCATAGTTACGCCCGACGGCCACGACCGACGTTGTGATCCCATAGTTCTGAAACATGCGGTCGACTGCGGGCACAACACCTTCCGGATTTGAGCCGCCATCGGTTAGCAGGATGATGTGCTTCAACTGAGAAGGTTCCTGGCTGAGCACGCGATCCGCCGAGAGGATGCCCTGGCGGATGCTCGTTCCGCCGCCGGGCCGCAGCGCGCCGATGGTTTCGCGCAGCGCCGCGCGCTCCGCGTCGCCGCCGATCTCCTGCACCTCCACCACGTAGTACGCGCTCACGTCGAACGACAGCACGCCGGTGCGGTCGGTATCCTGCAGCAGGTCCAGCGAGCGGATGACCGCTTCCTTCGCCAGTTCCAGGTTCGACACGCCGCTTGACGAGGCGATCTCCATGCTGCCGGATCGGTCAACCACGAACAGCATTGTGAGCTGCGGGATGCGCTCTTTATCGCGGAGCTGCATCTCCAGCGGCAGTGTCTCTTCGAGCGGCGTGTCGTAATAGCCGCCGACGCCATAGCTCGTCGGACCGCCGATCACGACCAACCCGCCGCCCAAGTCGCGCACATATGCCTGCAAAAAACGCATCCGGTCGTCGGTCAGGTCCGCGCCAGAAATGTTCGCCAGGATGATGCTGTCGTAGCTGCTCAACGGCGCCAGTCCCAGGGGCAGGTCGTGCGGCCCCTGCTGCTCGACCTCCAACCCCGCAGCGGTCAGTGCCTCGCGCAGTGATGCGACTTCCTGATCATCCGTGCTGACCAGCAGCACGCGCGACGGCCCCGTGACCTCGGTGAAAGCCGACAACTCGTTGTTTTGGTAGAAGTTGTCCGCGCCGAGCGGCTCGACCACGACGCGGAAGTCGACGAAACCGGGGGTTGGGACGGTTAGATTCGGCAGCACATAGCTGTTTGTGCCCTCGCGCAGCTCGACCGCCTCGCGATAAATCACCGCGCCGGACGACTGCACGCGGATCTCAGCCAGTCCGCTTGGCTGGTTGCTGGCGACCGTGACCGACAGGTCAAATTCCTCATCCACATTCACCGTCGCAGGCAGGCGAACGTCCGTGACCAGCACTTCCGGGCCGATCTCCTGCTCAGTCGCCTCTGGCCCCAGGAACACATAATCGATCTGCACCTTGCTCGCCGCGGCGAGGCGCGCGACCTCTGCCGCGTCGCCGACCGTCTCGCGCCCGTCGCTCAGCACCACCATCCGCCTGGCTGTGTCCGCCGGGAACAGCGCCAGGCCCAGGCGTAGCGCTTCGGCGAGGTTCGTATTCAGGCGGATGGGGTCCGAGCCAAGCTGCACTAGTTCAAGCTGCTCGGTCATTGGGATCTCGACCAGCGCGTCTGCGCCGAAGACGACGACCGCTGCCTGATCGTTGCGTCCCATCGCCTCTGACGCGCGGCGCACATAGTCCAGCGCGGCGCTTTGCTGCTCCGGCGAGACGCTGTCGGACACGTCGATCAGGAAGACGACTGCAAGCCGGTTCGCGGCGCGCTCGATCTGAATCCCCGCCAGTCCAAGCACGAGCAGCGCGACGATCACCAGCCGGATGATCAGGCTCAACGTGTCGCGCAGGCGGCGATAGGCGAGGCGCGGCCAGCCCATCACCACGAAGACGGGTAGCAGTAGCAACAGCCAGAGGGCGCTGGGGTTGGTGAAGCTCATAGCCCGCGCTCCTCTCGCCGCGTTGCGCGCAGCGGCGCACGCGTCCGGTTGGACCGTCGCAGCGACGCGACACGATCGCGCAGCGGGCGCCCGCTGCCGGGCAGCGTCAC
>CAZVCM010000032.1:0-23520 GCA_964626105.1 uncultured Thermoflexus sp.
AGCCCGATCAAGGCGATCAGCAGGCGGCGGGCGGGGCGGTTGGTGCGCCCGGTCAGCAGCGGCGCCAGCGCCCAGAAGATCAGGCACACGAAGAACGGCGCGAGGCTTTGCACCCATGTGCGGCGGCTATCCTCAATGATCCAGGGGCTGGCGGCGAACAGCGCCGCGCTGACCAGCGCCGGACGCGTCCCGATCATGCGGCGGAGCGCGCGATAGGCGAGCGGCAGCGCCAGGGTGTTGAGTGCCAAAGTAAAAACGAACGCGGCGGCGGGATGCCGTACCAGCGCCAGCACCGGGACGAACAGGTAGCCGGTCAGCGGCGGATTGGCGAACAGCACCGAGGTCCCCTGGCCGATTAGCGGCAGCGCGCCAGTGTCCAGCGTCTGAATCGCCTGCCAGAGGGGATACACCTGGTCGATATTGAACTCGATCGCGCCCACGCGCTGAAAGCGCAACCACACTCCCACCACTGTGATCAGGATGATCAGCAGCGTCGGCGCGAAAGCGGCTTGCTTGGCGGGCGAGGCAGGGCGAATGGTCATGCGGTATCCTGTCACGTTGGGCGACCGGCCAGCCGCCGATTATAGAGGCTGGGCGTGCCAGCGTCGAACGGAGCGTGCGCGCGCTCACCCCGCGATCGACCATTGACGCTCCGGCTTCGCTTCGCTACAATGGCAGCCGCTCCGACCGAGCAATCGAGCCTCGCCTACGAGGCGGCCCAGAGATGAAACGAGCCGGCGCCCGCGGCGCTGTCTGCCCGGTGGGCAGCGGTATTATCACTCGATTTGTTCGCCCACACGACACGGGGCACGCGATCCGACGCGGTGCGCAGCCGGTCGATCCTGAGAGACTGAGGAGAAAGTGGTTTCATGGCTGAAACGATTGTGCTTCAAGCAGCCAAACGCACAGTGACCGGCAAGGAAGTCCGGCATTTGCGGCGCGAAGGGGTGATCCCTGGCGTGCTGTATGGCCCTGGGTTCGACCCGATGTCACTCCAGGTTCCGTGGACAGAGCTGCGCCCGGTTCTGCTGCAGGCCGGTGGCTCGCGCGTTATCGAGCTGGCCGTTGATGGCGAGACGTATAACGCGTTGGTGCGCGACGTGCAGCGCTCGCCGGTGCGTGGCGACGTGCTCCATATTGACTTTTATCGCGTCCAGATGGACGTGTCCATCCGCACGGAAGTCCCGGTTGTGATCACGGGCAATGCGGAAGCGATTGAGGACGCGGACGGCGTGTTGGTGCAAGAGTTGATGTCGCTTACGGTGGAGTGCTTGCCCAGCGACCTGCCGTCGGAAGTCACGGTGGACGTATCCAGCCTGACAGAAGTCGGCGAGGTTATCCTCGTTTCCGATCTGCCCGAGCTGCCCGGCGTAACATATCATGACGCGCCGGATACCGTGTTGGTCACGACGACCTACCAGCGGCGCGTAGCTGAGGAAGAAGAGGAAGAGGCAGAAGAGGTCGAGGAGATCGAGGAAGGCGAGGAGCCGGAGCTCATTCGTCGTCAGGAAGAAGAAGACGAAGACGAGGCATAGCCCCGTCGTTCGTGAGCATGATCAACGAGGAGCCTCGCGGCTCCTTTTTGATTCTGCGTGGAAAAGCGTCTACCGGTGGCGCTATTGACCGTCGCCGCCCGTATCGCCTGGGTCGCCATCGCCCGGAACATCCGCCGCAGACGGGTCGCCGTTGGCTTCTTCGGCGCGGGCCGCTTCATACGTCGCCTGGTCATCGCGGTCGGCGGCGCGGGCGAACACCAGATAGCCGGTGTGCCCCACCATCTGCTCGTCCGGGCGGATGCGCGCCGGGATGGTCTTGTACGCGCGCAGCATCAGCTCCTCGATCTCCAGCAGGAACCAGGGGCCGTCGTACAACGCCTCGGTGAGCTGCACGACCTGGTTCATCGTCGGCACGATCGCGCCGAAAAACCCGCCACCGCGTAGCGCCTCGCGCGCCTGGGACAGGTACGCCCACGGCTCGCGCAGGTCAAGGAACAGCGCGTGCACGTCGCGCTCGTCAAAGCCGCGCTCGATATCACGGATATGGAAGGTGACGCGGTGCAGCAGCCCGACACGGCGGATGTTATTCAGGGCGCGCTCTTGCATCTTCTCGCGCATCTCATAGCTGTAGACCTGCCCCTCGTCGCCCACCAACAGCGCCAGCATCAGCGTCAGCGCGCCGCTACCGGTCCCCGCCTCGATCACGCGCACGCCGGGTCGAATACCGAGCTTGAGCGTGATATAGCCGAGGTCTTTCGGAAAGATGATCTGCCCCTCGCGTTGCAAGTGGCGGATGATGTCGTCCGTGTTCGGCGCGAAGACGAACAGCTTGTGCCCCAGATGGGTCGGCACCTGCGCGCCAAATGGCACGCCTACCAGATCGTCGAAGTCAAGATAGCCGAGGTGGCACTCGAAGCGCTTGCCTTCCGTGACGGTGCGGATGAACGTGCGCCGATCTTTGCCGATCAGGAGCACAATGTCGCCATATGCGACGGTGGTTGATTGCGGGAGTGGCACGGACTTTCCTCCGATTGCTGCGGCTAAGCGTGGCGATTATAGGGGCTGCGCGCCCAAAAGACCAGCGCGCGCTGCGCAGCGGGCCGATTGGCGCGGTGATTCAAACCATTGTATAAAGAGGATATCTGCGCGGGGAGCGCAGGCGGGAAGAGCACTGCACCGGGGGTCTTGCGCGTGGGGACGCTGTGAGGAGGGGACACTGTGGCAGCGAGCACGGCGAAACGCGCCGAACAAGGCGCCGTTGCAGTCCGTGGGCGCTAGTTGCATGGGGACCTTTTGATGATACACTAGGGCGCAGGCGGTCGCGGGAGACCGTCTGATGGATTGCAAATGGAGACACCCCGGTATGAAGCGTATTCTCGTGGTTGACGACGAAATTGGCGCGCTGACGCTTATAGGCATCATGCTAGAGCGTGGCGGCTTTGAGGTCTTAAAAGCCAAGGACGCCGATCAAGCCCTTGCCGTGTTGGAGCTTGAAACGCCCGATCTGATTATTCTCGACGTGATGATGCCGGGGATGGACGGAATCGAGCTGTGCCGGGTTCTGCGGCAGCGCCCTGATACGGACGACCTGCCGATTCTGATCCTTTCGGCGCGGGGCGACGCTAAAAGTGTGATGAGCGGGATGGATGCCGGGGCGAGCGATTATCTGCCCAAACCGATTTTGCATCACGACCTGGTCGCGAAGGTCCGCCGGATGCTCGATCTCGATCCGGTAAATCGGGAATAGCCACCGCGTCATTACGCGAAATATGATAGACGGTACGCGCTGTCGCCGCCCGGCGAACGGCGCGTTTTGTGTTTGGTGGCGCAGAATCACAGGCAGTTGTGCTAGAGTTTACACAAGAATAAGCGCTACGCGGCGCAGCCGGGAAGGCTGCGCGGTCACGAGGAGCAGGGCGCAGTGTTCCCACTCGGCGATGACAACCATGGCGCGCGCGGCGTGCCGCTGGTGACGATTGCGCTGGTCGCGATCAACTCGCTGGTGTTCCTGTACCAGATGGGGCTGCCTGTCGAGGAACTGCAGAAGTTCATCTTTACCTATGGCATGATCCCGGCGGAGATCGAGCAGGGGCAGAACACTTTCACGCTGCTGACCTCGATGTTTGTCCATGGCGGGTTTGCGCATGTCTTCGGCAACATGCTGTTCCTGTGGATCTTCGGCGACAACATCGAGCAGCGCTTCGGCTCGATCCTCTACCTGCTGTTTTACCTGGGCTGCGGGCTGGCGGCGAGCTACGCACACATCGCCACCAACAGCGGCTCGGTGATCCCGAGCGTCGGCGCGAGCGGTGCGATCTCCGGCGTGATGGGCGCGTACGTGCTGCTGTATCCGCTGAACCGCGTGCGGGTACTGGTCTGGTTCTGGGGCATCTTCTACGTCCCGGCGTTTATCTTCCTGGGCGTGTGGTTCCTGACGCAGTTGATGAATGGGTTGGTCCAATTGCGGGTCGCGACCGCGCAGACCACGGGCGTCGCGTTCTGGGCGCATATCGGCGGGTTCGTAGCTGGGTTGGGCGCAGGCGCGATCCTGGGCGTGCTGCGCCGCGACCCGCCGCGCGCGCCGCTCGAAGCGGGGCGCTGGGTTCAGCAGCCGCGCCGGCGGCGTGACGGTCCCTTTGGCGAGTGGGGATGGTAGGCGCCTGCTGTTGCTGGTTGGGTTGAGATCAAGGGGGGACTATGTTTCCAATCGGGGATGACAACCAATCTCGCGGGGGGATCGCTATCTTTACGCTGGCGCTGATAGCGATCAATGTGCTGGTGTTTCTTTACGAGGCATCGCTGGACGCGCAGGCGCTGCAGGATTTCGTGACGACCTACGGCGTGATCCCCGCTGAGATTCAAAATGGGGAAGACCTCTTCACGCTAATTACCTCCATGTTTGTGCATGGCGGCTGGGCGCACCTGATCGGCAACATGCTGTTTCTGTGGGTGTTTGGCGACAACATTGAACACCGGCTCGGCCCGGTGCTGTTCCTGCTGTTCTACCTGGGGACCGGGCTGGCGGCCAGCGCAGGGCACATCCTTACCAATCAAGGCTCGACCATTCCCAGCGTTGGCGCATCGGGCGCGCTGTCCGGCGTGCTGGGCGCGTATCTGGTGATGTACCCGACCAATCGCGTGCGGCTGCTGATCCTGCGCCTGGGGATCGTGTCGGTGCCTGCGCTGATGTTTTTGGGCATCTGGTTTGTCCAGCAGTTGATCAACGGCGTCGCCGCGCTGACGGTTGACACTGCGCAGACGACCTGCGTCGCGTTTTGGGCGCATATCGGCGGGTTTGTCGCCGGAGCAGCGCTGGCGATCCCGCTGCGAGTTGCGACGCGTGACGAGGCGGCCTGATCGCGCGCTGGCCCCGGCGCGCGGCTGCTTCTACAATTAACGGCGCGGTAGGCGCGTTCGGTCGCAGGCGCGGCGGGACGTTTATTCATGGGGCGGATATCCGAGGAGAGAGAGAAACGTGAGATCACCGCTGTTGGTTATTCTGGCGGGCGGGGCAAGCTCCCGCTTGTGGCCGCTGGAAGAGAAATCGCTCATCGAGTTCATGGGCCGCCCGTTGCTCAGCATACAGCTTGAACGCTATTACCAGCTTGGCCTGACAGAAGCTGTGATTGTCGCCAACCCGGAGAATGAGAGCGTGATTCGCTCGCTGGCGGGGTCGGTGCCTGGGCTGGCGGCGCAGGTGGTTGTCCAGCCGGAGCCCAGGGGCATGGGCGACGCACTATTGCAGCTACGCGGCGTGCTGTCGAATGGCTCGCGCCCGCTGTACATCACGCAGGTGCACGATCTGACGGATGTCACGCTGCATGAGCGGATGCTGACGGCCTACGAGTCCGGCGCGGCGCAAGCGTACCTGGCGGGGTATCGCGTGTCCGAATACTTCCCCGGCGGATATCTGATGCTGGGCGAGGATGGGCAGATCACTGACATTATCGAGAAGCCCGGCGCGGGCAACGAGCCGAGCGACCTCGTCAGCATTGTGGCGCACATTCACACCGACGCGGCGCTGCTGCTCGACGCAATCGACGCGGAATATGCGCGCGATGTGCCGACCGATGACCACTATGAGCGCGCGATGGCGGCGCTGATGCGGTCGCACCGCTTCCAGGCGGTGTCGTACGAGGGGCCGTGGCGCGCGATCAAGTTCCCCTGGCACGTGCTCGACGTGATGAGTTGGATGCTTGAACAGATCGACGAGCCGCAAATTGCGCCCGACGCGCAAATCGAAGAAGGCGTGCTGATCAAAGGGAACGTCGTGATCGACGCGGGTGCGCGGTTGTTCCACGGCGCGACAGTGGTGGGACCGGCGTACATTGGCAAGGGCGCGATCGTCGGCAACGGCGCGCTGGTGCGCGAGTCGATGGTCGGCGCGCGCTCGGTTGTTGGTTACTCAACGGAGGTGGCGCGCAGCTATATGGGCGCGGGTGTGCACACGCACGTCTGCCAGGTGCTCGACTCGATCCTGGACGATGGCGTGAACCTCTCGGCGAGCTGCACGACGGCCAACCTGCGCATTGACCAGGGTCCGGTGAAGTCTTCGATCAAAGGTGAGCGCGTCAGCAGCGGTCGCGACAAGCTGGGGCTGATTGCGGGCAAGCGAGCGTTCATCGGCGTGAACGTGATGACGATGCCGGGCGTGAAGATTGGCCGCGACAGCGAGATCGGTCCGACGACGGTTGTCGGTGAGGATGTGCCGGACGATACGCGTGTCTGGGTGGAACAGGTGATTCGCCACAAGTCACGCACGGGGATACGGAAAGCATGATCGCGCCGGGAATCTTCAAAAAGTATGACATCCGGGGCCGGGCCGGGGACGCGATCACAGAGGCGGCAGCAGAGCAGATCGGGCAGGCGTTTGGCACGTTTCTGCGACGGCGCGGGATCGATCAAGCGGTGGTCGGACGCGACAACCGGCATAGCTCGCCCGCGCTGGCCCAGGCCGCGATCGCAGGGCTGGTGCGCGCGGGTTGCTCCGTGACCGATATCGGCATGGTCGGCACGCCGCTGGTGTACTGGTGCGCGGTCGAGGCCGGGAACGTTGGCGGCATGATGATCACCGGCAGCCACCTGAAGCCCGACCAAAACGGGTTCAAGCTGTCAATTGGCAAAGACAACCTGTACGGCGACGAGATTCAGGCGCTGCGCCAGATGATAGACGCTGGCGATCTGGACGAGGGCGACGGGCAAGCGCGCGCCGATGACACCGTCCGCGAGCGCTATCTGGCGATGGCCGCCGGAAAGCTGGCGCGGGGCCGCGCGTTGAAGATCGTGGTCGACGCGGGAAACGGCATGGGCGGCGTGTTCGGCGTGCCGCTGCTGGAAGCGCTCGGCCACACCGTCACATGCCTGTACTGCGAGCCGGATGGGAGCTATCCGAACCACCAGCCTGATCCGCAGGTCCCGGCGAACTTGCGCGACCTGGCGGCGCGCGTGAAGCAGGAAGGCGCGGACCTTGGGCTGGCGTTCGATGGGGATGCAGACCGGGTCGGCGTCGTGGACGATCGGGGCAACCCGATCCCCGCCGATCGCGTGCTGATTCTGCTGGCGCGGGACACGCTGGCGCGCCACCCTGGCGCGACGGTGGTGGCGGACGTGCTCAGCACGCAGGTGCTGTTTGACGAGGTTGAGCGGGCGGGTGGCAAGCCGCTGATCTGGATCAGCGGGCACTCGCTGATCAAAGCGAAGATGGCCGAGGAAGGCGCGCTGCTCGGCGGCGAGATGAGCGGTCACATCTTCATTGCGGACGGGTACTACGGGTTCGACGATGGCCCGTTTGTGGCGGGACGCGTGGCGCAGATCATCGCCGGGCAAAACCAGCCGCTCTCAGAGCTGATGCGGACGGTGCCCACGCTGTACGCTACGCCGGAATATCGCCCGCACTGTCCGGATGAGCGCAAAGCGCCGGTGATCGAGAAGGTGCGCCAGCAGTTGGCGGGCGACTACCCGATTAACACGGTCGACGGGCTGCGGATCACGTTCGAGCGCGGCTGGGGGTTGCTGCGCGCCTCGAATACGGAGCCGGTGCTCAGCCTGCGCTTCGAGGGCGAGACGCAAGCCGACGCGCTGGCGTACAAGCAGATTGTGCGGGATGCGCTGGTTGCGGCGTATCCGGATGTGGAGAGCTTCTGAGAGCAGCGGTTAGCGATTAGTAGTTAGCCGTTAGCGAAAGCGAAAACCCGCGTAGGGGCGCAGCTTGCTGCGCCCGGCTTTTTCTCTTCCCGGTCCATCCTTGCCACCCCGCCTGACCCACCGCAAAATGAGCCGGTTGGCTCACCACGCACGCGTTGATTCTCTCTAGGATCAGGGCAAGAGTCGAGTGATTGAGGGAATCACATCATGGCGACGAAAGTCAATCGCGATGCGTTGAAGCACGCGCGCAAGCTGATCGAAGGCGGGGATTACGTGGTCGATACCGACTGGAGCGAGCGCCAGCCTTCCCCCGACGACGAGAACAAATACCTCGACCGGCACGACTGGGACGAGTACAGCCGGTGGCATCTGGCCGAAGATACGTCTGAGGACAAGGACACGAAGGGGCGTTACAAGTTCCCGTATGGCGACTTCAAGAAGGTTCACCGAGCGGGCGTGATCGCGGCCAAGCAGCGCGCCGCTCAGAACGACTATGCGGATGTGGAGAAAGCCGCCGACGAATTGCTGCAGTTGATTGACAAGCAGGAGGGGCGCGAGGGCTAATCCTCGCTATCCTCTGTTTCTTCGTCCGGCGGCGCGACAGGTTGCGGCGTGTCAAAGCGCAGCAGCACCCCGGTCGCGTCATCGTGCGTTTTCAGGCGCGGATAGGTTTCGTGGTCGGCGTCTTCGCGCTCGGCGTAGCGCAGCAGCGCGAGATAACCCGCCAGCCCGCGCTCGCGGATCTGCTCTGCCATGAACGCGTGCCGCTCCTCGGCTAGCGCCGTCACAGTCTCCGTATCCGGCGCAAAGACCTCGTCCGTGCTCGTCGGCCACAGCAGCCCATCCGTCAGCACGCCCGCGAATCGCACCCGGTCGAGCGAGAGCGTCCCGGTTTGCACGAAGTAGCGTAGCTCCGGCAGCCCGTCCAGCACGCCGACGCCTTGCCCTGGCTGGGGCAGGCCGTGTTTGTCCACATAGTTGTGGCGCAGGCCGTTGTTCAGGTTCAGTTTGCGGACCTCTGGCTGCTCAGCCAGCGCGCGGAAAGGCATGTCTGGGTGCTCGCCGCGCAGCTTGAGCGCCGCGCGGGTGAGCGCGTTGTCGAACTCTGGCGCGTGGGCGGCGGTGGGGAACTCTACGCGGCCATCGTCGTACGCGACGATCAACGCGGTGTCTCCGGCGTGGGCCCAGCGGAGATCGTTTGTCGCGGGATCGTACTCCGCCAGCGTGACCACGCACGCCGGGAGCGCCAGCCGCACCAGGCGCGGGTCGTGGCTGAGCGTGTCGTAGATTTCGTCGGGGAAGCCCATCCGCTCTAACGACAGCTCGCCAAAGCGCTCGATCAGCGCGCGGCCCAGGTCGGCGTTGGCTTCGAGCAGCAGCGCCCGCAGATCCGTAATCATCCCTTCCGCGATCAGCCGCGTCAGCGCGTCGCGCACGACGCGCGCGGCGTAGGCGGCAGGCGTCAGCTTCTGCGACAGCGTGTTCAAATAGCGCTGCAACAGCGGCGGCGTCAGGCGGGTGGTCGCGCCGTCGATCGCGGCGATCAGCACGCGCTCGCCCAGGTGGCCGGACTGCATCACGAGCCAGGCATCTTCGTTGAGGCGTCCGGGCGCGCCGTCGCAGACAATTTCGAGCGCGGGGGGAAGTGAGGCGGGAGTCAGCGGCACAGGTGGCTCCTTGAGGCGGCTGCGCAGCGCGCGGGCCATGCAACAAAAAGGCATTCCACACACCCGGAATGCCTGCAGGAGCGGGTAAGGGGATTCGAACCCCTGACATTCACCTTGGGAAGGTGACGTTCTACCACTGAACTATACCCGCGAGTCGCTCGTTATTATACGTGGGACGCGGCGCCCCGTCAAGTCTATGAGGCGCCGCGCCCCGGCATGGAGACTAAGGGATAGTCAGCACTTGCCCGGCGTAGATCCGGTATGGGAATGCGATTCCGTTCGCGGCGGCGATATTCGGCCACTGCACGCCATAGCGCAGTCCGATCCGGTAGAGGTTCTCGCCCGCCTGGACGACGTGCGTCCGCTGTGCGGGCGGCTGCGTCGGTGGCGGTGGCGGCGGCGGTGGAGTCGTCCCGCCGAAAATCGGCAGCGTGTGGATCGGGTAGTCTGTCAGAAGGAAGCCGGTGTAGGTCCAGCCGGTCCGCCCGTCCGGCAGAACAACCTGCACCCACTGATTATCGGCGCTGCGATAGGTGCCGAGCGTCAGCGTGGTGCCATGCGGGTAGCTGGTCAGCACCGCGTGGAACCAGCTTGGGCCGCTGAAGATCGTCGCGCCGGAGCCGACGAAGACGGTCGTCGTGGCGGGCGCGCCCTGGACCGGCAGGCTACTGATCGGTTTGCCAGAGGTCACGTAGCTAGTGTTCACCCAGCCAGTCTGGCCGCCCGGGATCACGACCTGCACCCACGAGGCGTCGGCGTTCCGGAACTGGCCGAGCGGCAGCAGCGTGCCACGGAAGAACTTGGTGAGGATCGGATACCACCAGCCCGGCCCGCTTCGGACGTTCAGCGCGCCCGTGTTGACACGGACATAGGCGGGGATGGCACCCACTGGATGAATAGGCGGCGGAGATTGCTCGGATTGCTCGGGCGTCCCGGCGACGCAGACGACCTTCATCCAACCAAACCGCCCATCCGGCAGGACGACCTGCGCAAAGATGCCATCGGCACTGCGCGCGCCGGTGACGGTCACGGTCTGGTTGCGATAATAGGTGCCGATGGTCTGCGCGTAAATGTCGGGCTCGGTTTTGACGTCATCCGACGAGCAGGTGACGAGCACGTCGGTCCACCCGGCAGCCTGAGCCTCGCGGCTCGGCGCCAGGCTGACCCCCAGCGCAAGCACCAGCGCCACCAGGATGACCCGGTACGCTGTAATCGATCTGGTGTTATACAACATGTTTCGGCCTCCCGTGGCGATAACACGCATCTTACACTCATCATACGCCTAGTTCTGAGGTCCTACATGACGCTCGCGCGCCGCGCCTCGCATGGAAAAACTACGCTCGCCCTACTGCGCCGCATGGGGATTTCGCCAGAGGACCGTGTATATTCAGAATGGCGTGCCGCTGGATTGCGGCTATAATGGCGCGCCGTGCCATCGTGTGAGCAGAATCCTTCCGCATGAAAAAGCGCTGGTCTAGCATTGTCCTTGGCCTGGTGGTGAGCGTGGTCGCGCTCGCGCTGCTGTTGCGCCGCGACCTCACGGGCGTGCGCGACGAACTGCTAGACGCTCGCTATTGGGCGGTGCTGCCGTGCATGGCGCTCTCGGTAGTAGGGCTGTGGCTGCGCGGCGTGCGCTGGCGCGTGCTGCTGAACGGGCGGCTTGCGCTGCGGCACAGTTTCCATATTCTGAACGTGAGCTACTTCATCAACGGCGTGCTGCCGCTGCGCGTAGGCGAACTGGCACGCGCGGTGCTCGCGGCGCGGACCGAACCGCCGGTCCCGGTGCTGACGTCGCTGAGCACGATCGTGGTCGAGCGCCTGCTGGACACGCTGGCGGTCTTCGGGCTGATCGGGCTGACGCTGCTCGCGCTGCCCGTCGGGCTGGAGATCGGGCTGATGGGCGCGGCGCTGGGCGTGGGCGCGGTAGTCGGGGTGATCGTGCTGGCGGTGTTCGCGCGGCGGCCTGCCTGGGCGCACCGCCTGCTGGACGGGCTGGGACGCGTCGTTCCACTGCTGCGCCGCGAGAAGGTGCACGATTGGCTGGACGAAGTGCTGGCGGGTGTGGTTCCGCTGGGGTCGCCACGCCTGGCGCTGCAAGCGGTCGGCTGGACGGTGGCAGCTTGGGCGATGTCAGTGATCGCGGGCTATGTGATGATGTTCGCGATCTTCGACGAGCCGACGTGGGCGGCGTCGATGGCGATGATCGCGCTGGCGTCGTTCGCGATCGCGGTGCCCGCTGTGCCGGGCAACCTCGGCCCGTTCGAGGCGGCGGTCGTCTTCGGGCTGGCGGGCGCAGGGCTGGTGGAGAGCGCGACGGATGCCCCGGCGGTGGCGTTTGCGTTGCTGCTGCATGTGGTTAACCTGGCGACCTATATCCTGATGGGGCTGGCCGGCCTGTGGGCGGAAAACGTCAGCCTGGGCGATGTTACGCGCGCAGCTCGGGCGCTTGGCGCGCGGCGCGAGACGCCTGCCGTGCCGGAAATCGACGCGCCGCTGAACTGATCGCGGCCTGTACGCAGATTGAGTGAGTATGATTTCCTTTTCACCTGAGCAGATCCCGGACGACAAGCCGCTGAAAATCCTGATCGCGCTGCAATACTACCTGCCGCACCGCACCGGCGTGCCGATTCACGTCCAGCGTGTGGCCGAGCAGTTGGTCCAGCGCGGGCATGAGGTCACGATCCTGACCGCGCGCCATATGATCGACCTGCCGCGCGACGAGACGATCAACGGCGTGCGCCTGGTGCGGCTGTGGGCGCCGCTGCGCGTCAGCCGGGGGATGGTCATGCCCGCCTATCCCTGGGCGGCGTGGGGGCTGATCCGGCTGCATGATGTCGTGTGGCTGCACACGCCAATGCTCGAAACCGCGCTGATGGCCGTCCTCACGCGGCTGGCGGGCAAGCAGTTCATCGCCACGCATCATGGGGACCTGATCCTGCCGCCGGGCCTGTTCAACCGCTTCGTGCGCTGGTTTACGTTTCAGAATTACGCGTTCATGGCGCGGCGTGCGGCGCGGCTGATTGCATATAGTCATGATTACGCCGACCACAGCTACTATCTCAAGCCGTTCCGCGACCGCGTTTCGGTGATCTATCCGCCGATTGAGGTGCCCGATCCGCAGCCGGAGCGCGTGGCGGAGCTGCGCGAGCGCTGGCAGAAGGACAGCGGCCCAGTGATCGGCTACGCCGGGCGGTTCGTGCAGGAGAAGCGGCCCGACCTGCTGATCCGCGCACTGGAAGTGATCAACCGCGCGTATCCTGATGCGCGTGTGGTCTTCGCGGGCGAATACGACATCCGCTATGAGGACACGTGGGAGCGGTCGCAGGCGCTGATCCAGCGTTATGAGGACCAGTTGATCTTTCTCGGTCCGCTGAACAGCATGCAGGCGATGGCGAACTTTTACGCGGCGTGCGATGTGATAGCGCTGCCGAGCGACACGGAATGCTTCGCGCTGGTGCAGGTCGAGGCGATGCTGTGTGGCACACCGGTGGTCATGACCGACACACCCGGCGGGCGCGTGCCGGTGACGGTCAGCGAGATGGGGCGGATCGTCCCGCGCGGGAACTGGCGCGCGTTCGGCGAGGCGGTGATCGACGTGCTGGCGCACCGTGACGAGATCGTCAAGCCGCGCGCCGAGATCGAGCGGTTGTTTAATCTGGACGAGACGGTTAATCGTTATGAAAAGCATCTGCGCCGCGCCGCCTGGGGCCGCGCAGAGTGATGGGACGGGGGCTGAGCGGCACGCCATGGTAGACGCACAGACAATCGCCCACATGACCCGCAACGAGGCCGACATGGCTTTCAAGAAGCGGGTGCAAACGATCTTCGAGTGGATTCCGCCGCACGACGATATGCGCATTCTCGACTGCGCATGCGGGCGAGGTTTCTACCTGAATATGTACCGGCATGTCAGCCGGTGCGAGTTGGTCGGGCTGGAACTGGATGACGAGATCATCCGCAAGGCGCAGCGCAATGTCGGGCATCTGCCGGGGATTACGCTGACGCGTGGCAACATCTACGCGCTGCCGTTTCCCGACAACTGGTTCGACGGCGTGATCCTGTCCGAGATTCTGGAGCACATTGACGACGACGTCGCCGGGCTGCGCGAGGTGCGCCGCGTGCTGAAGCCGGGTGGGGTGGTCGCGATCACGGTGCCAAACGCCAATTACCCGTTGCTGTGGGACCCGATCAACAAGACGCTGGAAACGCTGTTCCACACCAAGATCCGGCGCGGTCCGCTAGCGGGCATCTGGGCGGGCCATACGCGGCTCTACACGCGCCAGCAGCTTCGCGCGGCGGCAGAGCAGGCGGGTTTTGAGGTCACGGCAGAGCGCGCGTTCACGCACTTCAGTTTCCCGTTCATTCACAATCTGGTGTACGGGCTCGGCAAGCCGCTGCTGGAATCCGGCGTGATGCCGCGCAAAATGGCCGATGCCGCCGACCGGACTGGCTTCGAGCGCAACGATGGGAGTTGGTTCAACCCGATTAACCTGGGCGTCGCGGTGCTCAACTGGTTCGACCGCCCGAACAAGCTGGACGAGCCGCCGGGCCGCAGCACGGTGAACCTCGCCCTCAAAGCGCGCAAGGCGGCGCCATGAGGCCGCAGCCCGACCGGGCAAGCCGGGGTATGCCGCTGCTGGTTGCCGTATGCGCGGCGCTGGCCGCGATCCTGGCGCTGGACGTGATCCCGTTTCTGCGCGGCGGCGAGATATTTCACTGGCAGTGGCCGTACGAGCCGGTCGGAATCGGACGCGCGCTGGCGATGGCGGCGGGCGTGGCCGCGTACGTGGTCGGCGCGGCGTGGCTGATCCGGTCCGAGCGGGCGCAGGCGTTGGTGGCGTGGGCAGTGGCGGGGGTGATCGCGCTCTCGCTGCTGGCGACGTGGGTCCGCGCCGGGAACCCGCTGCACGAAATCTATTACCGCACCGTCTCCCTGACGGCGACCGGGCCATACACCGCCGCCGGACTGATCGACTGGTCAGGCGAGGCGTGGCGCGACTGGCCCGCAGTGATGGTAGACTATCGGGAGTTGAGCCAACACGTCGCGCTGAGCCCGCCGGGGCTGCCGGTGGTCTACGCAGGCGCGGGCTGGCTGTTCGAGCAGGTGCCGCCCGTTGCTGAGGCTGTACAGCGGGCGATGGTGCCGCTGCAATGCGACAACACGACGTTACTTCAGTTCTCGGCGGGGGAGTGGTCGGCGGCGAGCGTTGGGTTGCTGATGCCGGTCTGGGCGGCGCTCACCGTGCTGCCGCTGGCGGCGGTTGCGCGGCGGCTGCGGCTGGATGCGCTGCGCCTCGCGCCTCTGTGGGCGTTGGTTCCGGCGGTGATCATGTTCGCCGGGTCATGGAACACCGCCTATCCCGCGCTGAGCGTGGTGGCGTTCTGGCTGCTGCTGCGCGGGTACGCGGCGCAGCGCGGCGCAGGCTGGTGGATCGGCGCGGGCGTGCTGAGCGGCCTGCTGACCTTCGCCAATTTCTCGATGGCGCCGGTCCTGTTGCTGTTCGGGTTGTATGCGCTGTTGCGCCACTGGCTTAACGAGCGGCAGGCGCGCCCGGCGTGGTTCCCCGTGCGCATCGGGGTGTGGTTCGCATTGGGGCTGGCGCTGCCGTGGGCGCTGTTCTGGCTGCTGACCGGCAGCGCGCCCGACGAGATGCTGCGCGTGGCGTTCGACCGTCATCTGGCGCTGGATCGACCATATGGGCCGTGGCTGTGGCTGCACGCCTGGGAATGGGCGCTGCTCGGTGGGCTACCGATCGTCACGCTGGGGCTGATGGCGCTGGCGCGCTGGCGGCGCGGCGAGGATGTGCTGCCGCTCGCGGTATTCGGGACGCTGGCGCTGCTGCTGCTCAGCGGGACGGCGCGCGGCGAAACCGGGCGCGTGTGGCTGTTCCTGACGCCGTTCGCGCTCCTAAGCGCGGGGCAGTGGATTGCCCGACAGCGCGATCCGGCGGCGCGGGTGTGGGCCTGGCGCGGTCTGTGGGCGGCGCAGATTGTGCTGCTGGTGGCGCTGGTCAGCGCGTGGCTGGTGATGGGCGCGCCCGATATCACGCCGCACCCGGAGACTCCACCGCTGCTGCCCGCCACCGCCGCAGCCGATGCGCACTTTGAGCCGGGCTTCCGGCTGGTGGGCTGGTCTGCCGAGACCGAGCGCGACGCGATTGTGCTGCGCCTGAACTGGCGTAGCGAGCGCCAGATGACGACACCCTATTTCTTCGCCGCGCTACCCGTGTCGCCGGACGGTGCGACAGGGCAGGCGGTCGTTTGGCAGCCGCATGACACGCGCTACCCGACGACGTGCTGGCGCCCGGGCGAAACGCTGACCGACAGCGTGCGCGTGCCGCTGCCCGAGGCGGCTCCCGGCGGTGACTGGTACATTAGCCTGCAGGCATTTGCGGATGTCGACCGGCCGATGGAGACGGTTCCCGCGCAGTTTCCTGATGGCTCGAAGGACCGGCAGGTTGGGCTGGGTCCGGTGCGTGTGGAACGCGCCGGCTGAGCGCGGCGCGGGCGAGGACTTTTGAGTAGAGAGCGGATGGACGAGCACGTACCTGAGCCACAGCCGGACGATCGCGTGCCCGAGAGCGAGGCGGCAGAGGCGGCGCCTGTTCAAGCGGACAGCGCGCCCTCAGAGCCTTCTACTCCGGCGGTGGTCTTCGAAGATTTGCGGCTGAGCGAGGCGCTGGCGTACCTGTTCTGGCGTCCAGCCCAGACCGCGCGGCTGCTGTGGGACGTGTTGCGGGATGATCCGCAGGCGGTCCGGGCTGCGCCTGTGCGGAAGATCGAACGGACGCCGCCCGACGAACCGCCTGACGAGCCGCCCGACGAGCCGCTTGATCCTGTCGCTGAAGCCCCGGTGTCCGACGACGCACCCGACATTCCCGACGCCACACCCCCTGAGCCCCGCGATCCGGCGATCTGGCTGCGGCTGGGCGCGCTGGCGACCGCGATTCTGCTGGCGCTGGTCGGCGGCGCGCAGCTTCACGCTGCGGCGATCGATCCGGCGGCGCATGGGGCGGGCCGCACAAACGGCGCGTTCTGGTGGTTCGGGCTGGCGGCGGCGCTGGTGATCGGTGTGGAATTCTACGCCGCCCGCGGGACGTGGGCGCGCCGGGTGCGCGCGCTGCGCGGGGGCTCGCTTCTGTCAGAGCCGGATATCGAGGGCGAAGACGCGTCGGGCGAGGTGATTTTCCGCGTGCGCTCGATGGTCGCGCTGCCTGCGTCTGCCGAGCCGGAGCCGCCACCGCGCGCGCCTCGCGCAAGCTGGCTCCACGCACACACCCCCGCATTGGGGTTCGCGCTGGTTGCGCTGGTCTTTTCATGGCTGGCGTGGCACGAGAACACGCTCCGCGCCGCCGATGGCACGCCGCTTGACGTGGTGCTGACGGCGGGCGGCGTGTTGGTGTGGGCGGTGTCGGTCGCGCTGTGGGCGGGGATTCTTTTGATCGACTGGCCGAACTGGCGGCGGCGCACAGCGCCGGAACGCGCGCGGCGGGCGCGCCACTGGTGGCGGCGGTCGGACGGGCTGGCGGTCGCGGTGGCGCTGGTCGCGATTACGGCGCTCGGCGCGTACTTCCGCCTGCACGACCTCGACTCGACGCCGCCGGAGATGACCAGCGACCATATTGAAAAGCTGCTTGACGCGCTGCGCGTCAGTGAGGGGCACGCGGCGGTGTTCTTCCCGAACAACGGCGGGCGCGAGGGCTTTCAGATGTGGGCGGTCGCGCTTGTGGCGGATGTGCTGGGCGTGGGCTTCAACTTCCGCGCGCTGAAGCTGGCAAGCGCGATCGAAGGGATTGTCACGCTTCCGGCGCTGTGGTGGATGGCGCGGCAGGTAATCGGCACGGCCACACCGCGCGCCCGGCAGCTGGGGCATTGGGTCGGGCTGGCGCTGGCCGGTCTGGTGGCGATCAGCGCGTGGCATGTGATGCTCTCGCGGCTCGGCTTGCGGATCGTGCTCACCCCGCTGACGACGGCGTTGGTGATCGGCTTCCTGGCGCGGGCGATGCGGGGCGGGAAGATACGCGATTTCGTCGCGCTGGGGCTGGCGCTCGGGGCGGGCGTGTATTTCTATCAGGCGAACCGGATGTTACCGGCGCTGGCCGTGATCGGCGTGGCGCTGGCAATGATCGGTGCGATCCGGCATTGGCGCGACCTGCCGGGCGCGGTGGCCGAGGCGTGCGGGCTGGCGCTGGCGGTGATCGTGCCGCTACTCGCGTATTACGCCGCCACCGATTGGCTGGCGCAGAGCGCGCGCGACAACCTGCGCGCGCTTGGCGAGCAGTTGCGTGCGGGGATTGTGCTGGCTGCGATGCTTTGGCTGGCGGTCGTCGCGCTGGCTGCGCGGGCGCGCCCGCATAGCCCGGTGCTGCGCTATGGTGGCGGGCTGCTGGCGGCGGCGGTTGTCGCGCTGGCGCTGTTTGTGCCGATGTACCGTTACAGCACGCTTCACCCGGACGAGTTCTGGAACCGCACGCGCGGGCGCATGTTCGGCGAAGAGGCGTTCTGGCGCGTCGATCCGGAGACGGGGATCGCGGTCGCGTACGAGCCCGGCATTACCGAGCAGGTCGAGCACATATGGGCGCGGCGCGACGTGCTAGCGGAGAACTTCGCGGACGCGCTGCGCATGGCGCACTGGGAAGGGGACAGCGCGTGGATCAACAACGCGCACTCGCGTCCTGCGCTCGACGGGCTGAGCGGCGGGCTGCTGATCCTGGGGCTGGCGCTGTGGGCGATCCGGCTGGTGCGGCGGCGCGACCCGGTCGACTGGCTGATCCCGGCGGCGCTGCTGATTATGTTGTTGCCCTCGGCGCTGACGCTGTCGTATACCATCGAGAACCCGAGCTTCACGCGATCGAGCGGCACGATCCCGGCCGCTTTTCTGCTGGCGGCGCTGCCGGTCGGCGCGCTGGGCGCGGGGCTGGCAGGCGCGCCGGTGACGCGCGTGCGGGCGCGCGCCGGGGCGCTGGCAGGTGCGGTCGCGATCGGGCTGTTGCTCGCCGTCGCGATCCGCCCGAACTGGGAACACTTTTTCACGGACTACCGTCTCAGCTACAGCCAGAGCTGGAAGCCCTATCACGCCATCGCTGCGCCGATGAAGGCGTTTTCGCAGGGCGAAGGCAGCTATGGCAACGCGTTTATGGTCGCGTACCCGCACTGGCTCGACCACCGCATTCTGGGCACGGTCGCGGGCGATCTGCGCTGGCCGAATGGACTGGTCACGCGTGAGGAAATGCTCCCCAAGATCGCGGCGAACGAGGGCACGCCCTACGAATATGACCCCGCACGCTCGCTGTTCGTGATGGTGCATCCGCAGGATGCTGCGACAGTCGACTATCTGGAAGAGGCGTTTCCAGGCGGGGCAATCGAGCGCTATGTGTACCAGTATGAGACGGTAACCGGCCCGCAGGGTGGAGAGTTCCTGATCTATCGCGCCCCACCTGCCGCTGCTGCTGGCGAGTGAGGTAACCACGCGCCGCGTGTGTATCATCCACAATGCCCCCTTGACGGGGATCGGCGGATCGGCTAGCGTAGGACGGCGCGCCGGGTGGTGATTTGTACGACGTAATGGAACGAGGCTTTGGCAGAGACACGGTCGCCTTCTGACATTCCCCAGCCGGTTGATGACGCTCTGGCGGTGGAGACACCCGCCCCAGAGCATGACGCGATCGACGAGGTGGTCTTCTCGCGGCGCAGCTATGCGCTGAACATCCGGCGCATCGACGCGCTGTTTTACGCGTTGCTGGTCGTGATCCTGGCGGCGGGCGCGTGGCTCCGCTTTGACGGGCAGAACTGGGATGATTTCACGCATCTGCACCCGGACGAGCGCTTCTTGACCGATGTCGCTAGCCTGCTGAACGGATCGCTCCAGTTCACCGATCCCACGCCCGAGGCCGCCGAGGCGCACCGTCTCCGCTGTGAGGCGCGCTATCCGGCGCCCGCGCCGCAAGCGGACAGCGACGACCCGGCGGCGAGCCTGGATGGGCTGCAACAGGCCGGGCGCGGCGGCTATTTCGACGCGGACTGCTCCCCGCTCAACCCGAACAACCTCGGCAAAGGGCTGTACGTCTACGGCGAGTTTCCGCTGTTCACGGTGCATTTCGCGGGCGCGGCGCGCTCGCAGTTGTCGCGCGATGTGCACAGCTTCCTTGAAACGTTCGACCCGGACGCTGCCGCCGATCACCGCATCACGACCCACTGGCAGACCTATTCCGGTATCCAGTTCATCGGGCGGAGCGTCGCCGCCGCTGCCGACTGGCTGACGATCCTCGTGCTGTTTTTGCTGGGGCGGCGGCTCTACGGGCGCTGGACCGGGTTGCTCGCCGCCGGGTTCTATGCGGTGGCGGCGTTTCCCTTGCAGCAGTCACATTTCTGGACGGTCGATACCTTCACCACGCTCTGGGTGACGCTGGCGCTCTATTTTGCAGTCCGCGCGCTGGACGGCGCGAGCGCGCTGCGTGGCGCGCCGTCGCTGGCCTATCTGGCGCTGTGGGGCGGAGCCGTGATCTGGGAAGCCGCGTACTGGCAACGCCCGGCGCTTGGCGCGCTGTTGCTCGGTGGCGTGTTCCTGGTGGTGCTGGTGATCGTCGCGGTGTTGCGATCGCTCGCACCGCCGAATTTCAGGCGGCCCTTGCTGGTCGCGTCAGGCGCGATCGCGGCGCTGGTGTACCTGATCGCCGTGACTGCGCTGGACTTGGTCGCGCCGCGCCCGTTCCCGCTGGCAGGCGGGATGCAGTCGCTGGGCCTTGCCGCGCTGTTCTACGGGCTGGCGGCGGCGGTGATGGCGCTGATCGCAGACGTGCTCAGCCGCCCGCGCCGCGCGGGCGAGCGGGCGCTCCGCCCCGCGTGGATTGGCGGGTTGCTCGGCGCGCTGTGGCTGGGGCTGATGGTGGCGCTGCTGCTGGACGCGATCGCGCCCTGGGCTGCGCTGCTGGTGGCGATTGGCGGCGTAGTGCTGCTGATCGTGGACGTGAGCGGACTGGCGGATTACGCGCTGTTCGGCGTGGCGCTCGGCGCGTCGGTTGCCAGCCGCGTCAACGTCGCGCCGCTGGCGGGGATCATCGTCCTCGCGGCGCTGATTCGCTTGCTGCCTGCGCTCGATCGCGCCGTGGACCGCACGCAGCGCTCGCAGATTGTGGCGCACGCGCTCAGCGGCGTGATGGCGGCGGCGGTGATCTCGATGGTCGTGTTTCGCCTGTTGCAGCCGCACGCCTTCCTCGGGCCGGAGATCTGGGGCCTACGCCTGAACCCGGGCTGGCTGGAAGATATTCGCGAATCCGCCACGCTGACCTCGGGCGAGTGGGACGCGCCGCCGAACCACCAGTGGGCCAACCGCACGCCGTATCTGTTCCCCTGGCGCAATATCGTGTTGTGGGGCTTCGGCCTGCCGCTAGGATTGATCGCGTGGGGCGCGTGGGCGTGGGCCGGGGCAGGGATCGCGCGCGCCCGCCCGCAATGGACGCGCCACCTGATCCCGTTCGCCTGGGTGCTGGTCATCTTCGCGTGGCTGGGCGGGCGCTGGGTGACGACCATGCGCTATTTCCTGCCGATCTATCCGCCGCTGGCGCTGTTCGCCGCCTGGGCGCTGATCGGGCTGGTAGTCGCGGCGTGGCGCGCGCGCCGGAGCGACCCACGTATGACGCGGCGCTGGGCGCTGGCAGGCGCGATCGCGCTACTGGCGATCGTCTACGGCTACACGGCGCTGTTCGGCTTCGGCTTCCATAATATTCACCGGCGGCAGTTGACGCGCGTCGCGGCCTCGCGCTGGTTCCAGGAGTACGTGCCGGGCGATTTTGGCGTGTGGATCGAGGGCGACGGCCTGCGGAAGATGGTGAACATCGGGCGCGGGCAGGTCGCGCCGCCGCCGCGCGTGCTGCGCCTGGACGATGGCGACTCCGCGCAGGTGCCTTTCAGCGTGCCTGCCGAGGTCGATGTCTTTTCGCTGACATTCCATCACGTGCTTGATCCGGCGGACGACGCGGATGACGAGGTGTTGCGCGTCCGGCTGTGGCGCAACGATCCGTCGGCGGGCCGCCAGTTGGAATGGGAAGGTGCGCTTCAGCAGGACTTTTCCGGCGCTGACTCGCCTTATGGCACGTCGTACCGGATCGAGGTCGAGGAAGCGGTGACGCTCACTCCGACGCAGGACGCCGACGCGCTAAGGCAGCCGTATTCGCTGGAGATCACGGCGCTGGAAGGCGGCCCAATCACGGTGATCGGTGGTGTGGCGGGGGAAGTTTCCGCGCCGAGTATGGTCACGATCGGCGTGCAGGCGGCGCTGGACGAAACGGTGAGCGGCCTGGACCTCAATTTCGACGTAACGCCGATCCTTACCGGGCACGGCAACGACATCCCCGCCGAGCCGACACATTGGACGCCCGGCGGCAGTGATCGCGTCCAGTTTATGATCCCGATTGACGGCGTGATCGAGACGATTGAGATCCCGCACCTGGGCGATCCGCTGGCGGATGATGCTGTCGAGACGGTGCATTTCACGCTGATCGGCCCCGATGGCGAGACGCGCACCACGACCGTGTCGCAGGACTTCAACGCCGGGGCGGACCCGCTCGGCCCGCCGGTGACGCTGACGTTTGACCCGCCGCTGCCCGTGCAGAAGGTGGACGAGACGGGCACGCAGCAGCTTGCGACGCTGGTGATCGAAGCCGAGGACCCGGTTTACACGTCCGGCCCGGTGGTCGCGTGGGAAGGCGATTGGGACGACCCGGTGCCCTGGCCGGTGTGCCCGCTGCCGGATGATGTCGTCTACGCGGACGATTTGCCCTCAGGTCTGTCGTCGTACAACTGCGCCTCGATCAGCATGTACGGCGCGCATTACCAGGGCCTGAAGCTCTGGCTGGTGGCCGAGGACAACGATCAAAAATTCGCCGCGATGACGAACGCGCTCGATCAGGCCGATTACCTCGTCATCACCAGCAACCGCTTCTACGATTCGCTGAGCCGCATCCCCATGCGTTGGCCGATGACGATGGCGTACTTTGAAGCGCTGTTTGACGGGCGGCTCGGCTTTGAGCTGGTCAAAACGTTCGAGTCGTATCCGAGCCTCGGCCCGGTCACGATCCCCGATCAGACGCTGCCGACCGACAACCTTCCGGCGTGGGTGAACGAGCACTGGGAAGCCGAGGAAGCGTATCACGTGTACGATCACCCGGCGGTGCTGGTCTTCCGCAAGACGGACGCGTATTCGCCGGAGAACACCGCCGCGATTCTCAACAGCGTCTCGCGCCGCCCGGTGACGGCTGCGATCCCCGGTTACACGCCCGATACCGAGCCGGTCGGCCAGTTTGTGTGGGACGCGATGCAGGCGACGCAGACGCCGACGCTGCTCCAGTTCACCGCCGAGCAGTGGGATGTTCAGCGAGCGGGTGGCACGTGGCGCGCGCTGTTCGATCTCGACGGGTTGATCAACCAGAGTCAGGTCGCTGCGGTGATCGTCTGGTGGCTGGCGATCACGCTGGTGGGCTGGCTGGTGTGGCCGCTGCTGTTCGCGGCGTTCCCCGCGCTGGCGGATCGAGCCTTCCCGGCGGCGCGTATCACGGCGTGGCTGCTGGTCTCGTGGACCGCGTGGGTGGGCGGCTCAGTGGGGCTGCACGCGTGGTCGCGGAGCGGGCTGGCGGCGATCATCCTCGCGCTGGCGGCGCTGGCGCTGGTGGTTGCGTGGCGGCGGCGCTGGTCGCTGTGGCTGTATGTGCGCGCCAACGCGCGGCATCTGCTGCTGATGGAAGCACTGGCGCTCGCGCTGTTCCTGGCGTTCCTCGGTGTGCGGCTGGGCAACCCGGACCTGTGGCAGAGCGGGCTTGGCGGCGAGAAGCCGATGGACCTTGCGTATTTCAATGGCGTGCTGCGCAGCACGGTCTTCCCGCCGATTGACCCCTGGTTTTCGGGCGGCTACATCAATTACTACTATTTCGGCTATGTGCTGGTCGGCGCGCCGGTCAAGCTGATCGGGCTGGATCCGGCGATCGCGTACAACCTGATCCTGCCGACACTGTACGCGATGACCGGGCTGGGCGTGTTCAGCATCGCGTACAACTGGGTGCGCGGGCGCGCGATCCGGCCAGGGCAGATCACCGGCGCAACGCGTGATATACCTGCCGCGCGTGTGGACGCGGTCCTGTCGGTCGAAGCGCAGCCCGCCGCGCCGCCTGCCATCCGCCGCGAATCCCCGGCGCCGCGTGGCAGCGCGTGGGTGGCGGGGA
>CAZVCM010000033.1:0-23439 GCA_964626105.1 uncultured Thermoflexus sp.
GCAGGCGCGGAGATCCTTGAAACCAACACCTTCAGCGCAAATGTGCTGAAGCTCTCTGCTTGCGACCTGCAAGATAGCTGCGCAGACATCAACCGGGCGGGGGTGGACATCGTCCGCCGCGCGATCGTGGCGTCCGGGCGCGACGACGTGTACATCGCCGGATCGGTCGGCCCGCTGGGGCGGCGGCTGGCGCCGTTTGGCCGCCTGACACCCGAAGAGGCGCGTGACGCGTTCTCGATCCAAACCGGCGCGCTGATCGAAGCGGGCGCTGACCTGCTCTTGTTCGAGACGTTCACCGATCTGCACGAGATCGCGTGGGCGATTCAGGCGGCGCGTGCCATCCGGCAGGACATCCCCATCGTGGCGCAGATGACGTTTAACCGTGACAACCGCACCGCGCTGGGCGACACACCGCCACAGGTCGCGCGGGCGCTGGCGGATCAGCGCGTCGATGTGATCGGCGTCAATTGTAGCGGCGGCCCGGCGCAGCTTCTGCGCATCCTGCAGGCGATGCAACGCGCCGCGCCGGATGTCCCGCTCTCGGTCGTGCCGAATGCCGGATGGCCGGAGATGGTCGGCGGGCGCGTGATGTACCCGGCCACGCCCGACTATTTTGGGGACTACGCGCTCGCGTTCAAGGAAGCGGGGGCCTGCCTGGTCGGTGGATGCTGCGGCACCACACCCGAACACATCCAGGCGATGCGCCGCGCGCTCGACGATCCGGCGCGTGAGGCGCCCGCCGTGCTCTCCGTGCGCGATCTGGTCGAAGAAGCGCTGGACGAACAGCCAGAGCAGCCGACAGCGCTGGCGCGCAAACTCGCCGCCGGTGAATTCGCCGTGACAGTCGAGATGCCACCGCCGCGCAGCTTCAGCGCGCAGAAGGTGGTCGCTTCGGCGGAGCTGTTGCGCGAGGCAGGTGTCGACTTCATCAACGTTTCGGACAGTCCGATGGCGCGGATGCGGATGAGCCCGTGGGCGGTCTGCCATCTGATCCAGCAGAACGTGAGCGTCGAGACAGTGCTGCACTTCCCGACACGCGGGCGGAACCTGCTGCGCGTCCAGGGTGACTTGCTCGCCGCGCACGCGCTGGATGTGCGCAACGTTTTCGTCGTCATGGGCGATCCGACCGTGATCGGAGACTATCCGGACTCATTTGACACGCACGACATCGCGCCCTCAGCGCTCATCCACCTGATCAAGCGCAACCTGAACACCGGCATCGATCAGGCGGGCGGCTCGATCGGCCTGCCGACAACCTTCCTCGTCGGCTGCGCGCTGAACATCAACGCCCGCGCGCTGGACCGCGAAGTGAAGCTGCTGCGCAAGAAGATCGAGGCGGGCGCGGATTTCGCGCTGACGCAGCCGGTCTTTGATCCAACAGTGATCGAGCGCTTCCACGAGGCTTACGCCGCGCAGTTCGGCCCACTGGAGCTGCCGATCCTGGTTGGCATCCTGCCGCTTTATGGCGCGCGGCACGCAGCCTTTTTGCACAACGAGGTGCCCGGTATCGAGATTCCGGCGCTGCTCCGCGAGCGAATCGCGGCGGCGGGCGATGCCTCGCCGCAGGAAGGCGTGCTGATCGCCCAGGAGCTGTTGCAGGCTATCCAACCAGTCGCACAAGGCGTCTACCTGATGCCTGCGTTTGGGCGCTATGATCTCGCCGCGGCGGTGATCGATAGCCTCGGACGATCGCGCACCACCGCAACCGTCTACCCCACCAGCGCGCGATCGTAGGCCGGGCGGCGGCATCCCACCGAACAAGCGCAAAATGGAATGTCGCCGTAACTTCGCAACGCTTGTTATAACTCTATCGTACAGTGTGTAGGGAACTCTGATTGCGTCAATTCGGGAGACAGCGTTCATGCGGCATCTCACTCGATTGGTCGCGCTGGCGATTGCGGTCGTCGCGTTGGCAATGGTTCTGGGTGCGTGCAATGGTAGCGAAGAAGCAGAGCCAACTGCGCTGCCCTCTCCGCGCGCGCTGCTGACAGACGCAACGAACCAGATTCAGACAGCGACATCGTTCGCCATCGAAATCTCCGTGAGTGGGCTGCCGGTCTACATTCGGGTTGGCGCTGAGGTTCTCTCCGAGGAGATCCCGCTCGTTTTCGAGTATGCACGTGGCACCTACGTCACGCCGGACCAGCTTCGAGCGTCGATTGATATCCGCGTGGGCGACGCTGTCGCGCGGACAGAGTTGGTGGCGCTCGGCGCGGATCAGTATATGCGCAGCGATCTCTTGACGCAGGGCAACTGGGTGCAGGAGCAAATCATCAGCGGATTCTCCCCCGCCGACCTCATGGCGGCTGATACGGGTATCCCCAGCGCGCTGTCAAAGGTCCGCGCTCTGGAAATGGTCGAGCAGACCGATCTCGACGGCCTGCCGGTTTATCATCTGACCGGCGCGATTGGCGCGCAAGATGTCCACTCGCTAACCTTCGGGCTGATGGGTACGCGTGAGGGCGAGATGAAGCTCGACCTCTACATCCTGGTAGACGGACACTGGCTGGAACGCCTCATCCTGCACGAGCCGCTGCCCAACGGCACAGAAGAAGACGTAGAGCCAACCCGCTGGACAATCAACGTCCTCGACTACAACGAGGATGTCACGATCGCGACACCCGAATTGGGCGAGCAGGGCTAGCCTATGTCCGCCCGCAATCAGGCCGCCAGCCCGGCGCATTCACCGTGGCTCATTCTGCTGATCGTCAGCCTGCCAGTCTTCATTGGCGCGCTGGATCTGACGATCATCTCGGCGGTGCTCCCTGAAGTCATCCTGAGCCTGAATCTGCCGATCAAGGAATATCTGGACCAGGCGTCATGGGCCGTCAGCGGCTACCTGCTCGCTTACGCGATCAGCATGACGTTCACAGGCCGCCTGTCAGACTTGATCGGGCGACGCATGGTGTACATCACCTGCCTTGTGATCTTCATGGTTGGCTCGTACCTCGTAACGGCCTACGACAGCGAGCTGATCAACGGGTGGATCGCGCGCTTCTATAACGTCGTGCTTGACCAACGCCCGCCGCGCCTCGAAGAACGCCACCTGTACCTCGTCATCTTCGGGCGCGTGATCCAGGCATTCGGCGCGGGCGCGATGGTCCCTGTGACACTCGCACTCGTCGGTGATATGTTCCCACCTGCGCGCCGCGCCAAACCGCTCGGCCTGATCGGCGCAGTGGATACGCTCGGCTGGGTGCTGGGGCATCTCTACGGCGGCGTGATGGTGCGCTTCTTCGGCCAGCAAGGCGATAAGATCGTCGAGGCCGCGCAGAACATCGGGCTGAGCATTAGCAAGCCGTCGTGGGAAACGCTGTTCATCCTCAACATCCCCATCAGCCTGATCGCGCTGATCGGTGCGTGGTGGGTGTTGAAGGGCGTCACACAACAACGCACGCACGGGCGTTTTGACTTCCTCGGCACGCTGCTGATCGCCGTTGCGCTGATCGGGCTGAATGTCGGGCTGGGAACCAACGCCGAAGCCGCCACCACCGCCGGCAGTTTTGAGGAACTGGAACAAGCAGGCGGCGGGCAGAACGTCACCTTCTTGATCATCGGCGCGATTGCGTTTCTGCTGTTCTTATTGGTGGAGTCCCGGGTCCGCTCGCCGCTTATTCGGCTGAGTTTGTTCCGCAGCCGCAACTTCTCAGCAGCATCCGTGACGAATCTGCTCGTCGGCTACTGCCTGGCGATCGGGCTGGTCAGCGCGCCGCTGCTGGTCAATTTTCGCGTCGACTCGCCTACCAGCGATCAAATTCAGGAGGCGGCGTACACCGCAGGGCTGCTGCTCTCTGGCCTGACCGTTCCCATGGCGCTCGTAGCGATCCCCGGCGGATGGCTGAGCGATCGCCTCGGCTATCGCTGGCCGACCGCGATCGGGCTGCTATTGGCGATGGTCGGCTTCTTGCTCACCGGCACGTCGTGGGATACGGACACATCCTATTGGACAATGGGCGGGCACATGATTCTGATCGGGGTCGGGCTTGGCCTGACGATCTCTCCGATCAGCACTGCCGCCTTGAACGATGTGCATGAGGACGAGCGCGGAATCGCATCTGGGCTGGTGCTTAACCTGCGCTTGATCGGCATGACGCTGGCGATCTCATCGCTCACCATCTACTCGCTAAGCCGTTTCGATGAGCTGGTGGCGCAGTACCAGGCGCAGGAAGCGAGCGACATGGTGCAAACCGCGGTCGACGCCTCGCTCTCCGCTGCAATGGAAGTTATCAACGAAATGCAGCTAATTGGGGCGGCGGTAGCAGCGGTAGCGTTCGCGCTGGCCCTGCTGTTGCGCGGCGGTCGTAGCCCAGCGTCGGCCTCGTCTGGTCTGGGTGCCCGACCCTATCCGCGCGGCGCCACCTCGGTCCCCCCCGGCCCTGACGATTGATGCCACTCCCTGTTTCACCTGTCGCGTAGAAATGCGCGCTGGCGTGGCTGGCACACGCCCCCTATAATCGAAGCGTTTGGGTTCTTCTTTCCGCAAGAACGGATTCATATGACCGAATCGTCCCTGATCCATGTGCTGGCGGCAGTAACCCCTGCTGCGCTCTCGCGCTATCGCACAGTACTTTCGCAGGATGCTCAGATCAAGCTCAGCCTTGTCACGCACGATCACGATGCGCGTGCGTTCCTGACGCAGTCGCAGCAGTGCGCCGATGTGTTGGTGCTCGATAGCGCGTTGTGCGACGCTTACGCGCTGATCAACGAGCTGCGCCAGTCATACCCTCGCCTGATGATTCTACTGGTCGATGCTGAGGCGGATTTTAGCACTGCCGGGCGCGCGGACGACGTTACCACGCAGCCGTTTGAGAATGGTGACCTGGTGCGCCGGATCAAGCGGCTCGCGCAGGAGCGCCAGCTTGAAACATTGCGCGCGGATATGCTGCCGCCCGTCCGCTCAATCGCGAAGGATCTGCGCCGCGCCGGATCGAGCCACGCCAAGCAGAGCGCGGTGGTCAATGCGATCGCCGAAATGGGCTACGATTACGTCGCGTTCTACCAGTTGCTGCCCACTTCGCCACCATCACTCTCTCTGGCTTCACAGGTGGGCCCGCCTCAGCTTGGCGACATGGCGCCCGCATCCGTGCCAGTGGGGAACACACTGCTCGGCTGGGTAGCAGAAAGCGGCCAGAGCCGCGTCGTGGGCCTGGGCGACACGCCCAACCACCTGTTCATCGAACGCGGTCTGCTTGCATCAGGCGCGTGTATTCCGGTCGGCAAAAGCCTCCATTTCGGCGTTCTGTTTGTTTGCCGTGCGGAGCCGCGCGCCATCTCGGAGCATCACGTCAAGCTGCTTGAGTTGATCGGCGCGCAGCTTGCAAACGCACTTGCCCGTGACCAGAACTAGCCCCGCCGTGCGAGCTTAAGGACTCAATACCGAATGACATCCTCGATCCAGATCGGAACCGCTCGCAGCCAACCTGGCGCCATCACCTACGGCACGTTTGAAGCGGTTCCGCTGCCGACCGGTGGCTCGGACGCGTTTCCGATCGTGATCGCGCAAGGGAAAAGCGGCCCGCACCCGGTCTTGTGGATAACGGGCAACATACATGGCGGCGAGTTTGACGGGCTGGCGACCATCCACCAGTTGATCACGCCGGAGTTAGTGGCCCAACTCAACGGAACAATCGTCGCGGTGCCGACGCTCAACCCGGCAGGGCTGCGCACCCACGAACGAAGCCCGTATTACCTCTACGGGCGCGATCCGAACCGGCTCTTTCCCGCGATGGCAGGCACGCTGGATGAGAACGACACTGCGTTTCCGTCGGCGCTGGAAATGGCCTATGCCGGTCTGTTTGAGCGCATCACCGCCACGGCAGACTACCTGATCGACCTGCACAACTACGGCGCGATCTCGATTCCTTTCGCGCTGCGCGACCCGGTTCTCTATCGCGATGGGCGCGAGAAAGGCGTGGCGCGCAAGCTGCAAGAGACAGTCGGCGACATGCTGCGCGCGATGGGGCTGACGGTCGTGCATGAATACGTGTCGGGGCAGTATCTCAAGCTGCACTTGCATCGCTCGGTCAGTGGCGCGGCGCTCAATACGGCGCGCATCCCGGCGGTGACTGTGGAGCTGGGCGGGCAGCGCATCGTCAATGTGAAGCACGTGCGCGCGGCGGCAGCAGGCATTCGCAACGTCATGCGCTGGGCGAAAATGCTGCCGGAGCCGTACGAGCCGATCCGTGAAGTGCCGGTGCTTGATCTGGGCTATCCGGTGCGGCGGATGCAGCACCCGCGTGTCAGCCAATCGTGTATCGTGCACCACCTGGTGCAGCCCGGCCAGCGCGTCCGGCGAGGCGACGTCGTCGCACGCGCGGTGGATATCTTCGGTCGCCCGATTGAAGGAAACGGTTTGCTGCGCACCGAGTTCGACGGATTCGTGCTTGGCCTGTATCCGAACCTCGCGCATTACCCGAACGAGGCGGTGATGGGCCTCGCGGTCCGCGACGACAGCAGTCTGGTGCAGCAAATCTCGCGCGCCTGAGCGCACAAAAAAGCCGCGAGCGGTTTCGCACTCACGGCTTGGTGCCTGTCAGGAATCGCCAGCTAGCTCTTGGCGTTCGCCAGCCGTTCTGCGTACTGCGCTTTGTAGAATTCCAGGTATTCGCCCGTCTTGATCTTGCGCCACCACCACTCGTTCTGCCGGTACCATTCGACCGTCTGGCGCATGGCATCCTCAAAAGTGTGCTGCGGCTCCCAACCAAGATCGCGCTTGATTTTGTCGTTTGTCAGCGCATAGCGCCGATCATGGCCGGGGCGATCTTCGACGTAGCGGATCAGGCTCTCTGGCTTGTTCAGCGCCTCAAGGATAAAACGCGTGACCTCGATATTGTGTAGCTCGTGCTCGCCACCGACGTTGTAGATCTCGCCGGGCGCGCCACGCTCCAGCACAGCCTCGATCGCGTCGGCATGATCGTCCACATACAGCCAATCGCGCACCTGCATCCCGTCACCATACAGCGGCAGGGGATGGTCATCGAGCGCCTCGGTGATGAAGAACGGCGCGATCTTCTCCGGATACTGGTACGGGCCGAAGGTGTTGCTGCCCCGTGTAACCGTTGTGTGCAGCCCATACGTGACGTGATACGCGCGCAGCATCATCTCGCCACTCGCCTTGCTGGCGGCGTAGGGGCTGTTCGGCAACAGCAGATCGCCTTCGCGGAAGAACCCATCCTCGATCGAGCCGTAGACCTCATCGGTGCTGACCAGATGCACGCGCGGGATGCCGAGCTCGCGCGCGACATCAAGCAGCACGTACACGCCGACCACATCCGTATTGATGAACGCGTCCGGATCGAGGATCGAGCGGTCAACGTGCGTTTCGGCGGCGAAGTTCACGATGGCGTCGATCGCGTATTGCTCGCACACGCGCTGCACCGCCGGGCGATCGGCGATGTCGCCACGTTCAAAGCGATAGTTCGGCGCCTGGGCGACCGGCAGCAAATTGTCGAGATTGCCCGCGTAGGTCAGCTTATCAAACACCACCAGCGTGTAGTCCGGGTGCCTCTCGACCATCCGCCGCACAAACGCGCTGCCAATAAAGCCCGCACCGCCCGTTACCAGGATGTTTTTCATAGTTGGCTCCTCAGTCACTACTCCTCGCGGAGCGGCGAACGCCCTGCTTTGCCAGAACAAACCGCTCGATTGCCAGCGCGATGCCGTCTTCGTCATTGCTGCGCGTAACAAAGTCCGCGCCGTCCTGCACGTCCGGCGGAGAATTACCCATTGCCACGCCCACGCCTGCCAAACGGATCATCGCGAGATCGTTGCAGTTGTCGCCAAAAGTCATCGTCTCGTCTGCGGTGTAGCCGGTACGGTCAAGGATGATCTGCAGCGCGGTCGCCTTCGAGACGCCGCGTGGCAGTAGCTCCACCACCGAGGCTAAGCCAGAGCGCAGCACCTGTCCCCATCCCGCGAAGCGCGCTTCCAGCAGGTCCTGGAACGCGCTCACCTTCTCCAGGTCCTGATTCATCAAAATGATCTTGTGCGGCTGGTGACTGTTGCGCAGCGCTGCAACCAGATCCGGCGCGATCTCGGGCGCAGGCTCGTGATGCTCGACTAGCTCATCCACGTTCGCATCCCACACCGGCGCCACCAGGCCACCCTCAATGTACACCACCGGCGTCATGCCGTGCTCTGCGGCGAACGTCACTGCCTCAACCGCCAGATCAAGCGGGATCGGGTCTTCGTACAGCACCGTACCGTCAGTGTTATGCACGCTGGTTCCATTGCCACAGATCACTGGTAGATGGATGTCAAAGCGTTCGATAAGCGCAGTGGTCGAGGGGAACGTCTTGCCTGTCGCCACGGTGAAGTCCACGCCTTGCGCCTGAGCCGCCTTGATCGCAGCCTCAGTACGCGGCGAGACTTCATGCGTGGAATCAAGCAGTGTACCATCCAGATCGGCGACGATCAGGCGGATCTGTTTGCGAGGCAAAGAGGTCATCATCAGCGCGCTAGACCAGCTCCAGGCGGCTGTGATCGCCCAGATGCAACTTGATCGATTTCGGGCGCGTGGCGCCCACGCCAACCTGCGCATGCCGCCCGATCAGGCTGTCTTGCAGGCGCGTCGGGATGTTGCAGATCGCGCTGTGTTCCAGCACGATGCTGCGCTCGATCTCACTGTTCTCGATCACGACATCGTGGTAAATGCTGGTGAAGGGGCCGATATAGCTGTTCACGACCCGCGTGTTTTCGCCGATGATCGCGGGGCCGCGCACCACGCTGTTGATCACCTGCGCGCCGCGCTCGATCGTGACGCGGCTATCGACCTGGGAGCCGCTGTCGACATGGCCAAGAATCTCCGGGCGCAGCTCGTCCAGCACGTGGCTGTTGGCGGTGAGCATATCGTCGGGCCGGCCAGTGTCGATCCACCAGCCCTTGTGAATGTGCGGATAGACCGTGTAACCGTGATCGATCAACCACTGGATCGCGTCGGTGATCTCCTGTTCTCCGCGAATCGATGTCTGAATCTACTCCGTCGCCTCGAAAATGTGGTGGTCGAACATGTAGATCCCGACCAGCGCCAGATTAGATGGGGGCTGCGCGGGCTTCTCGATCAACTGCGCGACACGTCCGTCCGATGTCAGTTGGGCGACGCCGTACTGCTCCGGGCGCTGCACCGCGGTCAGCACGATCTGGCTGTTCCACTCTGGATGGTTGGCGAAATCCGCGATCAGCGGGCTAATACCCCCCTGGATCACGTTGTCACCGAGGAACATCACGAAGCGCTCGTCACCGATGAAATCCTGCGCGATCTTCACCGCGTGCGCCAGCCCTAGCGGCGCATCCTGCGGGATATAAGTCACCGAGACACCCCAGCGCGAGCCATCACCGACCGTGTCCATGATCTCCGGCGCGGTATCTCCGGTGATGATACCAATCTCGCTAATGCCCGCGTCCCGGATCGCTTCGATCACACGCATCAGGATCGGCTTGTTCGCCACCGGGATCAACTGCTTGGCGCGCGTATACGTCAGGGGATACAGCCGCGTCCCTTTGCCGCCGCTTAGCACTAAGCCCTTCAATTCAGATTCTCCCTTGTCTCTCTAGCTGGAATAATACGCGCCGACCGCGCTGTCCCGCGGGGCATCGAGCAAGACCGCGCCGATCAGCGGCACGCCGATCCGCTCAAGCTCCTCTTTGGCGCGGGCAGTCTGGTCCCGGCGGGAGGCGCCCGCGCGCAGCACGAGCAGCAGGCCGTCCGTCTTCAGCGCCAGCAACGAGGCATCCGTCACGGCCAGCACCGGCGGCGCGTCGAACACAAGGTAATCCGCCTGCGACCGCAACGTCGCGATCAGGTCATCCATGCGCCGCGAGCCAATTACATCCGCCGGGTTAGGCGGCTGCGGGCCGCTGGTGAGGATGTGCAGCATCTCAAGGGCCGTCGCCTGTAGCGGCGGGTGCTCCAGCGCCGAAGTCTCCAGCAGCGCCGACGTCAGCCCCTGCTCGTTTGGCAGATTCCAAAGCGTGTGCTGGCTCGGCTTGCGCAGATCGCAGTCGACCAGAATCGTCCGCTGCCCGCCTTGCGCCAGCGTCACAGCGAGGTTCGCCGCCGCGGTGCTTTTTCCCTCGCCCGGCACGGCGGACGACATCACCAGCGCGTGAATCGCCTGGTCCACGCTGGAAAACATCAGGTTTGTGCGGAGTGTCCGGTACGCCTCGGCAGTCGCGGAGCGCGGGTCAGACAGCGTGATCAGGTTCGGATTGGGCATCGTCATACCTCACGAGCGCGCATCATCAGCAGGAATCGCGGCCAACACCGGCAACTCGAGGAACCGCTCGACATCCTCTTTGCGGCGCACCACGTTCGACTCAAGATATTCCAGCGCAAAAACCACCGCGCCGCCGATCAGCAGGCCGAGCAACCCGCCCGCCATGGTGTTGACGCTGGTGCGTGGGCGGTGCAAACCATAGGTCGCCCTATCGAGCACAATCGCTTCAATGCGATCCTGCCGGTCAAGGCCGCGGTTCTCTTCGTCGCGGTACTCCTTCAGCAGCAGGCCCAGTTCATACGCGATCCGTGACGCCAGCGGGCCATCTTGCATATCCACGTCGATCTGAACGGTGAGCTGTGTGGGGTCCGAACTGATCGTGCTGTAGCCGAGCAGTTCGCCAGCCGTCATATCGAGGTTGAGGCGATCAATCGCGTTTTGCGCTTGCTGTTCCGTGTCGAGATAGACCACCCAACTGCGCAGCAGAATCCGCAACGTTTCGGTCAGGCCGAAGTCATTGCGGGCGGGCTGCATCAGCACGCGCTGCGTCGCGCGGTATACAGGAGTCTGCATCTTGCTCAGCGCAAACGCCGCCCCTGCCGTGATCGCCATAGCCAGCAAAATGATCCAGCCGCGGCGCAGCAGCAACCGCGCATAGTATGTCAGATCCATCAGAAACCGTTCCTATGTGCTCGGTGTCAGCGCGAAGAACCGCCGTCATTATACCAGGAGTCCGCGCCGAACAACGCCGGTTATCAGGCAACCGCCCATCAATCGCCGCTTGTCCGGCGTTTAGCGGTCCTCACGGGGGATCCCGGCCAGGACCGCAAGTCCCAATGCTTCAACCTCTTCCGGTGTGCGCACTGTCCGGTCAAGGTACTCTGCCAGCGCCGCCAGCCCCACGCCCGCCGCCAAGCCTACTGCGATGCGTACGAATGGGTTCAGCAACCGCGTAATCGGCGGCGCCAGCGACTGCACGCGAATGTCATCCAGCGCCACCACCGTCACAGGCTCGCCACCAAACTGCGGAAAATACAGGTGGTTGCGGTTTTGCAGCACGGTGATCGCCGCCTGCGTCATCGGGATAATTTCATCCGGTTCGCTCCAGCGGACGTGCAGCGACAGAATGCTGCGCAGCCCTTCCGCGGCGAACGCTCCGATCAACTCGCTGGCAGGGATCGTCGTGCCTTCGTCGCCCAGCACCTCGCTCACCTGCTCCGCAAACGAATCGCTGGCAATCCACGCGGGCATGTTCACCACGACGTATTCCGACGCCAGCCAGGGCACATACGCCGTGTCTTCGTAAGGCGTAGTCGACTGTGCGGTAGGCGGCTGCGGCGGCGCGGCAACCGTCAGCCGCATGTCTACGCCATAACTGCCCTCCGGCGCGAGGGCATCCCGCAACGCGGGCAGGCTCAGCAGGACGACCACCAGCGCGGGCGCCAAGATCAGCCACCACCGGCGCGACACAAAATCCCAGACTGCGTACAGTTCCATAGATGCGTTCCTGGCTCGCTGGCCGGTTTCAGGTCAATGGGACGCGCTGCGCCGATTATAGCGGACTTTCCCGGTAGCGTCAGCGCTTGCCAGACGCGCGCATTTTAGGCTACGCTCATTACTATGCCAATTTTCACGATGCCAGTTCCAACACGCGGCACGACAGCGAGGGCTCCTGATGACTGCTCCACATGGAGTTGAGGACGAAGAAGACGAGTACGATGCGTATGACGACGCCGAATACGACGACGATGATGACGCGATCGATGTCGTCGAAGTAAGCCAGCCGCGGCGCGCCACCTACGGCAGCCGGGTCGCCAAGCGTGGCGCGATCGAGCCGCAAGGTAGCCTCACCGCGCGCCGCGCCATCGACTGGAGCACCGCAGGCGGTATTGTCACGATCATCGTGCTCACGCTGCTCTACGCGGTCTCCCCAATCGACGCAATTCCCGACGTGATCCCGATCGCCGGGCAAGCGGATGATGTGGTCGCCATCACAGCGGGCACCGCGACCGCCGGATTCCTCGCGTTTCTCCGCATCGCGTTGCGCGCCATGCTGGCCTCGCGGATCGGCCGCAAAGGTTGCGTAATCCTCGCGGCGGTGATCGGCGTCGTGACCATCCTCGCGTTCGCCGGGCTGATCTCGATCATCAACGCGATCTTCTAGCGTGGCCTAGCCAGAGGGGATCGGGTCCTCACACGAGGGAAGCTCCAGCACGTCCAGCGGCCAGCTTTGCCCATAAAACGCCAGATACTCTGGCACGTGCGCCAGCCAGTACGACATTTCGTGCGCGCCAGTCGGGTGAATAACGTACTCATGCGGCACGCCCCGCGTCTTGAGCGTCTCCGACATGCGCTCGACCATCGGGCTGACAGGGTCCGTCGCCGCGTTGTCCATCCAGATGCGAAGCCCTGATTTCAAGAGCGCCGTGCTGGACGCCAGCGCCAGCGGGTTGATGTCATCGCCCACGTGGTCTGGATCAAAGTGCGGGCTGTGCCCACCCAGCGCCGAGAAGAGATCGGTGTGGCGCATGGCGATGCTGAAAGCCCAAAAGCCACCGCGCGAAATCCCGCCGATTGCCCGCCCATCGCGTGCGCCCCACAGGCAATAGCCCGTCTCAAAGTTCTCCAGCATGGGGATCAACTCGTCGAGAATCACCGCTTCCCATGACTGCGCAACGGGCGCCTCGTTGCTCTCCGCCAGCATCGCGCCGTCGGGCATAATCAGCACCATTGGTGGCAGCGTGCCGGTGCGGATCCCCTTATCAAGCACTTCGGCCACACCCAGATCAACCCACATCTGCTCGTCGTAGCCCGTGCCGTGCATCAGCACCACGTACGGATAGCGCCGCCACGTCTCATAGAAACATGGTGGCTGATACATGAGGTAAGGTACGTCATCGCCCACAATGGCGCTATAGAAGCTGGCCGAAACCACCTGCCCCGCAGGTTCATTGCAAACGAATGGCGTCGCCGTGGGTATGGCGGTCGGCTCCGGTGTCGCCGTCACGGTGGGGGCAGGCGTGCTGACCTGCGCGCCAGCCAGCGCAGCCGCCTGAGGCGTGTCAGGCGCGGCAAGCTGCAGGCCCTCAATCCCCGACAGCCCGGCGTCCGGCGTGTCGGTGACGACGATCACTTGGGGCGTCTGTTGAGGGGCAAGCGGCTCGCAGGCGGTGAATAGCGCAAGCGTCAGGAAAGCGGTGAGTAGGAGTACGCGACTTTTGGGTATCATGGGACGGATTATAGGCCCAAGCGCAGCAAGGGACAATACGATTGCCTCTTGGCGAGTAGGGACAAACCCCCTACAATTGGAACGCAGTCACGTAATGGTAACTAGGGAAGCGTTTTGACAGGAAGATATCCCCTGAGATGTTGAGCGGGCCTGGCCTCATATGACGACTCAGAACCTACAACCGGCCGCCGCCACCGAATCGCGTCCGTTTCGCCTGCCCAAGACATCCGGCCGCCGCCGGCGGCGTCTGCGCAGCCAGCTTCGCGCGGTCTTTGTGCGTGGCGATTTCAGCAGCTTGCTGATGATCTGGGCGCTGATGCTCATTACCGCGCTGGCGGTACGCGCGGCAGCGTGGACCAACGGCCTCGACGCGCTGGCGATTGTCAGCGTCGTGGCGGTGAGCTTTGGCTTTTTGCTGGCGCGCAGCCATTATTCAGAGCTTCTGTCGCTCATCCTCAGCGCGACATACAGCCTCGTCGGCGTCGGCGCGGTGTGTGCGGTGGTGCTGGTCGACCAGGGCGGCCCGCGTGAGCGCGTCGCCGTTCTTGCGCAGCAGCTCAACGCGTGGCTTCACGAGGCGCTGGCCGGTCGCCAGCCGCCGAACGATGAGGTCGCGTTTGTCGTCTTCCTGTCCGTCCTGTTTTGGTACCTCGGGCACAACGCCGCGTGGCACGTCTTCCGCATCGACCGCGTGTGGCGCGTGATCGTCCCGGCGGGCCTGGTGCTGGTCACGAACCAGTTCTATTACCAGGGTGATCGCTCGCTCGACGGCTATATGATCGCCTTTGTGATCCTCTCGCTCCTGCTGCTGATTCGCTCGCACATCGACGCCCGCGAGTTCGAGTGGTATATCAATCGCGTCAGCTTCCCGCAGCATGTGCGGCGCACGTTCTTTCAGGTGGGGGGCATCCTGGCGGTCGCAATAGTCGCGCTTGCATGGCTGGCCCCTGCCGGAGCCGACAATCGCAGCCTCGACCGGATGCGCGAGATGTTCTCCGATGACCGCCTGATGCAGCTTGCAGATGTGTGGAACCGGCTGTTCTCGTCGCTGGAAGGCGAGGGAATCGCAACTACCGACTATTACGGCGGCGACCGGCTGCAACTCAGCGGCGCGATCCAGCTTGGCGATCAACCCGTGCTGAGCGTTGAAGCGCCGTTCGGCCCGCGCTATTACTGGCGCTCCACTGTGTTTGAGAGCTACAACGCGGCCTTGTGGGAATGGAGCCATGTGCGCACGGTCCGCGCCTTCACCGACGCGTCTGGGCTAGAGCTGAATCTGGAGCCCACGCAGCCCAACGCGCGCCGCGAAGTCACGCAGTCGTTTGACCTCTTAATGCGCGCGTCTGACATGGTCTACAGCGCGCCGCAACCGCTCCGCATGGGGCTGCCAGTCGAAGCGGAGCTAGACTGTGTGCTAGATCGTTCCAGCCAGGCGTGCGTCAACAACAACGAGCCCACCGATGTGGCGATCATCCGCGCCCGGTCGTTGCTGCGCCGGGGCGATTCATACACGGTCACCTCATCGATCAGCACGGCGACCGCCGACCAGCTACGCGCGGCCAGCCCGGATTACCCGTCATGGGTGCGCGACCTCTATCTGCAGGGTGTTGAAGACATCTCCCCTCGCGTGCGCGATCTCGCCGCGCAGATCGTCGCATCGGCGGGCGCGCAGAATCCGTACGACCGCGCCAAAGCGATCGAGCGTTGGCTGCGGACCAACATCCAGTACAATGAAGCGATCCCTGCCCCGCCTGAAGGACACGACCCGATCGACTGGTTCCTCTTCGATGAGCGCGAGGGCTACTGCAATTACTATGCGTCGGCGATGGTGATGATGCTCCGCTCGCAAGGGATTCCCGCGCGGCTAGCCGCAGGCTTCGCGCAGGGATCATGGGAGCCGGAACGCAACGCTTTCCTGGTGCGCGAGCGCGACGCCCATACCTGGGTGGAAGTCTACTTCCCCGGCTATAGCTGGGTGGAATTTGAGCCAACGGCTGACGAAGCGCCGTTAGACCGTGAAGGCGATCAGGTGCCGCAGGCGGTGCTGCCGACAGTGACGCCAATGCCCACGCCGACCTTCACGCCCATGCCAACTGCCACGCCGGATATGCCAACGCAGGATGCAGGCGCGAATGCGACGCCTACCAGCCAATCCGCCAACCCGCTTGTGCCGCCGACGCCCACGCCGACGCCAACACCTACACCCAGCCCGACGCCCACGCCGCCGCCCGACATGGCCCCGGTAGACGCGGACCCCGGCAGCAACGTGCTGCGTACAATCCTGATCACGCTTGGCATCTTCGCGCTGGTGATCGTTCTGCTGTTGCTTGCGGTGCTGTTTGTCATCTGGTACATCGAATATCGCGGCCTCGGCGGGCTGAACGGTGTCGAGCGTGCCTATGCGCGACTCGGCATCTACGCCAACTGGCTCGGTTTGCGGCTGGATCGCTCCGCTACGCCTGACGAACGTCGCCGCTACCTGGTGGGCGAAGTCCCCACCGGCGAGAAGCCGATCAATGCGATCACGCGAGCGTACATCACCAACCGCTACGCGCCCGCCGACCGGCACGAAACGCAGAGTCCGCCTGAAACGATCAAAGAGGCGTGGGAAGAAGCGCGCTGGGCGTTCATCCGCCGCAAGCTCGACCGGCTCCGTGGGCGGCACTAAGCCACACGACGAAGCCGAACTCGGCATTGACGGCGCGGGGCGTGACTGGTATCATCTTGTCGCATCATCCGCCAGGAAACTGGCGCTTTACCGCAGACAGCAGGCGCCCTCTGTGGGCTTAATCAGGCAACCGCCACCCTGCCGAGGTGAAGACCCGAACCGAGCCTTTTACAGGTGTCGCATTTCGTGTTGAAATGTGAACGGTCTTCGCTCTTGTGCGGAGGCCGTTTTTTGTGCTGGCCTTCGCTGCGGATTATTCCGGAGGAAAGGAGGAAAGCGCACTTGGCTCTCACGAAGGAACGCAAGACACAAATCCTTGAGAAGTACGTTGCCATGCTCGAGAACGCGCGCGGCATGGTCGTCACCGAATATCGCGGTATGACCGTGAACCAGCTCGCAGCCCTGCGCGCACGGCTGCGCGAGAACAACGCCAGCCTAGTCGTGACCAAAAACACCCTGCTGAAGATTGCTCTTGAGCAGTCCGGCATGGCCGTGCCCGATGAGTTACTCAACGGACCAGTCGCGATCGCAATCGCGTATCAGGATCTGCCGCAGACGGTTAAGAACGTCCTGGAATTTGCGGACGACAGCGACGTTTTCGTGATTAAGGGTGGCATCATCGGCGAATCAGTTGTCGACAGCCCGCAGCTCAAGACAATCTCTGAGCTGCCGCCGCTCGAAACGCTCCGCGCCGAAATTCTCGGGATGATGACCATGCCGATGACCCAGTTCCTCGGCCTGCTCGACGAGCCGGCTCGCGGTGTGGTTGCGGTTATCAAGGCCGGCAGCGAGGGCCTGGTCAACGTGCTCGCTGCTTACAGCCAGAAGGATGCCGCGTAACGCGGTCTAGTTGCTCGATTATCAGACGTACGCACACGTTCATGTGAAATCAGAAACCTGAAAGGATCCTGTCACAATGGCCGATCTACAGAAGCTCGTTGAAGAACTCAGCACTCTCACGGTGATGGAAGCCGCTGAGCTGAAGCGCATGCTCGAAGAGGAATGGGGCGTCGAAGCGGCGGCCCCGATGGCGATGGGCGCGATGCCCATGATGGCTGGCGCGGCGGCCGCGGCCCCTGCCGAAGAGCAGGAAGAAAAGACCGAGTTTGACGTCGTCCTCAAGGACGTTGGCCCGAAGAAGATCGAGGTCATCAAGGTTGTCCGCAGCCTGACGAGCCTCGGCCTGAAGGAAGCCAAGGACATGGTCGAAGGCGCGCCGGCCAACGTCATGGAAGCGGTTGGCAAGGATGCCGCGAACGATGCCAAGTCGAAGCTGGAAGCCGCGGGCGCGACCGTCGAGGTCAAGTAAGCGACTGCATCATCCGCTTCAAACACAAACAGGCGGCCCTGATTTCAGAGCCGCCTGTTTTGTTCAATAGCGCACGTCCGTCGGGCCTTAGCCGCCCGATTCGCCGTAATACTTGAGCCGCGCGATCGGATCTTCATAAGCCGTGCCGCCGCGCTCGCGCTCCGCTTTGCGCTGCACCGCCGCGTCAACTTGGCGAATCAGCGCGGCGTACGCGGGCACAATGAATAACCAGGCATCCGCGCGCGGTGAGAACAGGTAGCGTCCATAACGCCGCACCAGCCGCTCTTTCGGCTCCGGCCAGGAGCGCATCTGCACCTCAACCGCCGTCATCGCGAGCAGCGGTCGGACCAGCGGGCGCCCCATCCCTTTCAGGTCTTTGCGCGGGTACAACTGCGACACCTGCACCGGCTGCACCAGCTTGATCCGGTGATAGCTGATCATCGTGCGACGAAACGGCCCGCGCACCATCAGCACATCAGGGCGTACCTCGACATACGACCGCTCGGACGCCAAGATGCTGAACAGCCACAACCCTGCGCCCGCCAGAATCAAAACCAACCCCACCAGCGCGAGCGCGTCCGGCGAGACAGAATCATTCTCAAGCTCTTCAATAAAACTTGGCAGCAGCGCGAACAAGCCCATCACAATCAGCAGCAGCGCAGGCGGTCGATAGCGGCGGCCCAGGTTGTGATAGACGAGCAGCGGATGTCGCTGCGTATCACGGGCAGGGTCTACGGATTCCTCTTGGCGCGCCATCCTTCCCTCCTTTGGCGGCAGCAGGCACTACTCGCAGTCTACTCCGATCCTGGTCGGTGTCAAGCGAATTATAGCGCCGCCTCTTACTGAACGGCGCCTAGCGAATGCGCAGCCAGAAATACCCGTAGGGCGGCAGCGAGAAGATGTACGGCTGGTCACCGATGGGCGTCCAGGTATACCCTGTCAGCACATCGACCGGCTCACTCCCCTTGTACGCGCTCAGATCAAGCTCGCTGGTCTGATCGGTGTCGGTCAGGTTCGCCAGGATGAGGAACCGCTCCTCCTCGCCCACGCCACCATCTTCGCCCTCGATCTCGCGCCAATAGCCGAGAATCGCTTCGTTCTCAGGTAGCGCAAACTCAAACGAGCCGCGTCCGAATGCGCGATAATTGCGGCGCACGGAGAGCATATGCCGTACGGTGTACCACAGCGACTCCGGGTGCGCTTGCTGCTGGACCACGTTCAGCTTGTGATAACCGTAGACGTCGTCCGTCAGCGGTGCTTCATAGAGCTCATCCGCGTCCGAGAACCCACCATTCTTCGTGAAATCCCACTGCATGGGTGTGCGCACGCCGTTGCGGTCGTCTCGCCAGATGTCGTCGCCCATGCCGATCTCGTCCCCGTAGTAGATGATCGGCGAGCCAGGCAGCGTGAACAGCAGCGCATTCAGCAGGCGGATACGGCGGTGATCGTTATCCACCAGCGGCGCGAGGCGGCGGCGAATCCCCAGGTTCAGCCGCATGCGCGGGTCGGGCGCGTACTGCTCCCACATATACTGGCGTTCTTCCTCAGTGACCATTTCCAGCGTTAGCTCGTCGTGGTTGCGCAAGAAGATACACCACTGGGCGTCCGGCGGGATCGGCGGGGTGCGGTTCATAATGTCCACGATGCTGCGGCGAGCGCGTTGCTTCAGTGCAAGGTAAAGGCGCGGCATGATCGGAAAATGAAACGCCATGTGAAACTCAGGCGCGTCCTCGTCGCCGAGGTACGCGCGGACGTCTTCCGGCCACTGGTTCGCCTCGGCCAACAAAATACGCCCCGGCCACTTCGCTTCGACGTGCGCCCGCATTCGTTGAATGTACGCGTGCGTTTCGGGCAGATTCTCGCAGTTCGTCCCTTCACGCTCGAACAGGTATGGCACCGCGTCGACGCGGAAACCGTCGATCCCCTTCTCCATCCAGAAGTCGATAATGTCCAGTAATTCCTGCTGGACTTCGGGGTTGTCATAATTGAGATCGGGCTGCTGGCTGTAGAAGCGGTGCCAGTAGTACTCGCCCGTGATCGGGTCGAACGTCCAATTCGACGTCTCGATATCGAGAAAGATGATGCGCGCATCACGGTATTTTTGATCGGTGTCGCTCCACACGTACCAGTCGCGCTTGGGGTTCGTCTTCGACGAGCGAGACTCGATAAACCAGGGATGCTGGTCCGACGTGTGATTGACGACAATATCGATGATCACCTTCATGCCGCGCTGATGGATGCCGTCGATCACCGCCTGGAAGTCTTCGAGATCGCCGTAATCCTCATGGATGCCGTAGAAGTCTGCTACGTCGTAACCATCGTCGATCAGCGGTGATGGGTACATTGGCATGAGCCAGATGCAATCGACGCCAAGCTGCTGCAAGTAATCGAGCTTGGTCAGCAGCCCCTTGAAGTCACCGTGTCCGTCGTTGTTCCCATCTTTGTAAGCGCGCGCATATATCTGATAAAAAACAGTATCCTTGTACCAAGTTGGCGATACGTACCGCGACATAAAGCCCTTCCACCCTACCTGCTAAATCCCGATTCACCGAACCGGGGCAAGCGCGCCGCCCCTACGTGACAGCGTGCATGCCCCAGCGTGCCTCGCTCTGCTGGACAGCGCCACACGCCGTTCATGCGAAATTCACTCGCATCACCAGGCGCCCCAGGCGCAGCTCATCCCCATCACGCAAAATGCGAGCCTGGTGAGCGATCAATTTCTGTCCATTCATGTACGTCGCGTTTGCGCTGCCGAGGTCCATCACCTTCAACGCGTTATCCTCAACCAAGATCGCTGCGTGCCGCCGTGAGACGCCTAAATCCTGCGCGTCATAGTCATCTAACCCAACATCCGGCGACTGCTTCGTCTCCACATCGAAGCGCCCAAGAATGAGTTGATCAGAAATGGTGACAACCAGTGGTTTCGCGTGGCCGCGAATGTGCAACAGAAGCTGACGCTCCTGCCCCAGCCGGGCGGTGCCCCAGTTCGATACCTGGATGCCAAGCGCGCTCGCGTTCAGCTGTCGTGTCTCTGCCATATCTTGTGACAGCATGTTGAGACTCGAGCCGCAATTGGCGCAAACGGCCTCGCCATCGGGGTTCTCGAACCCGCATAACAGACACTTGACCACAGGGGTACCCTCGTGCCGAGTAGAGTCTGCCTGAAGTATAGCCGAACCGCACATTCTGACAACCGGATACTTTGCGAATGTGTTAGACTTCTTTGCGACAAACCGCGCACGCAGGAGCACGCTGCATGGCTTCATCCGCTACACCCGGACGGCGCCGGAGACTCAGCCGCCGGTTAACTCTCGCTGAGCGCTATTACGAGCGCGCGCTGCACGCGTATGGCCGCAGCCGTCATGACGCGGCGATCGCGGATCTCGACGAAGCGATCCAGGCCGAGCCGAAGCGCGCTGAGCTATATATCGCACGAGGGCTGGCGCTGCTGGCAGACCAGCGTGCCGACGATGCCGAAGAAGACTTCGCCTATGGGCTGGCGCTGGATCCGACGCAGTGGGGCGCGCACTACGGGCGCGGGCTGCGCGACTTCGAGGCCGGTGACTATCGCGCTGCGGTGGATGCGTTTTCGCGTGCCCAGCACCTCGCGCAAGACCGCTTCGAAATCTACGTCTATCGCGCTATCAGCCTGCACCAGCTTGGGCAGACAGACGAGGCGCTCCGCGACTTGCGCTTCGCCGAGACGCTTATCGAGGCATCGGACAAGCGGTTCCGCCTGCTCAAGCGCTGGATCGACACAATGGAAGCCGCTGCAAAGCCTGTGGACAAAGACGCGCCTTGACGCCTTTCCACCCAACTCGGGCTTGCCACGCCAGACGCGCTGCGCTAGCATCTAGCCGGGCCGTTCAGCAGTTTAATCATCAGAGAACTCCAACACAGAGAAGGTAGGTATATCGACGATGAAAGCAGTCATTCTGTGTGCCGGTAAGGGCACCCGGCTGTATCCGGTCACGTTGACGATGCCCAAACCTCTTGTGCCGGTCGCCAACAAAGAGCTTCTGCGCTACGCAATTGAGACTCTGACCGACATGGGCGCCACCGAGATCGGATTGGTCGTCGACAGTCTTGATTCCCCGATTCGTGACCGGCTGGGGGACGGCCTGGAGACGGTTGGCGTGCCGCTGACCTATATCGCGCAAGAGAATCCGCGCGGGCTGGCGCACGCCGTCAAGCTGTGCGAGCCGTTCGTCAATGGCGAGTCGTTCATCGTCTACCTGGGCGACAACATCTTCCAGGACCGGATGCGCTCGCTCTACGAGAACTTCCGCGAGCAGAAGGCCAGCGCCGCGATCGCCCTCACCCGCGTCCGCAACCCCAGCGCGTTCGGCATCGCTGTGCTGGAAGGCGATCACATCGCACGACTGGTTGAGAAGCCCAAAGACCCGCCCTCGGACCTGGCAATTGCCGGGGTATACGTCTTCACAGCAGAGATTTTCGAAGCGATCGAGCATATCAAGCCATCGTGGCGCAACGAGCTTGAGATCACCGACGCAATCCAGTACCTGCTGGATCACGGCAAGCTGGTCCTGCCGTATATTGTCGAAGGCTGGTGGATTGACGCGGGCAAGCCGGACGCGATCACTCTGGCAAACCAGCTCGTCCTGGAGCAAATCCCTTACACGCCCGCCAACCTCGACGACGAGCGGGTTGAGGGCAAGTCAAGCGTCTCGCATCGCGTCCTGCTCGGCGAAGGCAGCCGGATAATTGACAGCACCGTGCGCGGGCCGGTGATCATCGGCAGCAACGTCACCATCAGCAACGCCTATATCGGCCCGTACACGTCAATCGGGGATGATGTCTTGATCGAGTCGAGCGAAATCGAGCACAGCATCGTCATGTCGGGCTGTACGATCCGCGATATTAACGGGCGTATCGACGCCAGCCTGATCGCAGACAATGCGCAGGTATGTCAGTCGACGCACAAGCCGCAGACGCATCGCTTTGTGCTCGCCGAAAACAGCATCGTGCAGATCTAGTTAAGCCAACAACAGCAGCTGAGCAGCAAATACAAGAGGCTGTGATTCACAACTTTTCGCTGTTCTTCTGGCGTCCTATTCCCCACAGACAAAAACGGGCCTGCGAGAAAATCGCAAGCCCGTCATTTTTCGTGTCGTGCTCGGCGGCGCTTACACGTCGAGCGTGGCGTTCTTGGCGTGTGTCGTGATAAACCGGCGGCGCGGCGGAACGGCGCTGCCCATCAGCATATCGAACACGCGATCCGCCTCGGCGGCGTCTTCGATCGTCACTTGGAGAAGCGTTCGATTCGCCGGGTCCATTGTGGTCTCCCAGAGCTGATCCGGGTTCATCTCGCCCAGACCCTTATAGCGCTGAATGTTCGCGCGGTCTGGGTTCCCCAGTGACTTCAGAATCCGCTCGCGTCCTTCTTCCGAGTACGCGTAGTGCTTCTGCTTCCCGCTCTGGATCAGGTACAGCGGCGGCTGCGCGATGTACAGATGCCCATTGGTGATCAGCGGGGACATATAGCGGAAGAAGAAGGTCAGCAGCAGCGTGCGGATATGCGCGCCGTCCACGTCCGCGTCGGTCATGATGATCACGCGACCATAACGCAGCCCTTCGATGTTGAAATCATCGCCGATCCCCACGCCTAGGGCCGAGATCATCGCCTTGACTTCGTTATTGTCGAGCGTCTTGTTCAGGCGCGCCCGCTCGGTATTGAGAATCTTACCACGCAACGGCAGAATCGCCTGGAAATGCCGGTCGCGCCCTTGCTTGGCAGAACCACCCGCCGAGTCACCCTCGACAATGTACAGCTCGGACTTGGTCGGATCTTGCTCAGAGCAGTCCGCCAGCTTGCCCGGCAGCGTGGTATTCTCCAGCAGATTCGCGCCCCGGCGCACCAGATCGCGCGCCTTCTTCGCCGCATCGCGCGCGCGCATCGAGGTCATGCACTGCTCGACGATGCGCCGCGCGACACGCTGGTTCACTTCGAGGAACTCGGAGAAAACATCTGACGTCACCTGCGAGACCGCGCCCTGCA
>CAZVCM010000034.1:0-23239 GCA_964626105.1 uncultured Thermoflexus sp.
GCCTGACCGCGCTGGAATACTTGATTTCCACGCATGGCGCGCGCAAGGGTCTGGCGGACACGGCGCTGCGAACCGCCGACGCGGGCTATATGACCCGGCGTTTGGTGGACGTGGCGCAGGACGTAATCATCAACCGGCACGACTGCGGCACAAAGGCGGGTATCACGATCCCGAACCCGACGCATCCGAACAACCAGGACGCGCGCGGCGTGCCGCTGCCGGAAGTCGACGTTGCCGGGCAGAGCCTGTCCGAGCGGATTGTCGGGCGTATCGCGGCGCGGGATACCTTTGACCCGGAGACGGGCGAGGTAATCGTGCACCGTGGCGATATGATCGACGAAGAAGTCGCGGCGGCGCTGGAACGCGCGGTCGTCGAGTCGGTTGTGGTGCGCAGCCCGATGACCTGCTCGCTCATTCACGGCATCTGCGCGCTGTGCTATGGGCGCGACCTGGGCCGTGGCGAGCTGGTCGAGATCGGCTCGGCGGTGGGGATTGTCGCCGCGCAGTCGATCGGCGAGCCGGGCACGCAGCTCACGCTGCGCACGTTCCACACCGGTGGTGTGGCGGCGGGCGCAGGCGGTGACATCACCAGCGGTCTGCCGCGCGTGGAAGAGCTGTTCGAAGCGCGCAAGAAGCCGAAGGGCGAGGCTGTGGTGGTCGAGATCGCGGGTACGCTGCGCCTGGAACGGCGCGAAGGCGTCCGCATCGCGCGGGTGATCAACAGTGAAGTTCAGAGCGAACAGCACGAACTGCCCGACGACTGGGAGATCGTGGTTGAAGATGGCGCGACGGTCCGTGAGGGCGCGGTGATCGCGCGTAACGGCGCGTCGTCGAACGGCGCGTCGGACGACGAACTCGTCGCCGGAATGGATGGCGAAGTCTATCTCGAAGACCACACGGTGTTTATCCGCCGCGAGGTCGAGGATGAGCGCGAGTACGAGCTACCGCAGAACGCGCGCTTGCTTGACGACATCCACGACGGGATGCAGATCCAGGCAGGCCAGCAGGTCACGGAAGGGTCGAAGAACCCGCACCGTATCCTGCGCATCCTGGGCCGCGACGCCGTCCAGCACTATCTGCTAACAGAAGTGCAGGACGTCTACCGCAACCAGGGCGTGAACATCGCGGACAAGCACTTTGAGGTGATGATCCGCAAGATGCTCAGCAAGGTCCAGATCACGCGCAGCGGCGACAGCGAGTTGCTGCCCGGCGAGCTGGTTGACCGGCTGCTGCTGCTCGACATCAACGAGCGGCTGATCGCCGAAGGCAAGGAACCGGCCTCGGCAGTGCCGGTGCTGCTCGGCGTGACAAAGGCCGCGCTAACGACCGACAGCTTCCTCTCGGCGGCCAGCTTCCAGCACACGATCAAGGTGCTGGCGGGCGCGGCAATCGAGGGCAAGGCGGACAAGTTGTTCGGCCTCAAGGAGAACGTGATCATCGGCAAGTTGATCCCGGCGGGGACGGGCTTCCACACCTATCAGGATCGCGAGATCGCGGTCGAGAACGAGGAGCTTGAGCGCCAGGTTGTGCGCCACGATCACGACGAGGACGACGAGGACGAGGATGATGATCTGCCTCTGATCGATGACCTTGAGGACGAGGACTTCGAAGAGGTGGACGAGATTGTCACCGAAGACGATGACGAGGACGATGAGGAGGAGCTCGTCGCCGATGATGATGAGGAAGAAGCCCTCATTGAAGACGACGAGATCGCGGATGATGACGAAGAACTGATCGACGACGACGAGGAACTGATCGACGAGGAAGAAGACGAAGAAGAGGACCTCGACGACGACGCCGACCTCTTTGACGAGGACGAGGAAGAAGACGAACTCGACGAGGACTTCGTTGCGGACTAGCTCGCAGCGATCAGGTTGATAAACAACGGGCGGGAGCAAATATACTCCTGCCCGTTTTGTTTTTCATAACCTAGAGGCTAGCCGCTAGCAGGCCGCCTGCACATCGCTTCCTCACGACTTCGGGGCTTGCTTGAGATACTGGAACACCGGGCGCGGCTGCCACGCGCTGTCCACCAGCCCGTAACCCGCCTTCGGGTCGCCGCGATCTACCGCGCCGCCAATGGCCGCGAAATTCAGGTTCCACAGGATCATCGGCCCCATGTATGGCAGCGATTGTGCGATCTGAAAGGCGCGCACCGTGTAGGTCGCCTGCGTGGTCTGGTCGATGTAGCTGAAATATGGGATGTCCGGCGGATCGTTGGGGCGCACGTTCTCAGCGGTGCGCAGGCCCTCGAAGGTCGCCCAGCCAAACTCGGTCGCCCACAACTGCGCCTCGCCGTGCCCGGACTGGACCATTATCGCGCGGTAATCTTCGATCGTGTCCAGGAAGAAGAACTGACGCTGATCGTCCCACCCACGCCCCGGGTTAGCGCAGCAGCGCGCGTCCGGCGCGTTCGCCCAACCATAGGGGTGGATGCCGACCGCGATGTTCGCGCCATATTGCGCCAGCCCACCGGCGTACAGCCCGCGCAGCCAGGCGCGGTCGTCGGCGGACCAGTGCGACGTGCCGGTGGGCGCTGGTCCGGCGGTGACGACCGTGACCTCGGGTGAAAACGCGCGGATCGCGTCGTAGGCCGGGCGGAAATAGCGCATGTATTCCTCGCCGGTCAGCGGGTGGCCGTACCACTCGCGCTCCAGGTTGGGCTCGTTCCAGACCTCGACCGCCGCGATATACGGGCGCCCGTGCACGTCTCTGCCAAGATGATTCAGCACGGCGCTGACGAAGTTCGCCAGGTCTTGCGGGTTATCAGGCGGCGCATCGTCGTGCATGATGCCGTCCGGATTCGGGCGGCGCGCCCAGCCCGGCGCCTTCGCGACGCTGATCATCACGTTGAAGCCCTTGTCGTGGAAGCGCTTGACGTAGTCGGTCAGGATGAAGTACTGCTCGGTGTAGCGACCGGGCGATTCTTCTAGCAGCGACCACGCGAACTGGAACTTGACCCATTTCACGCCTAGTTCGCCCGTCAGGCCGATGACCGTTTCGATCTCGCGGCTGTCGATGTGCGGGTGAACCTGGATGCCCATCAGCGCGCTGTTGAGGCCGGGTCCAGGCGTTGGGCTGGGGCCGGGCGTCGGCGGGATCGGTGGAATAGGCGTCGCGGTGGGTCGGATTTCGGTCGGGACGAGCGTGTGATCGGGCCCGACGATAGGGCCGAACGGCCCGCCAGGGATCGCGGTCTGCGTGGGCGCGCGTGTTTCAGTCGGCACGAGCGTGTGATCCGGGCCGGTGATTGGACCGAATGGGCCGCCGGGCAGCGGTGATGCGGCGGGCGCAGAGGGCGTGCTGCTCGGCGTAGTCGACGGTTGGGCAGGCGGCGCAGTCGGCGATTCCCGTCCGACAATTGCGCCGAACTGGGCTGCGAGTGTTGCGCTCGGCGCGGCGGCGACCACAGGCGGCGTTTGGCTGGGCGCGGCGGCTGCATCGTCAGGCGTGATGATCGCACCGCCGCTCCACGTGGGCGAGGGCGCGGCAGTGTCTGGGGCGGGCGTAGCGCTGAGCGTCCGCGAGACGTCGTCCAGCGAGTCCAACTGGTCGCAGCTTGCCAGCACAATCGCGCCGGCGACAAGCGCCAGCCACAGGATGATGTGTCGAGTCGTAGATGATTTCATGCCGGGTAGTTTAGCACAAACCGGGTGAATTCGGCGGCACGGAAGCTGAACGTTCGGTGAGCGTTTGCGGCGAGAACAAAGGGGGAGCGTGCGCTCCCCCTGGTGATATGTTGACGTGGGCAGCAGTGCCCCCCATCCTTCCGACCTCCGGTCGGCATTCCTTCCCCCAGGTCGAGGAAAGGGGCTGGGGGATGGGGGGGGATTACCTCGGCGCCAGCGTATTACATGTGTTAGCCCGCCCCGGCGCGCTCGGTCTGCCGCTCAGCGAGGCCGAGGCGCGCGATGGCCGCATCTACGATCGCGTTGATGAGCTGCTCGTAGGTCCAACCGAGTGCGTCCGCCTGATAACACAGGTCGCTGAAGTTCGGCGTCAGGCCGGGCAGCGGATTGATCTCCAGGATATACGGCTTGTTGTCGTTGTGCCGGTCCAGCCGGAAGTCGACGCGTGCCACATCTTTGCAGCCGATCACGCGGAAGGTCGCCGCTGCCAGCACGTCTAGCTCGCGCGCCAGCGCCGGGTCGAGCGGTGCCGGGACGAGGTAGGTGCACTCGTCAGAAAGTTCGGTCTTCAGACGGTTGGTGTAGAGGTCCGCTTCGGAGTCGCGGAAGGCTTGCAGATCGACTTCGAGCGGCGGCAGCATGGTCAATCCTTCGGGCACGTCAGCGGAGAGCGTCCGCTCGTTCAGTTTGCGCGCCATGGTGGGCTTGAGGTTGCCAATGATACCGACCATCACCTCGCGCCCCTCGATGTAGTGCTCGCACAGAATCGGCTGGTTGTAGAGCGCGATCTGGCGTGCGACCTGGGCGCGCAGAGCGTCCACGGTGCGGACGATGCTCTGCGCGCTGACGCCCATGCTGGTCCCCTCGCGGCTTGGCTTGACGAACAGCGCAAAGCGCAGTTCCCCATCCGGCGCAAGCAGGTCGTCGTCGATAGGCTCGTCCACGCGCTCGAAGACCTGAAACTCCGGCGTCGGCAGGCCGTGGTAGAGCAGCACGCGCTTGGTCATCGGCTTGTCGAGCGCGAGGGCCAGCGCCAGCACTTTGCTGCCGGTGTAGGGGATGCGCAACATCTCCAGCACGCCAGGAATATGCGCCTCACGCCCGTCGCCCCAGTGGCTCTCGGCGATGTTAAAGCACAGATCGGGCTTGTATTCCAGCAGCCGCTCGATCAGGCTGAAGGGCGGGCGGATGCTTGCCTCGAGAAAGGTGGCTTCGTGCCCGCCTGCTTCCAAGGCGCGGATGATCGCCTCGACGGTGCGCGGGCTGTCGAGATCGGCCCACTGATCGGGCGACATGCCTTCCCAGGTGGGCGCGTTGGTTTTCAGGTTCGCCAGGACTGCGATACGCATGAATCGAGTCTCCTTCGCCGGGACGGGTTATTCCGCCCCATCCGATGTGCGCGCGCCGTTGCGGGCGGGCTTTGCTTTGTTGCGACCGTTACCGTTTGATTTCGCGGCCCCATTGCCGTTCCGCTTGCCGTTCTGACCGTTGGGCTTGTCGGCGGGCTTGCGGCCCGGATCCGGCTGATCCATGCGGAAGCGCTGCCATTTGGCGTCGTTGGCGTTCAGCCGGTGCTGGATGCCGTTGCGCCGATGCGTGTCGTCGAAGCCTTCCGGCTTGATGAACGGGATCTTGCCGGTCAATAACCCCGCCACGCCAACCTGACCCGGTTCGCTGCGTTCGGACGCTTGCCGGTCGAGGTGATCGATGGCGTGCGGGTCGTAGTCGAGCGGTTCGTCGTAGGTGGTAATGTAGCCCTCGTAGTTGCGCAGCACGACGCGACCGGGCGCCTGGCTGATCAGGTACTGCGGCATGACCGGGATCTTGCCGCCGCCGCCGGGCGCATCCACGACGTAGGTTGGGATCGCGTAGCCGCTGGTGTGGCCGCGCAGCCCTTCGATGATCTCGATGCCTTTTGCGATGGTCGTGCGGAAGTGCCCCGCGCCCTTGACCAGATCGCACTGGTAGAGGTAGTAGGGGCGCACGCGGTTGCGGACCAGCTTGTGCACCAGCTCGCGCTGGATATTCACGCTGTCGTTGATTCCGGCGAGCAGCACGCTCTGGTTGCCGAGCGGCACGCCCGCGTAAGCCAGCCGGTCGAGCGCGCGGCTTAGCTCCGGCGTGATCTCTTTCGGGTGATTGACGTGGATGTTCATCCACAGGGGGTGATAGCGCTTGAGCATTTCCGCGAACTCGTCGGTGATGCGCTGCGGCAGAAAGACCGGCACGCGGCTCCCGATGCGGATAATCTCGATATGTGGGATAGCGCGCAGGCTGGCGAGGATGTGTTCCAGCGTCTTCGGCGCCAGCGTCAGCGGGTCACCCCCGCTGAGCAGCACGTCCCGCACTTGCGGCGTGCGGCGCAGATAGTCGATTTGTAGATCGAACTCGGCGCGGCTGAAGTTGGCGCCCGGATCGCCGACGATGCGGCTGCGGGTGCAGTAGCGGCAATAGCTCGCGCACTGCGTCGTGACCAGCATCAGCACGCGGTCAGGATAGCGATGGACGAGGCCGGGCACGGGGCTGTGTTTGTCTTCGGCGAGGCTATCTTCCATCATGCCTTCGAAGGCCTGTAGCTCACGGCCCAACGGGATGACCTGCCGCCGGATTGGGCAGTGCGGGTCATCGGGATCGATCAAGCTGGCGAAGTAGGGTGTGATGTCCACGCGAAACTTGTTGTCGGCGGTCAGCCCCTCGATCTCTTCCGGCGTCAGATGGATGATCTGCGCCAGTTCTTCGACCGAGTTCAGCCGGTGGGCAAGCTGCCAGCGCCAATCATCCCACTGCGCGTCGGGGACATTAGCCCACAGCGCGGGACGTGGCGTGCGTTCTGGCAGCGTTTCGGATGTCAGGGAACGATCAGGCTGAGCGGGGGAATACGTGGAATCCGGTAGCGCACCAGAACCAGGAGGTTCGGATTGCTCCGGCGAGATATCTTCTTCCTGCTTGACCGTGCGAGGTTCCATCTCACTCTCCCATAACAAAAGCCGATTCCGCGAATCGGCTTGTTTCTCGAATCGATTTGAAGGTGCGTGGTGCCCCTGTTTGTCACCTCAATTATAGCCTAGTTTCGCGCAATGCAAATCCCCAACATACAAGTGTTCGCCTCGCAGCCACATCATACGCGCCAAGGGTCAACCCGCTGCCGTCCGGCGCCCGGCGTAGCGGCGGACCTGCTGTGCATAGCGCCGGTAAGGCTCACCGAATGTGGCCAGGCACCAGCGTTCCTCGCCGCGGATCAGCCAGTACAGCGCGATCTCGTACACGAACAGGACTGCCAGGTACAGCCATGACGCGGTGACCAGCCCGATGCCCACGTAGTACAGGAAGTAGCCGACGTACATCGGGTTGCGCGAGTAGCGATAGATACCGCCGACGTGTGGCGGTTCGGTGCGCGAGAACTCCCGCGCGGACAGCGCCACCGGGATCAGCCCGGCGACCATGAACGGAAGGCCCAGCACCAGCCAGCCACCTTCCTTGATCGTCAGGAAGAACGGGTACAGCAGCAGGACGCCTTCGCAGATAACGTACAGCGGCAGCGCCCAGCGTTCGTGCCCTTCCGGGGAGGGCGTGAACCCCAGGCGGTGAAGCGCGCCGCGATTGACCAGCAGCGGGATTCCGATGCGGGCGAGCAACAGCGGGAGCAGCAGCGCGAGGCCGTGCAGCGGCGAGAAGTCGAACTCCGGCGTCAGGGACATGGGGATCGCTCCCTCGGCGAGTGGGATACCTGCGGGGAAGTATAGCCTGCGCGCGCCGGAGCGCAAGGGAAAAACGCCCGGTGTTTCCGGGCAGGAATTTCGCTCAAAATGTAGCGCGCGGGGCGAGAATACGTTATAATGCTGATGGAACATGCGTTCTGTTGTGGAATGTACGCCACACTGCTCCATTGACAGACGCGAGGGGATTCTCTACACTACACCACGCTCAACCGCCTGAGCAATGCAGAGAGGGGCCGGCGAGGCTCAGCGCCGGCAGGATTGATTCGAGAAGATCGAGGCACACTATGGCGATTACAGCCGGCGTTATTCGCGAGCGCGACATCAACCAGGAGCTTCAGGACGCTTATCTTGATTACGCGATGAGCGTGATTGTCTCTCGCGCGCTCCCTGATGCGCGTGATGGCCTGAAGCCTGTCCATCGCCGGATTCTCTATGCGATGTACGATATGGGCTTGCGGCCGGGGACGCCGTACAAGAAGAGTGCGCGTATTGTCGGTGAGGTGCTGGGGAAGTACCACCCGCACGGTGATATGGCCGTGTACGAGGCGATGGTTCGCATGGCGCAGGATTTTTCCATGCGCCGGATGCTGGTCGACGGGCAGGGGAACTTCGGTAGCATCGACGGGGACGCGCCCGCCGCCATGCGCTACACCGAAGCGCGCATGACCGAGATCGGGGTGGAGCTTCTCAACGATATTGAGAAGGACACGATCGATTTCGAGGAGAACTTCGACGGCACGCTGACCGAACCGGGCGTGCTGCCCGCCTCGTTCCCTAACCTGATCGTCAATGGCTCTTCGGGGATCGCGGTCGGGATGTCGACCAGCATCCCACCGCATAACCTGGGCGAAGTGTGCGACGCGCTGGTGTACATGCTGGACAACTGGGAGACGCTGGATGAGATTGGCGTCACCGAGCTGATGCAGTTCATCAAAGGGCCGGACTTCCCGACCGGCGGCGTGCTGTATTCGAAGGAAAACGGCAGCGGTGAGGACCAGCTTCGGGCCGCCTACGCCACTGGGCGCGGGAAGGTGCGCGTGCGGGCCAAGGCGCACATCGAAGACCTGGGGCGCGGACGCAGCCGGATCATCATCAGCGAGATTCCCTACCAGACGAACAAGACTAGCCTGATCGAACGCGTCGCGGTGCTGGCGCGGGACGGCAGGATCGAGGGAATCTCGAATCTGCGCGATGAAAGCGACCGCAATGGCCTGCGAATCGTGATCGAGGTCAATCGCTCCGCGAAGGCGGTCGATGTGCTGACCGAGCTGTTCCGCCAGACGCCGCTGGAAAGCACGTTCAGCATCATCAACCTGGCGCTGGTCGATGGCGAGCCACGCATGCTCGGCCTGAAGCAGATGCTGCGCGTATACCTTGAACACCGGCTCACCGTCATCCGCCGCCGCAGCGAATACGATCTGGCGCGGGCGAGGGAGCGGGCGCATATCCTCGAAGGGCTGTTGATCGCGCTGCAACACCTCGACGAAGTGATCGACGTGATCCGCCGCTCGCGGACGGTCGACACGGCGCACGCGAACCTGATGAAGCGCTATAAGCTCACGGATGTGCAGGCGCAGGCGATTCTGCAGATGCAGCTCCGGCGGCTGGCCGCGTTGGAACGCCGCAAGCTCGAAGACGAGTACAAAGAGAAGATGGATCTGATCAAGATGCTCAGCGCGCTGCTGAAAAGCCCGCTGATGATGCGCGTCGAGGTGGCACGCGAGTTGCAGGATATCCGCGCCAAGTATGCCGACCCGCGCCGGACCGTAATCATTGATGGTTCGGTGGCGGACGTGCGCGCTGATGACTTCCTCGGCCCGCGCGAAGATACGTGGGTGACGGTCACCGAGAGTGGCCTGATGAGCCGCACGTACGAGGACGCGCCGCCGCGTGTCACGACCGAAACTAAAGACGCGCCGCTGGCGATGCTCGGCAGCAATACGACGCACACGCTCTATCTTTTCACCGACAAGGGCATGGCCGCGACCGTCCCAGTTAAGCTCTTGCAGCAGACTGAGAATCCGGAGCAGGGGCTGCACTACAGCACGCTCAGCCCGCTGGAGGAGGAAGGGGCGCTGACAGCGGCGGTTTCCGTCCCGCCGGACCTTGAGGCGGGCTATCTCGCGGCGGTCACGCACGATGGCGAGGTCAAGCGCCTGCGCCTGGAAGATTTGCCGGGCCTGTCCGCCAACGCCTTCAAGTTCATGGATGTCGAGAAGGGCGACCGGCTGATCTGGGTTGGCTATGTGGACGATGACGACGACCTGGTGGTGGTGACGCGCAAGGGGCAGGCGATCCGCTTCAGCGTCAACGATGTGCGTCCAACGGGCATGGGCGCGGGCGGGATGCGCGCGGTCAAGCTGCAGCGCAAGGGTGATGCAGTGATTGGCGCAGCGGTGGCCGAGGAACGCGGGAATGTGTGGGTCTGCACCGACACCGGCGTGGCGAAGAGCACGCCGATGACCGAATATCCGACGCAGGGGCGCGCCGGGCAGGGCGTGATCACCATGAAGCTGCCCAGCGACGCGAAGGGTCTCGCCGCGGCGACAATCGGACGACCGGATGATAACATCGTCGTTGTGACCAGTAAGGGCAAGCCGAAGTACATGCGCGTCGGCCTGGCGCCGGAGGTGCGGCGTAACGCAAAGGGCGATTACATCATTTCGCTGCGAGTGAAGGAAGTCGTCAGCGCGGTCGTCAAGCTGCTGCCACGCATTGAGGCCGCAGACCATCCCGCGCCCGAGGCCGAGGTGGAGAAAGAAGAGGCGTAGCGCCGCGTTTCTCCGCTTGACAGGCGGCGCGCAGGCGAGTATGCTTCTGCCGCATAACTGAGATGGCGATGGAGTTCGCCGCAACCGCCCGCGAGGGCTGATGACTCCTGGCGCACAACGCGCGGGAGACGTCTGGAAACGAACCCGGAGACCCGCTGCGTAGCGGGTCTTTTTTCGTGACAGGCGAGGGTTGGATACATGAATGATGCATTGCTGCAGCGTCTGGCGTTGGTGGCGTTGGCAGGCGCGCTGGGGACGCTGGCGCGCTATGTGTTGAGCGTGGGCGTGCAACGCGCCGCCGTCGGTGACTATCCCTGGGGCACGCTGGCGGTGAACGTGCTTGGCTGTTTTCTGTTCGGGTTGGTGTGGTCGTTGGCGAACGAGCGGCTGGTGATCAACCGCGAGGCGCAGGTGATCCTGCTGGGCGGGTTCATGGGGGCGTTTACCACGTTCTCGACCTTCATCTTCGAGACGCACGGTTTCGTGCAAGAGGCGCGCTGGCTGCTGGCGACTGGCCATGTCCTGCTGCAAACGGTCGTTGGTATGGGCAGCCTTTTTATCGGAATGATAGTGGCGCGGCTGTTTTAGCGGGTTTGCGCGGCGGCGCTCTGCGCGGCACAATCGTGCCCGGTGAGCCATGTTTCTGGACTGGATCGGGAGCGATTGGCCGAGTCAACCACAGCAGACGTAAATAGCGCGCCGCCGGGCGGGGTCCGGCGCGAGCTGACGGGGCTGCTGGGGCGCTCTGGCACGTACGCGCTGAGCGATATCCTCAAGCAGGCGATCAACTTCCTGCTGCTTCCTCTCTATACCGCTTATCTGACCACGGCTGACTATGGCGCGCTGTCGATCGCGCTGGCGGCAGCGGGCGTGCTGGAAGTCGTCTATGGGTTGGGGCTTCGCAGCGCAGTCGGACGCTTGTATTTTGACCAGCGTGATGAGGATCAGGTGCGCGCCTTCGCCGGGACGCTGGCGCTCTTCCTGGCGGCGTTTGGTGTGGCGATGAGCGCGCTGCTGCTGGTAGCCGGTCCCAGCCTGTGGCCGCTGCTCGGCCAGGATGATGTGTCGTTTTCCCCGTATATCGTGCTGGTGTTACTGACGGTTCCGCTGAACAATCTCGGTCTGTCGCTGGTGCTGCCGCTTTATTACGTGCGCGCGCAGGCGGTGCGCTACGCGGCGTTCAGCCTGTTCAGCTTCGCGATGGTGACCGGCGCGACGGTGCTGTTTGTGGTCGGGCTGGGGCAGGGCGCGGCGGGCGCGCTGTGGGGCCGCTGGCTGGCGGCGGTGATTGTGCTCGTACCCACCGTCGTGATCCTGCGGCGGAACGCTCGCCCGGTGTTTCAGCGGGCGCAGCTTGGCGCGGCGCTGGCGTTCAGCCTGCCGCTCGTCCCGCACCTGATCTCCGCCTGGGCACTCAACTTCTCGGACCGGATCATCCTCGGCAAATTCGCCACGCTGGACGACGTGGGTTTGTATTCGGTTGGGTACCAGTTCGGGCTGGTGGTGAGCGTACTGATCACGGGGATTAACAACGCGTGGACGCCGTGGTATTTCCGCGTCAGCACGCGAGGCAGCGGCGCGCCGGTTCCGCGCTTCGTGACGTACTATGTGATGCTTGTCGCGGCGCTGGGCGTGGGCGCGGCGCTACTGGCACGCGAGGCGGTCCGGATCATGACTGCCGCCAGCTATCACGACGCCTGGGTAATCGTGCCGCTGGTGGTGCTCGGCTACACGATTAACGGGCTGGTGGCGCGCTTTATGGATGTGCTGCTGCTCCACAAGCGAACCGGCGTCGTACCGCTGACCACGATCGCGGCAGGCGTGGCGAACATTGCGTTCAACCTAATCGCGATCCCCCGCCTGGGCATTATCGGCGCGGCGTACGGGACGATCTTCGGATACAGCGTGCGACTGGCGCTGACCGCGTATTACGCCGCGCGGACCGCGCCGCTGCCGTTCGAGTGGGGCCGCGTCGCGCGGGTGATCGGGCTGGCACTGCTGGTTGCGGCGCCGGGGCTGCTGGCCGATACCGGCAGCGTTTGGCTGAATGTGCCGCTCAAGCTGGCGATCTTTGCGTTGTTCCCACTGCTGCTGATCGGGACTGGCACGCTCGACGGGGCGGAGCGGCGCGCGCTGGCCGATGGCTGGCGACAGGTGCGGGCGCGCCTCGCGGCGGGGATCGGGCGATGACACGGTTGGTCTTTACTTCGTATAGTCAATCATGGAAGCAGCACGCGCGCCGGAGCGACGACTTGCTTGTGCCGCTGAGCGAAGCTGCGCGGGATGAGGCTCTTGCCGCCGAGCCGGACGCACCGCTGGCTGACCTGCCGCCTTTTGGCGCGATCCAAAGCGCGGCGCTAGTGGACGCGTTCGAGCAGGCGCGGGCGATCCTTAACACGCTGGCCGATGATCCGGCGTGGGCGCGGCTGCTGCGCTATCGCGATTACGATTTGCGACCCATGGCGCACAAGAATCTGCTTTTCGCGCTGGAAGATGCGGCGCGGGTGGTGCACATCACGCGGGCGGCGATTGAGGCGCATCCCGGCAGCGCGGCGATCCTGCTCGACCGCGATCCGGCGGTGGCGCGCGCGGTCCGGGCGGCAATTCCGGGAGTCGAACTGCCGAACGTCGCGGCAGAGTGGCGAGCGACGTTGCCGGAGCGCATCCGCCCTCTGGCGCGTTTTTCGCGGGATCGTGTCCAGATCTGGCGGGCGGACCGTCCAGCGCCGTGCGGCGAACGCCCTGTGATCGCCTTTCTCGATGCGCCGCACCGCGCCCGGCTGCTGGCGCGGACCCTGGCGCTATTGGCCACCGATCACCCGGTCCACCGCGCAGGGTGGGGCGAGGGGCCAGACTTTCCCTGGCCCGACGATCTGCGGGTGCGCCCGGCGGCGTCGTATCGCTGGAATGCGTACACACCGCGCGGCGCGGCAGGGCGGGTCACGCGGCACATGCTCGGCGCGCAGGGGCGGACCGATCTCGCTGCGTTTGGGCTGGATGCGATTGGCTGGCTGCCGCCACAGTTGCTCTGGACGCTGCGCTACACCGACATTCAGCGGTATGCGGCGATGATTGAGGCGTTCGAGGGGCTTGCCCGCGCGCAGCGCCCCGCGCTGTGGCTCACGCTCGAAGACCTGCTGGCGTTCGGTAAATGCGCGGCGGCGGTGGGCGAGCGATTCGGCGTGCCGACGGTCAACGTGCAGCACGGGATCGTCGGCGCGTATCCCTACCGTACCGGGATTGATGTGGTGGGCACATTCGCGGCGTTCGGCGAGGCGGACCGTCAGACGCTGATCGAACGCGGCGCGGACCCGGCGCGAATCGTGGTGACGGGGCCGGTGCGCTACGATGACATCCACGCGCTGAAGGTTGACCGGGACGCGATATTACGCGGCGCGGGGCTGGATCCGGCGCAGCCCGTCGTGTTGTTCGCATCGCAGCCTGGGCAGCGGCTGGTGAGCGAAGGCGGGCGGCGGGCAGCGCTCCGCGCGCTGGCGCGTGCGTCGGCGGAAACCGGCGCGCAAGTGGTCATCAAGGCGCATCCGCTCGAAGATGTGGGCGCGCTCCGGCGGCTGGCGGCAGAGGTCGGGCTGGACGCGCCGATCGTTGGGGGGCAGCTCTATGAGTGGCTGCTGGCGAGCGACGTGCTGGCGACTATTTCTTCGACCGTGGTGTACGAGGCGGCGGTGGCAGAGCGCCCCGCGATGCTGCTCGAGTGGTCCGGCAATCCGGACGTGGCGGGATATCTGGATGCGGGGATCGGGTGCCTGCCGGAGACTCCCGCGCAGACCGGCGCGGCGCTGCGTGCCCTGCTATCTGACGAGTCGGCGCGCGCGGCGCTGCGCGAACGCCAGCGAGCATTCGCGCAGCTTCACCTGGCAGGCGCGGATGGACGCGCCTCGGAGCGGCTGGCGGCGCTCGCGCGGCAACTGATCGAGGACGTAGTATGACGGAAACAGATTTGAAAGTGCTGGCGGTGGTTCCGGCGCGCGGCGGGTCGAAAGGCATCCCGCGCAAGAACGTGCGCCTGATGGCGGGCAAGCCGCTGATCGCCTACGTGCTGATCGCGCTCCAGCAGGCGGAGACGGTTGGGCGGGTAGTCGTCTCAACGGATGATGAGGAGATTCGGGCGGTTGCGCTGCGCTATGACGCCGAGGTGATCGCGCGCCCGGCGGCGCTGGCAGGGGATGCGATCACGCTCGACCCGGTGATCGCGCACGCCGTCGAGCAGGTCGAGGCGGATGGCTACGTGCCGGACGTGGTGCTGACCGTCCAGCCGACGTCGCCGTTGCTGCGTCCGGAGACAATCGATCGCGCCGTGCGCTTGCTGGTCGAGTCCGGCGCGGAGACGGTGATCTCGGTCGTCAACGAGACGCACCTCGCCTGGGGCTATGACGACGAGGGGCGCGCCGTGCCGCTGTACGAGAAGCGGGTCAACCGCCAGCAACTCCCCCAGCGGTTGAAAGAGACGGGCGGCGTGTTCGCCAGCCGCCGCGAGATCGTTACGCCGCAGGGGCGGATTGGTCACGACGTTCGCCTGCTGGAACTCGACCCGATCGAAGGGCTGGACATTGATAGCGTAGCGGACTGGTGGGTGGCAGAGAAGGCGCTCAACCGGCGGCGGATCGTCTTTCGCGTGGACGGCAGCCGCGAGATCGGGATGGGACATGTCTATCGCGCGCTGACGCTGGCGGGGCACCTGCTCGATCACGAGCTCCTGTTCCTGATGCGCGAAGATCACCCGGCGGGGGTAGAACTGGTGCGCGCGTCGCACTATCCGGTGCAGACGTTCGAGGGCGATCCGGTCACTGCGCTGGCCGGGGCGCGCCCGGACATCGTGATTAATGATATCCTAGATACAGAGCTAGATTATGTGCGCGCGCTGCGCGATCACGGCTGGTTCGTGGTCAATTTTGAGGATCTCGGGCCGGGCAACCACGCCGCACACCTGGTGGTGAATGCGCTGTACAACCCGCGCTATCCCGAGCCGCACATGGTCTGGGGCGTGCAGTACGCAGACCTGCGCGACGAGTTCTACAGCGCGCCGTTCAAGATTGTCAAGCCGGACGTGCGGCGCGTGCTGGTCACGTTCGGTGGGGCGGACCCGGGCAACCTGACCGCGAAGGCGCTGGACGCGCTGGCGAGCCTGCCCGGTACGTTCGAGGTGCAGGTCATCCTTGGGCTGGCGTACGGGCCGCGTGAGGCGCTGCGCCAGCGGATCGCGGCGCTGGGACCGCGCTTCGAACTGCGCGAGCAGGTGCGCGATATGAGCCGCCGCATCCACGCCGCCGACGTAGTGATCACCTCGGCGGGGCGCACAGCGTACGAGGTTGCCGCAATTGGCACGCCGTGCGTCGTGCTGTGCCAGAACGCGCGCGAGCAACGGCATCTGTTCGCGCTGGCGGAAAACGGCTTCATCAATCTAGGGCTGGGGAGCGACGTGCCCGCCGAGTTGCTCCGCGAGACGCTGCGCCGCGTCATCGACGACTTCGAGGGGCGGCAGTTGATGAGCCAGCGGATGCTGGCAGCGGATGTGCGCGGCGGCACAGCGCGCGTCGTGCGGCTGATTCTAGATGCGTATAGAGCCTTTGAAAGTGAGCGAGAGCGACAATGAAACCTGTTCGAATTGGCGATAAGTTCATCGGCCCTGGCCACCCGACCTATGTGATCGCTGAAGCCGGGGTGAACCACAAAGGCAGCCTGGAAGCAGCTCGGCGCATGATCGATGAAGCCAAACGCGCCGGAGCCGACGCGATTAAGTTCCAGACGTACAAGGCTGATAAGCTGGTGACGCGCACCGCGCCACGCTATTGGGATGATCCCGAGGCGACGGGCACGCAGTTCGCGATCTTCAAGCGAGCAGACTGCTTTGACGAGAACGATTATCAGGCGTTGTTCCAGCACGCGCACAACGTTGGCATCACGTGGCTGTCGACCGCCTTTGACCTCGATGCGGTGCGCTTCCTCGATGAGTTGGGAATGCAAGCGTTCAAGGTCGCCTCGGCGGACCTGACGAATTACCCGCTGCTGATGGCGGTTGCCGAAACCGGCAAGCCGGTGATCCTCTCGACTGGCGCGAGCGAGCTGGCCGAGGTCCACGCGGCGGTGGACTTTCTGCGGCTGCACGGTTGCCGGGACCTGGTGCTGCTTTACTGCGTGCTGAGCTATCCGACCGCCGACGAAGACGCGAACCTGCGCCGCATCCAAACGTTGCAGAACGCCTTCCCAGAAATCCCGGTGGGCTTTTCGGATCACACCGTCCCGGATGACTGCGTGATTGTGCCCTCGGCAGCGGTGGCGCTGGGCGCGGCGTGCGTCGAGAAGCACTTCACGCTGGACCGCTCGCTGCCCGGCGACGACCACTACCTCTCGGTCGATCCGGTGCAGCTTGCGACGATGGTGCGCAATTTCCGCGTGATCGAGAAGGCGCTGGGCAACCCCCACTTTGGCGTGCAGTCTAGCGAGGAGCAGGCGCGAAAGTTCGCCCGGCGGAGCATCGTCTCGGCGATGTTCATCCCGATGGGCACGACTATCACGCCGGAGATGCTGATCATGAAGCGGCCCGGCACGGGCATCTCGCCGTCCGAAGTGCCGCATCTAGTCGGGCGCCGCGCCACGGTGGACATCCAGCCGGACACGGTGATCAGTTGGGATATGGTCGACTGAGGCGGGTGTCAGAACCAGCGCAGCCGCCGGAACAGCGCCAATAGCCCAGCAATCAAGCCGATCATGATCGCTATCACGACCGGCACGCCCCACTCAGCAGAGAAAGGCGGCCATGTGCGTGCGAAGTTCATGCCATAGAAGCCGCTGATCACGGTCAGCAGACCAATCATCACTGTGATGACTGTCAGGCGGTTGACAACCCTGTTCAACCGGTTGGACACCGCCGACATATACAGATCGATCACGCTGGTCAACGTGTCGCGGAAGGTCGTCACCATGTCCGCGATCCACAGCAAATGGTCGGACACATCGCGCAGGTACGGGCCGACGGCGGACTGGTCCACAAACGGGGCGCTGTGGTGCATCAGCCCGCTCATGATCTCGCGTTGCGGCCAGACAACGCGCCACAGGTCGATCAGCGTGTTCTTCAGTTGAAACAGCCGGTTGAGCGCGTGCTGGCGCGGGTTCGCGAGCACGCTGTTGCCTAACGTCTCGATCTCCTCTTCCAGCGCGTCGAGCAGCGGAAAGTATGTGTCCACGGTGACGTCGAGCAGGGTGTACAGCAGGAAGCTTGGCGTAAGCTCGGTGGATGTTCCGAGCCGTTCCAGCCGCGACCGCGCTTCGGCAATAACCGGCTCATCGGCGGCGCGCACGGTGACGACAAAGGTTCGCCCAACGAATACGTCCAGCTCGGCCAATTCCGCATTGGGCCCGTTCTGCCGCGCGGTGTTGAGAATCAGGAACAGATAATCGGCATATTCTTCGAGTTTGGGCCGCTGGCGCTGGTTGCGGGTGTCCTCAATGGCGAGCGGGTGAAAGCCGAACACGTCATGCATGACCGCGATATCCGCCTCCTCTGGCCCGGTGATGTCGACCCACAGCGTGCCGGCCTGCTCGCGCAGCGCCCCGGACAGGTTCTCAGCCGCGACCGACTGCCAGCCCTGATCCACACGAACGCTCGTGATCATGGATCGCTTTCCCCTTCTCTGGCGGCGGGCGGCCCGATCAGGCGCGCTACCTCGGCCAGCAACTGCTTTTCTTGATCGCGCCAATCATAGCGCTGGTGTATGAGCGCGCGCCCGCAAGCGCCCAGTTGCGCGCGCCGCGCGCCATCCGCCGCGAGTTCCGCAAGCCCGGTGGCGATGCTGGCAGGAGCCTCGATGTTCACCGGTATGGCGGCGCCACCCGCCAGCTCCAGCCAGAACGGATTGTCGTGCATGAGGATCGGCAGCCCGGCAGCCATATACTCGAACAGCTTGATCGGCCAGTTCACCGAGCTGTTGCGCTGCGGGCGCAGGCTCATCAGGCCGATGTGCGTTTGCGCGAGCAGGGCAGGGACCTCGTCGTGGCGTACGTTCCCCCACAGCGTCACCCGCTCGCCCGCCGTGGCGCGTAGCTCTGCCTCGTATGCGTCTGTCTTGAACGGGCCGATCACCCATAGGTGTACGTTCAGCGCCGGATCAAGCTGGTTGACCGCCTGTACACACTCCAACACACAGCGATCGGGCTGCACCGAGCCGGAGTACACAGCGATGATCGCGCCGTCCGGTGAGGGGGTGGCGGGGTCGGCGCGCAGCCAGCGCTCCGGCTCCGGTACGTTGCGGATGATCGTCATCTTGTGGCGCGCGTGCGGGAACCGCTCTGCGATCTGTTCAAAGGCAGGCGTTACGGCGTCGAACGCACGCACCGCGAGCCGCTCGTACCAGCCGACCACCCACGCGACCGGGCGGCGCAGCGCCGGCGGAATCCAGTCCTTGTCGAGAATCTGGTAGGGCACGTGCTCGTGCACGTCGTAGAGCACTTTGTGCCCGCTCAGCTTGAGCAGCAGCCCGACGAGTGTCATCTCCGGGTCGTAAACTATGTAGAGGTCCGCTCGCTCGGCGCGAGCCCGCCGCCAAACGCCGATCAGTCGGAACCAGCGTTTCCACGCCTGCTGGGCGGGCGGTTTGGGGGGCAGTGGCTTGAGGCGCACGCCGTCGACCATCTCGTCGGGCGCGCCGGGCGCGATCAGCGTCACCGGGTAACCAGCGCGCGCCAGCGAGCGCGCCAGCTTATAAAACACACGAGAGTCGAACGGGTCATGGACGGTGGAGACAAAGCATATTGCCGGCATAGACGCTCCGCAGGCGGCAGGGGAAATCGGTGCAGCGCGGATTGTAGCCGATCGCCTGGGTTCCATCCAGCGGCTGCCGCCGTGTGATTCGCCGTTGCGTACGGCAAATTATTAAAATAACCATGATGATAAAATGCTGTGTCAGAACGTGATAAGCGCCCGTTGAGCGCTGTAATCGAAGGGAGGTCGCTCGGTTGCGCCTGATCCAGTGCCGCTATCTCTTCGAAACAAGCCTGGAATGAGGAGAAAAATGGCTGACCTGCAAGAAACCTATCGTGTGGAACAAGAGAAATGGGACGCGCAAGCGCTTCTTGAGCTTGACTCGCTTGGCATTCTAAGCGACCGCGATTTTCATCAATACGCCTCGCACGCCAGCACGATGCGCGGCATGGCGGAGTTCCTGGGTGACCTCAACGGGAAGAAAGTCCTCGAGATTGGCTGCGGTCTGGGGCAGATCTCGGTATTGCTGGCGAGAAGCGGCGCAGAAGTAACCGCCTTTGACATCTCGCGCATGAGCGTGGTGGCCGCGCGCAAGCGGGCGGACGTAAACGACGTGAGCAGCGACCAACTGCATTTGCTCGTCGCCGCCGGCGAGGAACTTCCATTTGCCGAAGAAAGCTTTGACGTGATTTTCGGCAAGGGCGTGCTGCATCACCTGGAAGCGACGCTCGGTGCGCCGGAGTTGTTCCGGGTGTTGAGGCCGGGCGGCAAAGCGGCGTTTTCTGAGCCGATGGGGATGAACCCGCTGCTCAGCTTCGCGCGGGAGTACCTGCCATACCCGGACAAGAACCCGCGCGGCGCGGACCGTCCCTTAACCTATCGCGAGATCCGCGAATGGGCGCGGCGCTTCAGCCGGGTCCGTATCGAAGAATTCCAACTGCTGAGCATGATCGAGCGCGGCCTGGGATTCAACCGGCCGGTCCCGATCCTGCGGCGGGCGGATGATTTCTTGTTGAAGCATGTGCCGTTCTTGCGCCGCTATTGCCGGTACGTGACCCTGCAAATGGAGAAGGTCCGAGCCTAGCGCACCGGCATGCGCTTACAGTTCGGCGCGAATTGCATCCGCTAGCTCGCTGGTCTGCGGCCCAGGCGACACGTTCAGCGACTGGCGCAGCTCGGCTTCCAGGCGCTCGTAGGTTTCCAGCGCTTCGGCGGGCTGGCCCAGGGCGCGATACAACTCCATGATGGCGCGCGCCAGGTCCTCACGCTCCGGGCTGGTTGCTGCCGCGCGCAGATAGCACCCCAGCGCATGTGCCTTGTTATCCTGCTTGGCGTAGATGCGCGCCATTCCCGCCAGCGCTTCGGCATAGGTTGTCGCCAGCTCGCTACGCCGTTGAATCACCCAATCCTGCTCCATCGTGCTCAAGAACGGGCCGTGATAGAGTTCAACCGCGTTCTGGTAGAGTGCGAGCGCCTGGTCATCGTCCGCGACGGCGGCGTTTTGCACGGCTTCCGCGAACTTCACGACATCGTAATGCAGCTCCAGATCGGGCGATAGCCGGTAAAAGCCGGACCAGTACACGGTCAGGTCGGTGCCAAGAATCTCGCTGATCTTGCGCTTGGTGACGTGGAAGACATTCGTCGCCTCGCGCGTGGAGAGCGATGGCCAAAAAGTGCGGAAGATCTCGTCCCGCGTGGTCATGCCGCGATCGACGAAATAGAAGAACAGCGTGCGCGGCAGGATGCCGTCCCAATGTGAGATCAGGCGGCCATTGATCAGCACGCGACCCGGACCCAACGCGCGGACCTCGAGCACCGTTTTGTTGATGGACTCGGTGTAGTCCAGCATCATCTGGTCTGAGTTGACCGGGATGAGCGCGATCTGCGACTGCAAATCTTCGCGCCAGAGCAGGTCCATCGGCAACTGGCGCCCGCCGATCACCAGGCGGCTGCCGCCGGAAAGCTGCGCCGCCACTGCCGCGAGAAGATCGGCAGTGGCGTCTGGATCCAGCAAGTCGTAGCCATCGATCACCAGGTTGACCGGGCTGTGCGCGTTCATCGCCTTAGCGATCGCCTGCGCGGCGCCGTCTGGCTTCGATGGCAGATCGCTGATGGACTCGTCTAGCTGTGATTGGAGCGCGCTGCTCAGCGCTTTGGCAAATTGTTTGAAACTGGCGCCGTTTTTCGGAATGGCGAGATAGACGGTGCGCTGATCAGAATTGTCGAGCAGCGGAGCGAGCAAGGTGTGCTGCCCGTGAAAATCGGGATGGAGAATTACCAGGGTTACGGACGGGGCAAGACGCTTAAACTGCTCCCTCGCATTGTCGACGAGATTTAAAGGTTTCATCATCCACCGCTCCATCCTCCAACTCCGGCCTGCGAGACCGGACGGCCGCTATTGAATCGAATGTTATAGCTTTGGTCTGACAAGCTTTATTGATTGCATTATACACGTATGAGGACAAGCCTACAACTCACAATCGGCAGAAGCCGATTATAACGCTGTTGGCATAACCCAAACTATACGGGGAGGCGGGCGTTAAGATTAATCGGAAGACCGCGCCGTAGGGGTGGGTGTGCGGCGTGCAGTTTCTGGCGTGGCGGTGACAGTTGGCAGGGCGGTGACGGTGCGGATCGGAGTCGGCGTGGGCGTCATCGTGGGCGCGGGTGTGTCGGTGGGCGTCGTCGTCAGCGTCGGCGTGATTGTGCTCGTTACGATGTCTGGCGGGCGGGTGGGCGCGGGATCGCCTGGCTCGCGGAAGGTCGCGCAGGCGACGGCGCTGAGCAGCAGCATGATCACGCTCAGCAGCGCAAAACGCCTGTCAGGACGATGCGAATTGGCAGGCATGCGATTTTCTCTCCTGGCAGAGTGCGCGCCGGGTTTAGACGGCGGTGCGGCGAATCGCCTCGACCACATTCGGCAGGCGTTCGATCTTGGCGAGGATCCGCGCGAGCTGCTTGATATCGCGGATTTCCATCGTTAGCTCAAAGGTGGCGATGTTCTGGCGCGTGCTGATGTTCACGTTCGACATGTTGATGTTTTCGTCCGCAATGACCGCGCCGATATCGCGCATTAAGCCTTCGCGGTCATAGGCCACGATAAGCACCGGCACCGGGTACGACTGCTCGCTGCCCGGCGGCCACGTGACGTGGATCAACCGCTCCGGCTCGTTCGTGTTGATCACGTTCTTGCAATCGGCGCGGTGGACGGTGATGCCCTTGCCGCGCGTGATGAAGCCGGTGATCTCGTCGCCATAGGTCGGGTTGCAGCAGCGCGCCAGCGTGACCAGCAAGCCATCCGCCTGATCGATGCGCATCCCCTCGGCGCGGACGGGCTCGGTATGGCGCACCGTCGCTTCGAGCGAGTGCTCTCCGTCGTCGGGATGCTCGTCTTCGAGCAGGCGCAGGCTGATGGTCGCGCCCGTGATCTCGCCATAGCCGATGGCAGCCATCAAGTCTTCGGCGCGCGCGTAGCCCAGCCGTTGCGCGATCTCCTCGCGTGAGCGCGCCGCTATGCCAAGCTTGCGTAGCTCGCGGTCGAGCACTTCCTTGCCGTCCGCAATGCTCTTTTCACGGTCGCGGCGGCGGAACCACTGCTTGATCTTGTTGCGGGCGCGTGAGGTCCGCGTGTAGCCGAGGTCCGAGTTGAGCCAGTCGAGGCTGGGGCCGCCCCGGTTCGCGGTCAGAATCTCGATCTGGTCGGTGTTCTTCAGTTCATAGTCGAGCGAGACTAGCCGCCCGTTGACCTTCGCGCCCCGGCAGCGATGGCCGATCTCGGTGTGGATGTGGTACGCGAAGTCAATCGGCGTGGCGCCTTCCGGCAGGTCGACGATGTCCCCTTTGGGCGTGAAGACGTAAATGCGCTCTGGGGTGATCTCCTCGACCATCCGCGTGACGAAACCGCCCGCATCGCTCTCGTCGGTGTCCTGCTGAACATCTTCCATCCAGCGGCGCATTTTCTCCACACGCCGCTCGAAAGCTGCATCCGATCCAGTCGGCGCGCGGCCCTCTTTGTAGCGCCAGTGCGCGGCGATACCGTATTCCGCGTCTTCGTCCATTTCGCGGGTGCGAATCTGGATCTCCAGCGGCTTGCCGTCACGGTCGCGCACACCGGTATGCAGGCTGCGGTACGAGTTCTCTTTGGGCGACGAAATGTAATCATCAAACTCGCCCGGCATGGTGTGAAAGATGTTGTGGATGATACCAAGCGCTTGATAGCACTCTGGCAGCGTGTCGACAATGATGCGGATGGCGCGGATGTCGTGAATCTGGTTGAACGGCAGATTCTTCCGTTCCATCTTGCGGTAGATGCTGTAAATATGCTTGGGCCGCCCCTTGATCTCCGCGTGTAAGCTCTCGCGTGCGAACTGCTCGCGGATATAGAGGATCGTCCGCTCCATG
>CAZVCM010000035.1:0-23189 GCA_964626105.1 uncultured Thermoflexus sp.
CCGGGTGGGTGAGCGCTTGGGCGCGCGATAACGGGCGCAGCCGGGCACGCTTAATGCTTTGTTCGGCGTGCCAACTCAGGAGCGACATTCGGCGGTGGTGTGCTGCGCGGGCTTGCAGCCCCTGACCCGCGCTCTCTGACAGCGCCGTTCCGCTTACTCTTCTCCGTCAGCGTATTTGCGCGTGTGCGATTAGGGCGAGTATATCACGCTGCGAGAGGCAGCGTCAACGGTGATTCGGGGTGGGTGAGGGTGCTACGACAGCAGCTTGTGCACCCACGACAGGCTCAGCGACCCGGCCAGCGCGATCGCCGTGGACTGCAGAATCTTTCCGATGACGGAGACGCCCAGAAAGTGCAGCACGGGGATGCGACTCGCCCCGGCGAGGATGCCCGCGATGTCAAACAGCGGGTTGGGGATGAAACTGAGGAAGAAGATCGTCCATAGGCCGCGACGCTCCATCCACATCTGCACGCGCGCCACGATTGCGGTGTCTTCCGCGATCGACACGCCGCTATACCCCGCGATGTAGCCGGTGAGCTCGCCCAGCGTCGCGCCGACGCCCGCGAACAAGCCGACCAGCAGCGGGTGCAGGCTGCTGCCCAGCGCGAAAACGAAGATCAGGCCGGGCGCAGGCAGGATCAGCGTGGCGTTGCTGAGCGCCATCACCAGAAATGCGCCCACGTAGCCGAACGCGGCCAGGCTGGAAAGCCGCTCCTGGTTCAGACTGATCGCGACCGTCATCAGCACGACCAGCGCGAGCATTCCCAATCGGCGCGCAGAAAGCTTGCTCGTAGACTGTTTTGGAGTTGATACGTCCGAGCGAGCAAAGATCTGTGGGAAACGGTCGGTCAGGCGGCGAAACATAGGGCGTAGCGCGGCGGCGCTCCTCTTATCGTTGGCGAATGGGATGGTCGAGCAGGCTGCGGATTCGGGCCGCAACCATCTCGATCGCGACGAGATTCTTCCCCCCTTGGGGAATGATCACGTCCGCATAGCGCTTGCTCGGCTCGACGAACTCCAGGTGCATCGGGCGGACGGTGTCGAGATATTGCTCAATCACCGATTCTACGGTGCGACCGCGCTCGGAGATGTCACGCTGGAGCCGCCGGATAAAGCGGATATCCGCATCAGTGTCTACAAATATCCTTACGTCAAACAGCTTGCGAAGTTCCGGTTCGGCGAAAACGAGAATGCCTTCGACCAGGACAATCGGCTGCGGATCGACTTCGCGCACCTCAGACGTGCGCCGGAATGTGGTGAAGTCATAGACGGGGACGGCGACCGGCTGCCAGCGCTTGAGTTGGCGCAGATGCTTGATCAGCAGCGCGGTTTCCAGGACTTCGGGATGATCGAAGTTGATGCGATTATCCGGCTCGCGCGGAATGTCGTCCAGGTCTTTATAGTACGAATCGTGCTCGATGTAGGCGATATGCTCGGTCCCGACGCGCTCCAAGATCGCGTGCGAGACGGTCGTTTTGCCAGAGCCTGTTCCACCAGCCACACCAATCATAACCGGGGTGGGGCGCTGGGTGTGCTCGGGCATCAACGACTCCTCAGGTCAGACAGTGGGGAAGCCATGCATATTATATAAGAAATGCCCGCAGCGGTCACGCCGGGGCACCTCGCTCATAGAGCCACCCATGAGAGTCGAACTCATAACCTAACGCTTACGAAGCGTTTGCTCTGCCGATTGAGCTAGGGTGGCGATAATGGAGCGCATTATACCAGGGCCACCAAGCGCTGACAAGGCTTTTTTGGCGCATTTCACAGGGAATTTTGAGAGAAAACTGCGCGCGCCGTTGGGTTATCCGGGCGCGTTCTGTATAATGGGCGGAGGTGCGGGAGTGCCCTGCGCGCGTATGGTGAAGAGGTGCACGAAGTGGAAGTCACACTTTATCAAAGCCCGGCGCTGTTCGACGAGCTGCGGGGAGAGTGGAACGCGCTGCTTAAGGACAGCAGCGCCGACTGTGTTTTCCTGACGTATCAGTGGCAGTCGTGTTGGTGGAGTGCCTACCATCCCGGCGAGATCTGGGCGTTCGCCGTTCGTGACGGAGATGAACTGGTCGGCCTGGCGCCGTGGTTCGTCCAGCCCGAAGGCGGCGGGCGGCGTGTTGTCCGCGCGATTGGCTGCGTGGACGTAACCGACTACCTCGAAGTGATCGCGCGGCGCGGCAAAGAGCGCGCGGTCTTCGAGGCTCTGGCGCAAGCGATCGCGACACACGGCGAGGAATATGAGGATATCCGCCTGTGTAACGCGCCCGAGGCGTCGCTGACGGTGCAGATGCTGCCGGACGTGTTCCGCGAGCACGGGTTCGCGGTCGATGTCACGTTGCAAGAAGTCTGTCCGGTGATCAGGCTGCCGGAGACGTTCGAGGCGTTCATCGCCAGCCTTGATAAGAAGGACCGCCACGAGTTACGCCGCAAGCTGCGCCGGGCAGGTGCCGGGGAGGTAGACTGGTATCTGGTGACCGAGGGCTGCGATCTCAATGCGGAACTGGAGAAGTTCCTGAAGCTGATGGCCGCCAGCAGCGACGAAAAAGCGTTGTTTCTGCGGGAGCCGGAGAATGTCGCGTTCTTCCGGAGCGTCGTGCCAGAGATCGCTGAGGCGGGCTGGCTGCAACTGGCGTTTCTCACTGTCGACGGGGAAGCGGCGGCAGCCTATCTCAATTTCGACTATGGCAACCGGGTGATGGTCTACAATTCCGGCCACGACCATAGCGCGCACGCGCATCTCAGCCCCGGTATTATCTTGATGGCACGGCTGATCGAGCACGCGATCAAGCTTGGGCGCGAAGAGCTCGACTTTCTGCGCGGCGACGAGCCGTATAAGTACGATCTGGGCGGCAAAGATACGCAGGTGTTCCAGGTGGCGATCAAACCGGCGGTGGGCGCTTGAAGGGCGTCAGGCACGGTGGCGCAGCGAAAATGAACGGGGAGAGCGACCGGCTCTCCCCGTTTGGGTTTGGCGTAATGATGCGCCGCGTGCAGCCTCAGCCGCCGTATGACTCCACCGTGTTGATCGTCTCGGCGGGGGTGTACGGCTCTTGATCGAGCAGGTCGAGGGTATCTTCCTCGCGAAGACGGCGCTGGCCGTGATAATAGAGCACGTTGTTGAACGCGTCGAAACGGTAGCGGCGCGTCACCCATCCATAGCGCGGATGTACGAACACCACGTTGAAACGCAGCGTTTCGTCTTCGACGAGCGGCTCCTCATCGACCAGCCAGACGGGGGCATATTGCTCAAAATGCTCGCGGACTTTCATGTCGCGGAGCTGGCGCATCGTGTTGATTTTCTCTGAGTTCTCGCTCGCCATCACGGTCCTCGTTCATACCATGCCCCGTCCGGGGCGTTCTGCACACAGCGGAGATTGTACCCTCACGAGCGCTGATCAACCAGTTTTTGGGGCGGCAGGTACCGGCCTGAACGTGTATCTTCGACTATAATGCTCGTAGGAGAGAGCGTTTACCAGAGAATGAAGGTGTGCGATGGGGGATGATCTGAACGTCGGTGCAATGCGCGGAGTCGCGCTCATGGGCGGGCGTGGCGCGCGGCTGAGCCTGCGCCGGTCGTTCCCGGGCGTGGTGATCGACGCGCCAGGGCTGGACATGGCGCACGCGGCTGATGGCGCGGCGCGGGCCGCGGCGCTCGGCGCAAACACCGCTCTTCTGACGTTCAGTTGGGGCTTGCCGCCAGAGTTGGACGAGGTTGACCGGCTCGGGTTTGGGCGCGTGGTGCGGCTTTATCACGACGCGGGGCTGCGCGTGATAGCTGGTGTGATGGCGTCGAGTTACGCGCCGCAAGCGAGCTACGCTGCGCGTGATTGGTTCGCGCGGGATTCCTTTGATCGGCGGATTCGCTCGGCGGTAGGGCGCGTTTACGCGTGCTGGAATCATCCGGATTGGCTGGAGACAGTGCAGGCGCACGCGCTACAGGCGCTTGATGCCGGGTCGGATGGCGTATGGCTGATTGATCCCTGGCCGGGCGGGGTGCCACATCTGGTGAATGGTGGGCTGCTCGGCGCGGCGGGGTGCTCCTGCCCGCGCTGCCAGGCTGCTTATTCCGAAGCATCCGGCGGCGCGGCGATCCCTGCCGTGATCGCGTTGCAGTCGCAGGACTCGCAGCATTACCTGGAGTGGCGCAAAAACCTGACCACGCAGCGTATTGGCGAGTGGGCTACTGCCGCTCGCGAGCAGTCACCCGGCGCGATGGTCGTGGTTGAAGGCGCGCCGTCGCAGGATGGGCTAGCGGCGTTGCGCTATGGGCACGATCCAGCGGCGCTGGCGCAGCACATCGATCTGTACCTGGTCCGCAATCCGCTGCACGCAGGTCAGGACCCGGCGCGACCGGCTGCTGCGCTGGCTTCGGCGCGTGTTCGGTTAGGCGAGCAGGCGCATCCGGCGGCGCTGCTGGGGCCGAAACGTTCGGCGGCACCCCACGCGCCAGAGGCGGTGCGGCTCGCCCAGGCGCACAGCGCGGCGGTTGCGCTCGGCAGCGCGCCGGTGGTGGACGGCACGCCGTATACGAGCGACAACGGGTTGACGCTGTTGATCGCATCACCGTTTGGCGATCTGCGCGAGACGATCGGCGCATGCAACGGGTGGCTGGCTGCGCAACACGGCTGGCTGCAAGAGCGCACCAGCGCCGGGTCGCTGGCGATTTATTGCCCGCCTGCGCTGACGTGGTGGAAGAACGGCCCGGTCGATCCGTTAGCCGACGCGGCTTGCGCAGCGGTGATCCGCCTGGGAATGCCGCTGCGCGTGGTCGGGGATGAACCGTGGGACGGCGTGACCACGCTGATTGTGCCGCCTGGCCAGATCGCCGGGCTGGACGCGCGGCTGGCGCAGTTTAGCGAGGCGGGCGGGCGCGTGATCGCGTTGCAGCAGATGCGCACAGGCAGCGTGGGCCGCCCGCTGTGGACGAATTACGAGCCGGTCCGGCCCGGCTGGCGGCATGCGCGGTTGGTGCGCCGGGCGAGCGCGCGTCACGTGCTGCTTGGCGCGCGCTGGCATAGAGGCGGCGCGGTGCATCGGCGGTTGGCGCGCTGGCTGCGCCTGCCAGGGTCGCTTGATGCGGAGGCGGCGAGCGCGTCGCTCCCCGATGCGCTGGTGGACGAACTGGCGGCAGCGCTGGCGGGGGACGTCTGCCCACGCGTGCAGGCAGCGGAGCCGGTTCTGCTCACCCTCTGGCGCGAGCCACAGGGTGGAACGCAGTGGCACCTGGTGAATCTGGCGCAGTCGCCGCAGCGCGTGACGATCGTGACCGGCGGGTTTTTGAGCGGGTGGGTGGTTGCCCCCGAACAAGACGAGCCAAAACAGGTGTTTGGCTCCGATATCGTCGTGTCGCTGGATCGCTATAAGGTGCTGCGTATTCCGCCCGAGCAGGACGAAGCATAGGGCAGACAACAAGCAGCCGGGGAATCGATTCCCCGGCTGCTCGGTCAAGAACTTATCGGATTGACGATACTAACTCTCGTTCAGGGAGTGTTGTTTCTGCAAAAGACTTATCGCACCCGGCTTGTGGATGCGCGCTCCTGGGCCGGCGCCACGACTGCGCCATCCCGGTGAACGACGATCTGGCTGCCCACACGGATCAACTGATCGGGGCGGGTTGTCATGCGGCGCACGGTGCGCCCCAGGTCGACATCCACCCAGCCGCGGCCCACACGGATCACGCGACCAACCAAACGACTGTTGTGCTGCATCTCCTGTCTCCCTCTTACACATCCCCCCTCGACTGCGCGACTACGTCCCGGTAAATCCCCGCTCATTCAAACAATGTAACTACCTTTATTAAACAATCCTAGGGTACATCGCGTCAAGCGACCAATGTCCTATGCTCCGCGTGAAGATATCATTTTTCGGTCATAATGCCTGAATCGAAGGGGTCGACACGCGGTCGATTCTGGGTACAGTAAGGGCAACGGGCGGCGGCGCGCATGCAGGCGCGTTTCATTGAAAGTTGAGGGTTTGGATGCCACGCGCGTTTATCAGTGTGTACGACAAAGCCGGGCTGGACGTATTTGCGCAGGGGCTGGCAGAGCTTGGATGGGACCTGGTTGCCAGCGGGGGGACGGCGCGGGCGCTGGAAGTGGTCGGCCTGACGCCGACGTCGGTCGAAGCGGTGACGCAGGCGCCGGAGATGCTGGCCGGGCGCGTGAAGACGCTGCATCCCGCGATCCACGCTGCAATCCTGGCGCGCAATACGGAAGCAGATATGGAGACCTTGCGGCGGCAGGGGTTCGCGCCGATCGACATGGTGATCTGCAACCTGTACCCGTTCCAGGAGACGATCGCGCAGGAAGGGATCAGCCTCGCCGAAGCGATCGAGCAGATCGACGTGGGCGGAGTGGCCCTGGTGCGCGCGGCGGCGAAGAATTTCTCGCGAGTGGTGGTTGTCAGCGATCCGACAGATTATCCGGCGGTGCTGGCAAACCTGCGCGTCGCGGGCAAGCTGGACGAGGAGTTCCGGCGGCGGCTGGCGGTCAAGGCGTTCGCGCTGACGCGCGATTATGACACGGCGATCCACGCCTACCTCGCGCGTGAGTTGGTGCCGCAAGACACCGCTGAAGAAGCGCTGGCGCCGGTGGTGTCGCTCGGCCTGTCGCGGATTCTCGATTTGCGTTACGGCGAGAATCCGCATCAGCCCGCCGGGCTATATGCCGCCCGCCCGGACGCAACGCCGCTGGGCGGTGAAGTGCTGGGTGGGAAAGAACTCTCGTATAACAATCTGCTCGATCTGGATGCGGCGTGGCGCGCGGTGGGGATGTTCGAGAAACCGGCGGTCGTGATCGTCAAGCACCTCAACCCGACCGGGATCGCGATCGCGCCGACCGCTGCCGAGGCGCTGCCGCTGGCCCTGGAATCGGACCCGGTCTCGGCGTTTGGCGGGGTGATCGCGGTCAATCGCCCAGTGGACGAGGCGTTGGTCGAGGCGTTGGGCGCGCTGTTCGTCGAGGCGATTGCCGCGCCAGACTTTACGCCGACCGCGCAGCAGATGCTCGGCGAGGGGCGGCGCAACTGCCGCCTCGTCCGCGGCCCTGACCCGGTTCCGCCGCCGGTCGAGCTTCGCAGCGTGGTGGGCGGCTACCTGTTACAGCGACCCGATCGCGACGACGCGAACTCAACGCAGTGGCAGGTCGTGACGCAGCGGCGGCCCACCTCCGATGAGCTTCAGGCGTTGCGTTTCGCGTGGCGGGCGGTTCAGCCGGTGAAGAGTAACGCGATTGTCCTGGCGACGGCGAGCGCGACGGTCGGGATCGGCGGCGGTTTGCCGAGCCGGGTGGATGCTGTGCGGCTGGCGGTCGAGAAGGCGGGCGTGCGGGCGCAGGGCGCGGCGCTGGCTTCGGACGCGTTCTTCCCGTTTGCAGATGCGATCGAGGCGGCAGCGGCGGCAGGCGTGACGTGCGTGATCCAGCCGGGTGGATCGATCCGCGACCAGGAAGTCATTGCAGCGGCGGATGCAGCCGGGATGGCGATGGTGTTTACCGGAACGCGGCACTTCCGGCATTAAGCAGGCCCGAGCGATCGTTTGAACGTGTCATGCAGCCTATTTCTGACGGGAAAAAGCTATTTGTGTTTGCTCGTAGACAATGCCATAATAGGGTGTCGACAAGACCATTTGTGCCAGGCAGGCATTTTCTATAGATCAGTTCGTATGGGAGGAAGCCCGTGGCGAGTGTAACTTACCGAAACGTAACCAAGCGGTGGGGCGATGTTGAGGCCGTCAAGAACCTCAACATCGAGATCCCAGACGGCGAGTTTCTAGTCTTCGTGGGACCCTCGGGGTGTGGCAAATCTACCAGCCTGCGGATGCTGGCCGGCCTCGAGGAGATCACGGAGGGCGAAATTCTTATCGGCGATCGCGTGGTGAACAACGTGGCGCCCAAAGACCGCGACATTGCGATGGTGTTCCAGAGCTATGCTCTGTACCCGCATATGACGGTGTACGACAACATGGCCTTCGGCCTGCGTCTGCGCCGTACGCCGAAGCAGGTCATCGACGAGCGCGTGCGCGAAGTCGCCGCGAGCCTCGGTATCGAGACCCTGCTGGATCGCCGTCCACGCCAGCTCTCGGGTGGTCAGCGCCAGCGCGTGGCCGTGGGCCGCGCCATTGTGCGCGAACCTGCCGTCTTCCTGCTGGACGAGCCGCTTTCAAACCTGGACGCCAAACTGCGCGTCGAGGCGCGCGCCTTCATCAGCAAGCTTCACCAGCGGCTGGGCACGACCTTCATCTACGTGACCCACGACCAGGTTGAGGCTATGACGATGGGCGAGCGTATCGCCGTGCTGCGCGCCGGCGAGTTGATGCAGATCGACACGCCGACCAACCTCTATGATCATCCCGCGAATGTCTTCGTGGCGGGGTTCATCGGTAGCCCAGCGATGAACTTCTTCGACAACTCGATGTTGAAGGAAGTCAATGGCAAGATGGTCGTCGACACCGGGCAGTATCAGATCCCTGTGCCGGCCGATCGTATCGAGAGGTACCGGTCGCACCTGGGCAAGACGGTGATCTTCGGTATTCGCCCTGAGAACATCGCGCATCCTGACTTCCAGCCCGCGAACGTTGAGCCTGCGATGATTGAGGCCAATGTGGACGTGGTCGAGGAAATGGGCAACGAGAAGATCGTGTACCTTGAAGAAAACGGCAAGACATTCCTTGCCCGCTTCGACCCTCGTGCTGATGTCAGCGTGGGCCAGCGGATCACCGCGGTGCTCAACCTGTACAACATGCAGTTGTTCGACCAGGAAACCGAGCAAGCGCTCCAATAAGGGTCGTCTTTGTGGCGGCGCTGCCAATCTAGTTAGCCTAAGCAGTCAGGGGACCGCTTGTGAGGATGTCACGAGCGGTCCCTTTTGTTCCATACTTGTAGATCAAGGTAGTGCGTTGATGGCCGTTCATGCATTTGCTGGAACTACTTATGACGCGCGCGCGTTGGAGCGCGACCTCAGCGCCGCGTTAGAAGGGGATGCCCGTTTTGATACTACCACGCGCCTGCTGTATAGCACCGACGCCAGCAATTACCAGATCGAACCGATCGGGGTGGTGTTTCCGCGTCACACCGATGACGTGATCGCCGCACACACAGTTGCGGCGCAGCATAGCGTCCCACTGCTGCCACGCGGAGCAGGGAGCGCGCTGGCCGGGCAGACGGTGGGCCATGCGCTGGTGCTTGATCTTTCGCGGCACATGCGCCACGTGGTGAGTATCAACGCCGAGACGCGGCGCGCGCGGGTGCAGAGCGGGATGGTGCTCGGCCATCTCAACCAGCAACTTGCACCGCTTGGGCTGATGGTGGGGCCAGATCCGGCCAGCGCGGATCGCGCGACGGTCGGCGGCTGCCTCGGCAACAACGCGACCGGCATGCACAGCATCCTCTATGGCATGTTTGGCGATCACGTTCCGGCGGTAGAGGCGGTGCTGGCCGACGGCGAGCGGCTGCACCTGGGCGATGGTGCGCCGGAGTACCCGCGCGCGGCGGCGCTGGCGCAGCGCGTCAGCGAGATTCTGCGTGAGCATGCGGGCGAGATCGCGGCGCGCTATCCGCAGACGTGGCGGACGGTCGCTGGGTATGCGCTGAACCAGCTCGACCCCCAGGCGCCTGACCTGGCGCGCTTGTTTGTCGGCTCGGAAGGCACACTCGGTACGGTGACCGAGGTCGAGCTAGCATTGGTGCCACGCCCGCCTATGACGCGGTTGGCGCTCGTTCATTACGGCGATCTCTCGGCGGCGCTCGAAGCGGTGCCGGGCATTTTGGAGGTCGAGCCTTCCGCGATCGAGTTACTGGACAAGATGCTGCTCGACATGACGCGCGCGCACCCCGATTACTCGCGCCACCTGACGTTTGTCGAGGGCGATCCGGCGGCGGTGCTGGCAATCGAGTTCTACGGTGAGTCGGTGGATGAACTGACGGCGAAGATCGATCGATTGCGGCAGCGGCTTAGTGCGCAGGGCCACCGCGAGCAGGTCGTCGTGGCAGAGACAGAAGCCCGCGCGAGCGACGTGCTGATCGTGCGCAAGGCCGGGCTGGGGCTGTTGATGAGCATGCGCGGGGACTATAAACCGGTCCCGTTCATTGAGGATGCAGCGGTTCCGGTTGATCATCTGGCGGCGTATGTGGCAGGGGTCGAGCAAATCGTGGCAGAGAACGGCGCGCGGATGGCGATCTACGCGCACGCGAGCGCGGGATGCCTGCATATCCGCCCACTGTTGAATTTGAAGTCCGCTGAAGGATTGCGCCGATACCGGGCGATTGGCGAGGCGGTGAGCGATCTGGTGCTGAGCTATCACGGCACGACCAGCGGCGAGCATGGCGAAGGGCTGTCACGCGGGGAGTTCAGCCGGAAGCTATTTGGTCCAAAGCTAACCGAGGCGTTTCGCGAGGTCAAGCGCGCGTTCGACCCGCAGGGGCTGATGAACCCCGGCAAGGTCGTGGATGTCGGCCCGATGGATGACCCGGCGACGCTGCGTTATGGCCCGGACTACGCGACCTCCTACGCGCCGGTTGCGCCGCGCTTTGACTGGTCGCGCGATGCCGGGTTCGCCGGTGCGGTCGAGATGTGCAACGGCGCGGGCGTGTGCCGCAAAGAGGGCAGCGGGACGATGTGCCCCAGCTTCATGGCGACGCTTGATGAGCGGGACTCCACGCGCGGGCGAGCGAACGCGCTGCGGCTGGCGATGACCGGCAAGCTGGGCGTGGACGGGCTGGCCGATCACCGCGTGGCAGAAGTGCTGGATCTGTGTCTCTCGTGCAAGGCGTGTAAGGCGGAGTGTCCTTCGCTGGTCGACATGGCGCGCCTGAAAGCCGAGTTCACCGCGACGTATTACGACCGGCACGGCACGCCGTTGCGCGCGCGGCTGTTTGGCAACATCCATCGCCTGAACCGTCTGGGGAGCTTCGTGCCACGGCTGGCGAATTTCGCGCTGACGTCCCTGCCGGGGCGCTGGGCGCTGGCCCGCGTCGGCGTTACGCCGCATCGATCGCTGCCTATGCTGGCACGGCAGCGGTTTAGCGTGTGGGCGCGCAAGCATGCGCCGCCTGCGCCGCCGAGCGCCCTCGACGCGCCAATCTTGATCTCCGACACGTACACCGAGTACAACTATCCGCATTTGGGGAAGGCAGCGCTGCGCGTGGCAGAGGCCGCCGGGTGTCGCGTCGAGGTGTGGGGACCGCGCGAGCTGGATTGCTGCGGGCGCCCACTGATCTCGAAGGGGCTGCTGGATGAGGCGCGCGCGCTGGCGATTAAAAACGTGCGCCGGATGGCTCCGGCGGTGGCGCAGGGGCGGCGATTTATGCTGATCGAGCCGAGCTGCGCGGCAGCGTACCGCGACGAATATCCCGATCTTGTCCCGCCGGAGATGCGCGAAGATGCGCAGCGTGTGGCCGCCGCGACGCTCACAGTCGAAGAGTGGCTGGCAGAGATTGGCGAAGCGGGCCAATTGCCGCCAGAGCGGTTCGACGACCAGCCGCGCGAGGTGCTGTTGCACGGGCACTGTTACCAGCGCGCGCTGTGGGGCACGACCGCCGCGCATCACGCGCTGAACTTGATCCCGAACTGCCGCGTAACGGAACTGGACGATGGCTGCTGCGGCGTCGCGGGGAGCTTTGGATACGAGGCGGAGCATTATGAACTGTCCGTCCAGATTGGCGAGCAGCGGCTACTCCCGGCGGTGCGCGCCCATCCTGAGGCGATCATTGCGGCGAGCGGCGTCTCCTGCCGGGAGCAGGTGCAGCACGGCGCAGGGCGCGAGGCGCAGCATCCGGTAGAGATTGTCGCGTCCGCGCTGCGCCACGGGTGAGGACCTGAGCGATGCAGCGCATGTTCTCCCGCCTTCCATTTCGTTTGACGCCCGCCGCATCTGGACGCTGGCTGTCAGCGGCGTGGCGATCGCCCTGGTTGGTGCTGTTCGGCACGGCACTGATCGCCGCCGGGCAGTACGTGTGGTATCAGGACACGTCCACGTTTTGGAAAGGCGCGCTGCTGGCCGGGGCGGGGATGCTGCTGACGCTGGCGGCTGTTCGCCCTGCGCGGTCGCGGGAGCGCCGTACGGAGAGGGAAGCGCCGGAGACGCAGGCACGATCCGGCATCACACCTCGCTGGCTGCTGGCTGGAGCGGGGATTGGACTGAGCGTCTACGCCGGGTGGAGCGGGGTGGAAGCGCAACACTCGGTCTGGGCCTATCTCGCGTTGTGGCTGGGCGGTGTCGTGCTGGTGGTGGCCGGGTTGGCTCCCTGGGCGGACGCACGCGCCTGGTTCGCGGCGTTTCGAGCCAGCGTGCGGCACGAGCGGCGTACGTGGCTGCTACTCGGCGTGTTGTTCGTGGGTGCGCTGCTGATGCGCGCTACCTTTCTGGAGACCGTTCCCCCCATTCAAGCGGGCGATGAAGCGCAGTTTGCCTATGAGGCGCTCGCTGTTGCACGGGATACGGACTGGCGCTTCAGCCCATTTGAGATGGGCATCTGGCATCACCCGCGCACCGTTCATACGTTGATGGCAATCTCGATCGAGGCGCTGGGGCAGACGAAGACTGCGGCGCGCTTACCGTGGGCGCTGTTCGGCGCGCTGACCGTCCCAGCGGTGTACGTGCTGGGGCGAGCGCTGGCAGGGTCGCGTGTCGGATGGGCAGCGGCGCTGTTTATGCTGACCTTTCCCGTGCATGTGCAATTCAGCCGCACCGGGATGGACATGACGGGCGATCCGTTCTTTGCCGCGCTGGCGTTTCCGTTGCTGGCGCGCGCCTTCCGGACCGGCAACCGGATGGATGCAGCGCTCGGCGGGGCGGCGGGCGGGCTGACGCAGTACTTCTACTTCGCGGGACGGATCGTGCCCGTGTTGCTGGCGGGATATGTCGCGCTGTGGGCGCTCACGTCCCCACGCGAGGTGCGGCGGCGCATCGGCCCGCTGGTGATCTTCACCATTGTTTTTGCGGTGACCGTCTTTCCGTATTTCTATGGCGCGGTGCGCGATACGGAGCGCCCGCTAAACCCGCGACTGGACTCTGTCGGCGTGTGGCAGACGGCTACAGCACAGCACGCGTTCGCTGAAGGGCATGCGGCAGAGTTCTGGAAGGATCAGGTTTATCGCGGGTTGATGGCCTATCTACAAATCTCGGACAAGAGCGACGTCTACGGATATTACGGCGCGATGCTGGGCTGGTTCGCGGGCGTGCCATTTCTGATCGGCGTTGCGGCGGCAGTGCGACGCTGGCGCTCGCCGGATGCGCTGATCCCGGTGATCTGGGCGCTGGCGGTGGGTATATTCGGTGGCGCGCTGCTGGTCGATCCGCCGCACTATCCGCGCTATATCAGCGCGACCCCGGCGCTGGCTGTGCTGGTTGGCGTGGGGCTGGTGACGCTGGGACAGGCGCTGGCGCGCGTGCTGGCAGCAGGCGCTACGCTGCGCCCGCGTGCGGTCGGGCAGCTTCGGCACGGGTTGCCGGTGCTGCTGGCGATCGGGCTGATGGTCGCGAACGGCGTCGTTTACGTCTTCGACTATGTGCCACGCCCGCTGCTCTATGGCGAGCGCACGAAGCAGTTGAACGACGTCGCCGCGATTCTGGACACGCTGAACGGCGAATACGAGGTGCATACGCTCTCGTCGTTACACCTGTCGATGTATGGAACGGACATCCTGCGCTACCTCACCCCAGAAAACGCCGGGACCGAGTATACTGAGGCTACCGATGAACCGCCGAAAGATCTGGCGCCGGGCCGCCATGCATTCGTGATTTCTCCGGCGCGGCTGGACGAGTTTCACGAGCTTGTGCATTGGCTGCCAGATGGAGAACTTCGGCAATACATTAATCCGCGGACGGAGGACCCGCTTGTCTATTTGTATCTGATTGATGTGAAGTGAACGCGGAAGTGGGGGACGGTATGGTTGAGACCAGAACGCTACAACTGACGACACAGGGGGATGCGGACGTCATCGATATTACCGGCGGCGTGCAGGAAGCAGTGCGCGCCAGCGGACTGACGGCTGGGACGGCGACGATTTTCTGTCCGAGCGCAACAAGCGGGGTGACTACGCTGGAATTTGAGAGCGGCGCCGTGCAAGACTTGCGGCGCCTCTTTGACGAAATCGCGGCGCCGGACCGGCCATATGCGCACAATCTGCGGTGGGGAGACGGCAATGGGCACAGCCACGTGCGCGCCGCATTGATCGGGCCGTCGCTCACGGTGCCATTCATTGACAGGCGGCTGACTTTAGGGACGTGGCAGCAAATCATCTATATCGATTTTGACAACCGGCCACGCCAGCGCCAGCTTGTGGTGCAGATCATCGGCGAGTAATTGGGCGAGCGCGGAGAGGATTCAGGATATGCAGACGATCCCAAGAGAAGATGTGCTAAGCGCGCTGGACCGACTCGCTGTTGAGCTGGCGGAGCATGGCGGGCGTGGCGCGGCGCTCCAGTACCTGGTTGACATGGCGCGTAACCTTAGCGGGGCGGACGCTGCCGGGGTGTGGGAAGCTGCGGCGCACGGTCCGCTGCTGTCATTAGTAGCGAACAGCGGACTGCGCTTGACCGAGTCTTTGCACGCGGGCGACGGACTGGTGCGCGCGTGCGCAACGCGGCTTGAGACGGTGATCGCGCCGGAATCGTCGAAGTCCTCAGGTGACGCTTTGGCCCCGTCGGGCTTTGCAATCGGAATGGCTGTTCCGCTGGTGTTTGAAGGCGAGTTTCTCGGCGTGGTGGCGGGCTATTACGCGGCGGAAGACGCGTTTGGTCCGGAGGCACGCCGGGCGCTCGAACTGCTTGCGCCCGGCGCGGCGGTCGTGCTCTATGCGCGGCAGGCGAGCGCGGACGTCGAGGAGCTTGTCACCGCATTGGGGCAAGAGCGCGAGCGACTGCGCCAGCTTCAGCGGGCAGTGCGCGGGATGCTGGAACAACCCGACACCCACGCCAATCTCCTGGAGATCACGCAGGCGCTGCAGTCACTCGGCTGGGGGGGCGTGACGCTGGCGCTCTACGACGACAATCAGGCGATCTCCGCGCGCCTGACCGCAGGGTTGGAGCGAGCGCCGGATGCTCCGACGGAGCGCGAGATCGTGCCTGAGGCAGTGTGGAAGCGTTATGTCGCCGGGGAACTGGAAGCGCATCGCGTTTCGGGCGTGTATTTTGTGTCGTCTGAGGGAGACAGCACCGCATGGCAGCCGGATGATCTGGTGTTTGCGCCGTTGCGGTTTGGGCAGAGCAATCTGGTCGGCGCGATCCGCGTGCAAGACCCGGTCGATGGGTTGCGCCCCTCGCCCGAGGCGTTGCGTGCGCTAGATGTCCTGGCCAGCCAGGCGGCGTATGTGCTGGAGAACGCGCGCTTGCTGGAAGAGTCCACGCGTTCCGCCGACGCGCTGGCGGAGCAGGTGGACGAGTTGTCAATGATGCACCGCGCCGACCGCGAGTTGGGCGCGCATCTCGACATGGATCGTATCATGACGCTGACGATGGACTGGGCGCTGCGCCGCACGCGAGCGGATACCGGCTTGCTGGCATTGATGACGGATGATCGTCGCGGGCTGGTCCCCTTCATCACGATGGGCTATCTTGACCAGGCGGTGAGCAAGTTTGACCAGAGCAATCCGTGGCCGCTGACGCTCGGCGCGGTGGGCGAGGCCGCGCATACCGGTCAGACGATCGTGATTCGCGGGCTGCCGCTGGATGAGGAGCAGGCGCACCTGATGCCAGGGGCGCGCGCACAGATCGCGGTGCCGCTCTCGATGCGCGGCGAGATACTTGGCGTGATCATGCTGGCATCGGGCGAGCCGGAGACGTTCGAAGACAATGACGTTAGCTTCCTCGAGCGGCTCGCACGGCGCGCTGCTGTCGCGCTGGATAACGCGCGACTCTTTCGCCAGTCGGAGCAATTGGCGGATGATATGGCCGTGTTGTATTCGGCCAGCCGAACGATCACCTCGACGCTGGATCGCGATGAGGTCTTGCAGCATATCGCGCAGTCGATGGCAGTGGCGTTGGAGTGCTCTAGCGCGCTCATTCTTGACTATCAGGCCGAGACGAAGCTGGCGCAGGTGTTGACGGTTTATCGGGTGGGGACAGCGCGCAATGCGAACGAAGCGCTACCGTCACCGGGGAACGCACTCCAGCTTGATCAACTGCCGCTGGTGCTGGAGTCAATCGCCAGCCAGCGCCCGCTGATCCTGCGAGCGGCGGATCCCACAACGCCGCAAGCCGAGCTGTTGTGGCTGCAACAGCGGCGCATCCAGTCGGCGCTGATGATCCCGCTGGTCGCGCAGGGGGAGCTGATCGGCGTTGCGCTCGTGATTGAGGGGCGGCGCGATCGCAGCTTCACGTCAAACGAGGTTTTCAAGGCGCAAACGCTCGCCAGCCAGGCGTCCGTCGCGCTGCGGCAGTCGCTGCTGTTCAACGAGGTGCTGGAGCTTGAGAAGGTCAAATCGGAGATGATCCGCATGGCCTCGCATGACCTGCGCAATCCGTTGAATAACATTCTCGGTTATATCGAGCTGGTCAATATGACTCTCGATCCGGCGCAGCAGACGCCGGAAATCGAAGAATACATGGGCAGCCTGCGACGCAGCGCGAAGACGATGCAATCGCTGATCGACGACCTGCTGACGCTGGAACGTGTGGAGAGCGAGCGCGAGAGCGAGTGGCAGGAGTTCGATCTTTCCGGGCTGGTGTACGAGGTGACCGAGTCCGAGCAGAGCAGCGCGTTTTTGCGCAATATTCATCTGGCGCTGGCGCGCGAAGTGGATCACGCGCCGGTGTTCGGGAGCATGACACAGCTTCGGCAGGCGATCTCTAACCTGATCGGTAACGCGGTGAAATACACGCCAGATGGTGGGCAGGTCGAGGTGCAATTTGCGCGAGAGGGCCAGCGGCTCCAATTTTCGGTGAAAGACACCGGCTACGGCATCTCGCCAGAGCGACAAACGCGATTGTTCGAGCGGTTCTATCGCGCGCGCGAGCCTGGGACCGATCACATTCCCGGCACAGGGCTGGGGCTATCCCTGGTGAAAACCGTGATCGAGCGGCACGGTGGGCAGGTCTGGTACGAGAGCGAGGTTGGCGTCGGCAGCACGTTCGGCTTCTGGCTTCCGGCGGCGCAACCAGCGGGCGTGCAGGGCGCGGCGCTTATGTGACCGGATGCGCGCCGCGCGGGCTGGGCCGGGCGGTGAAGGCACGGCTGCCAATGCTAAGCTGCTCGTAAGTCACGGCGAAGGCAGCGGTGACGGCTTGTGCTGATGCGGGCGAATCGCACAGCGCGCACAGCGTTGGCCCCGAGCCGCTGATCAATATGGCGAGCGCGCCCGCTTCATGGGCGGCGGCGCAGGCTTGCTCAAAGCCGGGAATCAGCTTGGCGCGCGCAGGAGTGACAATCGGATCTTGCTCAACTGTCTGCGCCAGCAGCGCAAGATCTCCGGTGTGTAGCGCGTGCACCAGCGCGGCGACCAGCGCAGTCTGGCGGACCATATCGTGCATCGAGACGCGCGCGGGCAGCACGGCGCGGGCGTGTGCAGTCGGTACGGCGACATCGGGCGTGACCATCGCCAGATACAGATCGTTGGGAATGGGCAGGCGATGGACGGTGTGCTGTTCAGCGCTCATGACGAGCACGATCCCACCCCACAGGGCCGGAGCGACGTTGTCCGCATGGCGCCCGCTGACCGATGCCTCGGCTTCGATACAGGCGGCTAGCAAGTCGTCCAGCCCCAGCGGCGCCCCGAATAACTCATTCACGGCGACCGCGGCAGCGGCAGCGCTGGCCGCGCTGCTGCCTAGCCCGCTGGCGAGCGGCAGCCCTTTCTCGAGATGCAGGCGCACGCCGCCGGAGGTTCCCAGCCGTTCGAGCACGATCTGCGCGGCGACGCACGCGGTGTTGCGCCCAACGGTGCGGGGCAGGCGCCCGTCATCGCCGGTAATCTCGTCAAGGACCACGCCGGGCTTGTCGCGAAATGTAGCGCGTACCACATCTCCCGGCGCATCGAGCGCCATCCCGAAGATGTCAAAGCCTACGCTTAGATTGGCGACTGTCGCCGGAGCGAACACGGCGACTGAGTCGTGAGCTGGAAGCATTTGGGGGGAAAGAGACGGACTTTGCTGGGCCACGACGCTCTCCTATGGCGCGTTGAGTCTCTGCGGCTAGTATAGCGGGTCCAGTTCCTCTGGGCTATTGCGCAGTTAGCGGCAGGCGATTAGGCTCTGACACAGGTATACTTATCAGTACCGTGTGGCGCGGCGCGGGGGCAGGAGACTGCACGCGCCCATATTCATTGGATGATAAGCGTGGAACCGGTTGATCTGCAAGACATTCTGAACCTGGCACATCAAGAGTCAACACGGCTGAACCACTTCTTCATCGGCGTGGAGCACCTGTTCGTCGCGCTGACCCAGTTGCAGGGTGGGTTGACGACCGCAGTGCTGCAGAGTCACGGGTTGTCGCCGCGCTTTGTCCGCTACAGCATTCGCGAATCGGTTGGGCGCTACGAAGACCGGCGTTACTGGTCGGGCTTTCCGGAGACGCCGCGCGCGCAACGCGTGCTACGTCGCGCGCAGGAATATGCGGGCGGGGATGAACTGGCGGAGCGCGATCTGCTGCTCGCGATTCTCGATGACGGAGATAGCGTGGTCGCTCGCGTGATGCGAGAAATTGGCGCCGACTTCGACGCGCTCCGTGCCGCTGCCGCGGAATGGAACGCGCCACTGGATGCGCAGACGCCAGAGGTTCCGATTGAAGGAAACGTGAAGCTAGACGATGAAGAACGCCGCGTCATGCAGTTGATGTTTCGCGAATATGGGCGAGTGCGGATTGTGCGCGAGCTGGACGGGGGAAACAGCGGGGCGCGCGTGCTGCTGGTGCGCCCGGTGCGCGTGGACGGCTTTAACGATGCGCCGGTGGTCACCAAACTCGATGATCGCTATGCGATCCTGTACGAGCGACGGCGCTACGATCTGCACGTAAAAGGCACGCTGCCTGCGATGACCGCCCGGCTGGTTGATATGCCGATTGTGCCGGATGAGCTGTCTATTGGCGGGCTGAAGTACACGTTTGTGGGCGGGATCGAAGACACCGAGCCGGTTAATCTGCGCGAGTATGCCCTGCAGAAGCCGCCGGTCGAGGTGGCGGACCTTATTCGCGCGCTGTTCGAGTCGTTCGGCCCGGCGTGGTGGTTGCAGCGCAAGCCCTATCGCTTCGGCGCGTGGCGCGAGTATGAACACGTGCTGCCGCCCGCGTTGGTGCTTGAAGCTGTGCCGGAGTCGAAGCTCACAGACATAACGCGCGTGATCCGCCCGCTGGGGAACTGGAGTCGCTCGTCACAGATTCTGCCGGGCGAGGTGATCGCAATTGAGGAGTTCAGCGTCCAGAAGATCGGGCGCAAGAAGGACCGCTTGCATCTGGCGGCGGGCTCACAACCTGAGGCGCTCAACCGCGCCAGCAAGGTGGAGATTCGCGGGTTGGACAGCGAGGCGGGCCATTACCGGGGCGAGGTCATTCCGCGCCTGGGCGGGCGCGTGGTCCACACGCGGGACGACTTGCTGCGCCGCAGCCTGCAACGGCTTGAGCCGGATTTCGACTTTCAGGCGGCGACAATTCCCTCACCGATCGCAGAGATCGGCAGCCTGCCGAACCCGATCTTGCGCGTGAACGAGCTACTGGAGCGTCAGGTTGCAGGATACCTGTCGATCATTCATGGCGATTTGCACGCGGGCAATGTGCTGGTCGGGCCGCGTGGCGATGCGTGGCTGATCGATTTCGCATGGTCGCGCGAGGGGCATACGCTGTTCGACTGGGCGATGCTTGAAGTGAGTCTGTTGGTCGAGGTGGTCGCCGGACGCGCGCAGCCAGGGTGGGCGGGGACCTGGGAGATTGTGCGGCTGTTGCATGCGCTCAATCGAGGCAAGGACCTGCGCGCGCCAGAGGCCAGCCAGGCGGCGATTGAGGCGCTGACCATGATCGAGGCCGTGCGCGAAATTGTGCGGGCGTGTCTGGCTGTGCCGGGCCAGTGGCGAGAGTATTTCGTCGCGCTGACGTTCATCGGGCTGCGCTTGATGGACTGGCAGTCGGAATCGCTCGACGGGCGGCGGCTGGCGTTTCTCAGCGCGGCGCTGGCGCTGTCCGAGACGGCTGATCCTTCGTCGAAGGGCAGCAGCGACTCGACGTGGAGCGAGATGACTGCCGCCGATCTCGACCGGACCGAGCTTCAGATTGACGACCAGGAATAGTCTCCTCGTACTTAGAATCAAAAAGCGGGACACTCGTCCCGCTTTTGCGTGTGTCAGGTAGTCAGGGCTAGCGCCGCGCCCAGGACGGCAGGTCGCGCCGGTAGGTGCCGCTGCTATAGACATATACCCAGGCGTCCTGATGTGGTTCTTCCTCGGAGAAATCGTAAATCCACCAGGCGTCCATGATCGAGAGATTCACGCAGCCGTGGCTCTGGCGATAGCCGAAGCGATCATGCCAGTAGGTGCCGTGCAGGCCGATCTCGTCGTCGAAGTACATGACGTACGGAACCTCTTCGATGTAGTAGAAGTCTGGCTGGCCAACCGCGCCACTCATGCGCGTTGCCTCGTAGCGCTCGTAGACCTTGAACAGCCCCTCATTAGTGGACCACTGCGGCAGGCCGGACGAGATCAGCGTAGCGAAGGCCATCCGATCGCCTTCGTAGGCGACCAGCGTTTGCTCATACAGGTCGATTGCGAACCAGCGATCGTTCGGGCCGATCTCCGCCGGGCGAGCAATGGGGTGGACCTTCGCAACGCGGATCTGCTGCACCCACTGGTTCGGACCGACGAGATACCACTCCCACCCATCGACATACTCCACGCCATAGATGTTCATCAGCGTGTAGCGCTCGATCATTTCCTGCTCTTTGTCTTGCGGGCCGCCAGGATAGCGACTGGGGTAGGCTTCGGCGAGCATCCAGGCGAAAGGCCGCTTGGGGTGCGATTGCAGCTCTACCCCGGAGAAGTGCGAGACATCTGCCAGAGTGATTTGCTCAGAGGGCACCCAAACGCCCCAGTTAATCTGCGTAAAGTCGTTTTCCTGGTTGATGATCGTAACGAAGTTGTACCCGGCGGCCATCTGACCGATCGGATTTCCATGCGGCGCGTCATACATGGTGATGTCGCCGAGCATACGCCGGTAGGCGCGCGTCCAGACGACTTCTTCGTTGTAGGGAACCTGGATCACATCTGGTTCAGGCTCGGCGCGCATGGTGGCTTCGGCGGCACGCAGCTCCAGCGCAGATAACCCCGTGTCTGGCAGGCAGTCGGTGGGGATATCGGGCGTTTCACCTTCGGGTGTGTTCGCCAGAACCTCTGCGATGCGCTCGGCGCAATTTTCATCGCGCCGGTCGCCGGGGAATGCGGCTGCCGGGCGGGCCGCGGAGAGTTCGAAGACAGCAATACTGAGCAGCACCACAAGTAACAACAGGTGTTTCAGCCTACGCATACCCTTTTCTCGCCTCACAGTTGTCGATACAGTCGTCGATCAGCACGTTGACAGAGCGCTGGTAAAGCATAACAATCCAGGGCACGCTGGTCAACCACCGCGCACCCAACGCCGCCCTGCCTGGGGCTGACTGGCGTTGAATTCACAGAGTTCTAATGGGGCGATGGCGTTGCCTATGGTACAGTACTCCGGGGAGCTGGTATGGCGCGTCTAGCTGGAGCCACTATGACAAACTCGAACGGTCGTCGCGCGATTCTTCGGGCGGCGGATCTAACGAAAGACTTGCCACTGGGGCCGGTTGTCGTTCACGCGGTGCGCGGCGTGAACCTGACGATCTTTGAAAACGAGATGGTCGCGATCGTTGGCCCATCCGGCAGCGGCAAGAGCACGCTGCTCGGCCTGATTGGCGGGCTGGACACGCCAACTACCGGACGGATCGAGATTGACGGCGTGGATATTACCAACATGAGCGAGGGGCGGCTCAGCGAAGTGCGCAACGAGAAGATCGGCTTCGTCTTCCAATTCTTCAACCTGATCCCGACCCTCACCGCGTTGGAGAATGTCGCGCTGCCGATTGAGTTCGCAGACCGCCCGAAGTTCGACGCGGAGAAAAGAGCGCGCGAGCTGCTTGATCTGCTGGGGCTGGGCGACCGGCTGAACCACCGGCCCATGGAACTCTCGGGCGGGCAGCAGCAGCGTGTTGCGATTGCCCGCGCCCTGGCAAATAACCCACCGTTGCTGCTGGCAGACGAGCCGACGGGCAACCTGGATTCGCAGGCGTCGGAAGTGGTGCTCGAAGCGTTGCGCGATGTATGGCGAGGGACTGGAACTACGGTTGTGCTGGTAACGCATGATCGCGAGCTGGCTGGGCGGATGGGCCGCGTGATGGAACTTGTGGATGGGCGCATCGTGCGCGAGTACGTGCCAGAATGAGACTCGTGCGCTTCTTTATCCTCCATTCGTTAAGAGACCTCTGGCGCAACCGCACGCGGACCGCGTTCGCGCTGGTGTGCGTGGCGACGGGCGTGGCGGCGGTGGTCGCGCTGCGCTCGCTGGCGTTCATGGTGGCGGACGAGCTGACCAGCAACCTTGCTGAGATGAATCGCGGCGATATGCGCCTGGCGGCAACACGCAACGCGCAGGAGTTGACCAGTCGCAGCGTCCAGGGCTCGGCTGTGTTCTCGGAAGAAACGCTCGCGGTGTTGCGATCGTGGGCGCGGCGCGAGGACGTCGAGATCACATTCGCTCGGATGAACTCGATCTCGTCGGTGCGTCATCTGGTGCAGGGCGAGACGGTGGCGACTGCGCCGATCCTCGCGCTGTTTGTCGAGCCACAGTTGTACCCATTTTATGGCTCGGTGACCCTTGAGGATGGACGGTCGCTGGCGGACGTTTTTGAGGCGAACAACGGGGGAGAGCGGCTCGCCGCGCGAATAGGGCCACATCTTAGCGCAGTCGGAGCGCTTAGCGCGTCGCCTGGCGCAGGCGGGCCAGGGCTGGCGTGGGCGACGTATCCTACTTACCGCATCACGCACGCGCGCCCGCTGTTGATCTCCAGCAACCTACGGCGCACATCCACTCTGGCGCTGTCTGAAGGGGAATTCTTGCGGATCGGCGCGTCGGATGTGCTGTACATCGTGGCGGGCATTGTCCCTGCCAGCGCGGAAACGATCCTCTCCACGCCGCAAACCGCGTTGATCGACTTCATCTATGTGCCATTCGACGATCTGGCGGTGCTGGGTGACGTGCCGCTGCCCGATC
>CAZVCM010000036.1:0-10416 GCA_964626105.1 uncultured Thermoflexus sp.
ACCCGCCAGATATTCCGGTAATCACTGCGGAGCGTAGAGTTCGCTGTTCAGCCAGAACGCGAAATGAAGCGGCAAACAAGATGATCGCGAGAAGACCAAAACTCTCTGCTAACCCATCTCCATAAAGCACCTCTTTATACGCAGACGGCAAAACCGCGAAGACCGCGACCGCTCCAAGAGCCGCGCGACGGTTTAGCCGGAAAGCACCCGTGAGTCCATAGAAAGCAATGACACCCACCCCCCCGACTACGGGGGGTAACACATTGACAAGTTCGATTTCTGATACCGGAAGTAGTTTGCTCAGGGCTGCAAGCACATAGAATGGCAGCGGGGAATATGCAAAAGGAATCCCTCCCTCAGAATAGAAGGGAATACGTTCCGGCAATCGGAAATCGTTCTCAACAATCTGATGGCTGAATTCAACAAACAAACCGCCAAATCGATACGGTAGTTCGAGCGGTATAAATAGCAAGTGGAAAATTCGCAGGAATACACCAAACCCGATCACGGCAACGAGAAGCAATGCGAACACGGCTGAACGCGAAAGCTGCGCGGATGCAAGGCTGTCCTTTGTCACCCTACTTAAATACATACTGCCGTATCTCCTGCTTCCTACTCAGGATTGTGTCGTAGGCGTCAAGCAGCTCCGTCGCGGCGGAAGACCAGTTGTAGCGCGACCGGCCCAAGCGTCGCGCCTGCGCCGCCAGATCTGCGCGCAGCGCTCCATCCCGCAGCGTGTCCAGCGCCGCGATCGCCGCCTCAGCCGTGGGCGCATGCATCACCACGCCACACCGCTCTGCCCGCACGACCTCTGCAATTTCGCCGACAGGGGTCGTCAGCAGCGGGCGACCGACCGCCAATGCCGTGAACGCCAGATTGGGCATGAAGTAATAGCTGTTGGGGTTCTGCGCGTCGAGGCCATAATACACCACATCCGCCGCTGACACGACCGAGACCACGTCATCGACCGGCACCCATCCGAGCGTGTTGATACGCGGGCAGCGCGCCGCATACGACGCGACCACATCCGCCTGCGGGCCGATTCCGCCAAGCAGCAGCCACACATTCGGCAATTCGCTCACCGCTTCCAGCAGCGGCATCAGCAAGCGGTCCGGCGTCAAATAGCCGACATACACGACCAGCAGCGCGTCATCCGGCATCCCCAGCCCGTCGCGGACAAGCGGGCGCGCTGTGTGCGCCAGGTCCGCCGGGGGAAGCGCCTGCGCGTTCGGTACAATCCACACCCGCCCGCCGAGCGCGCGCTGCCGCGTCGCGAGCCGCTCGCCAACCGCCAGCACCGCGTCGACACGCGGCGTCAGCCAGCCGTCCAGCGCGTCGAGCGCCCGGCTAATTTCCGGGCCAACGTTCGCCTGCACCATCCCCGCATAAAACTCGCGCGCGTCATAGATCACCGGCGTACCGGTCATCTGGCGGTAGAGACACGCGACGGGAAGCGTGTCGAGGTCGCAGGCGTGGACCGCATCCGGACGAATGCGGCGCAACTCATGCAGCGCATGCCACCAAAAGCGCGGCATCTTCTTGAGTAGTGGTCGCCCGGTGCGGTACCCCGCCGGGACGCGCACACGAACCACCGTCACCGGTTCTGGCTGCTCGACGCGGCGCCCGGACCACTCCCGCAGCGTTTCGGCGAGCAGCGGCGGCGCGCTCTCCTGAGCGGTAGCCGGATAGAGGCGCAGCCGGTCCCACGCGATGATCGTCACGCGGCATCCGGCGGCGGCGAGCGTGTGCGCCTGTTTCTGCAAACGCGGGTCCGGCGCATAGCCGTTCGAGATCAGCATCGCCACGCGCGGAAGGCTCATGCGTCACCTAACAGCCCGCGATACACCGCCCGCAGTTTCGCCGCTTCACGCTGCCACGTCACCGCCTGCTGCGCCCGGCGCACGTTCGCCCGATAGCGCGCCTGCTGCGCCGGATCGAGCATCTCGCGGATCGCCGCTGCAATCGCCGCGGGATCGCGCGAGTCGCAAACCATCCCTACGTCCCAGTGCCGCACCAAACGCCGCAAGTCCTCAGTTTCGGATGCGACAACCGGCAGCCCTGCCGCGATCGCCTCGTACAACTTAATCGGCGCGCCCGCACGCGTGTTGAATGAATCGGGCCGCTGTAGGACCAGCGCTGCCCGCGCGCTTTGCACGGCTTCCGGCACGCGATCCGGCGCCACCGGCGGGACGAACAGCACCCGCTCCGCCACGCCAGACGCCTGCGCCAGCCGCTCGAGTCGGGGCTGATCCGCGCCCCAGCCGAGAAACGCCAGCGATACGGATTCCGGCAGCAAGGCTAGCGCACGGATCATCTCGCTTAGGGTGCGGCCCCGGTCCGTGATCTCGCCGATGTGCACCAACGTGCTACCGTTGAGCGCCGCGCCCTGCCCGCGTTGCGCCTCGTCCAGCGGATCGATCGCGTTGGCGATCACCACCGGACGGGCGATCGGATACCAGCGCGCCAGCAGCCGCGCTTCAGGCTCGGAAAGCGTCAGCACCGCGTCCGCCCGGCGGGCGAGCGCGCCTTCGATCCGCATGAAAAGGGGTCGGGTCAGCGCGTGCCAGCGATTAATCCACAATGACTCGTACGGGGACATGAACAGGTATAGCTCGTGCGCGTCGTAGATCAGGCGTGCGCGCGGCCTCTGCCCGATCCGCGCCGCCCAGACGACCAGCAGCGCAGGAAAGTCATGCGCGTGGTGAGCGCGCGCCCGGACGTTGCGCAGCGCCCGGATGATCTGCGCCGCCTGCAAGCCATGACGCAGCCAGCGCCAGGGGCGGCCCAGCCCTGCCCCATACGCGCCATAGCGCACACGACGCAAGTCAAACCCATCGATCCGCTCGCAATCCGGGAGCGCGCCGTCGTGCCGCTGCGTGCCAATCACCAGCACGCGCCAGCCGCCCGCCGCCAGCGCTGCCGCCTCACGCCGCACGCGGGTATCGTAGGCCACGTTGTTCAGCACCAGCATGACGATATCGTAAGCGTCCCGCCCCATCCGCGCACGTCCTCAAGCTTTTGTCAAGCACCTGCATATAATAGTGCTGAACGTGCAGGTGCACTAGCCGCGCCTGTCCCAGTGACGCCGTGCCCATGACTCACAACCCGATCGCGGACCGCACGCTCCCCACCCGCGCCGACGCCCTGACCAGCACGCTCTGGGCGGCGGCGGGCAGCCTCGCGCGCTATACGCTGGCCGGGGTTACGACGCTCGTTCTGGCGCGGCTGCTGGTTCCGGCAGATTTCGGGCTGGTCGCGCTGACCGTCGCCGCGCAAGAACTGATCGCGCACGTGGCGCCGGTCGGCCTGCACGACGCGCTGATCCAGCGACCGCGCCTGGATCGCGCCACCCTCAACAGCGCGTGGTGGAGCACGCTCGCCATCGCAGGCGGGCTGACGCTGGGTGTAATCGCGCTTGCTGTTCCGATCGCGCGCTGGTTCGAAGAGCCGCGTCTCGCCGCGTTGTTGGTGGCAATCGCGTTGGCGGCGTTCGTTCGCGCGCAGAGCATGCCCGCCCGCGCCGTGCTGGCGCGTCGCCTGGATTTCCGCACGCCGACACTGACCCGAGTTGTGGGGATGCTGCTCGGCGGCATTGTCGCGATCGCGCTTGCGGCCCTCGGTGCGGGCGCTTGGAGCCTGGTAGCACACACCGCGATCATTCACCTCACCGGCGCGCTGTTGATCGCGCGCGTCGCAGGCTGGCGGCCGGGGCGTGGCAACCGCACCACACTCGTCGAGCTGTGGAAGTTCGCGCCGAGCGTCTCAGCGTTCACCGTCCTCGCCTACGTCACCGCTAATGCCGATGACCAATTGATCGGCTACCGGCTTGGCGCGCAGTCGCTGGGCTACTACACGCTGGCGTATAGCGTTATGGCGTGGCCGGTGCGCGACGTGCTCGGCGGCGTGGCGGTCGTGTTCTATCCCGTAATGGCACGCTTCCAAAGCGAACCCGCCCGCCTGCGTTCGATCCTGCTGGAAGGGCTGCAGCTTACGTCGCTATTCGCATTCCCTACGCTCAGCTTGATCATCCTGGGCGCGCCGGTGTTTGTTCCCTGGCTGCTCGGCGATCGCTGGCAACCTATCGTGCTCACCGTGCAGATTCTCGCGTTCGGCGGGCTGCGCGAAGCGACCATGATGCTCAACGGCGTGGTCTATCGCGCCGTCGGACGCCCGCACCTGCACCTGATGCTCGCGCTCGCCAGCACACCCTGCTACCTGGTCGCGTTCGCCACAGGGCTGCGCTGGGGGATTGAAGGCGTCGCATTCTTCTATGTGCTGACCGGCTGGCTGCTGCATCCCGTCTCGTGGTGGCTGCTGAGTCGCACGATCGCCCTTCCCCTGCACGGCTGGCTATCCTCACTCGTCCCGGCGGCAGCAGGAACCGCGCTCGCAGCAATCGCGGGGGCGCTCGCCTTTCGCGCGTTGGCCGCGATTCCCTCGCTGGCGAACGGGCCTGCCCTGGCGCTGAGTGCGCTCGCCGGGGGCGCCGTCTACGCGGCGGCGATTCTGATCTGGCGACCACCGGCTCTTGTTCGGAGTCTGAGCGCGTTGGGAAGGCTCGTTCGCCAGCGCGCTTGCGTCTAATGACTACGCGAAATAGCCTTAGACTATCAGACCTCAGTACTATAAGTTTGAGTTCAGTTTGCCCTTGATTCTGAATCCCTGTACACTGTTCGCCACACGTGGGGGCGGAGCGCACACGCGACAGCCTTACAGGGGGAACCACCATGAAACATCGCGCCATCGACCACGCGCCGGTTCGGCTCGCCGGGACCATCTGCCTGGCGGTGCTGATCGCCGCCGCATCGCTCATCACACCGACTCGCGCGCTCGCCCAGGGGGGCGGCACGCACACCGTCCAGGCCGGCGAAAACCTCTTTCGCATCGCGCTGCGCTACAACATGACGGTCGGTGACCTCGCCGTGGCAAACGGCATCGTCGATCCGACTCGCATCTACGCGGGGCAAGTGCTCAACATCCCCGTGCCGGGATCGGTCATCGCCCCTGCGGAGCCGAACTACCCGCCCGCGCTGCCTGCCGAGCCGTACTACCCGCCCGCGCTACCTGCCGAGTCCGCGCCCGTCGCCCCGCCGCCAGCCGCCCCCGCGACCGGCGTTTACCACACCGTCCAGCGCGGCGAAACTCTCGCGTCGATCGCGCAAGCCTATGGCGTCACCTGGCCAGGGCTGGTCGCGGCCAACGGCATCGTCAACGCCAACCGCATCTTCGCCGGACAGCAGATCCTGATCCCCGGCGCGACCGCGCCCGTCGCCGTGTCGCCCGCGCCTGCGCCTGCGTACCCGGCGCCCGCCGCGACCGGTTCTCAAGGCACGCACATCGTCCAGCCAGGGGAGCACCTCGCCGTCATCGCGCAGCGCTATGGCCTGACGTGGACTGCTGTCGCGCAGGCCAACAACCTGCTCGATCCGAACCGCATCTACTCCGGCCAGTCGCTGATCATCCCGGCAGGCGGAACCGCTGGCGGTAGCTACGCGCCACCTGCTGCGAGCGCACCCCCGCCCACGATCCACTCTGGCAAGCAGATCGTGGTCGACCTGAGCAGCCAGATGACCTACGCCTACGAGAACGGCACGCTGCTGCGCGCCTCGCTGTCCTCGACCGGGCTGCCCCCAACACCGACGGTGCAGGGAGATTTCGCCGTTTACCGCAAGCACGTCGCTGCGCCAATGTCCGGCCCTGGCTATTACCTGCCGGATGTCCCGTACGTCATGTACTTCTACCAGAGCTACGGGCTGCACGGCACCTACTGGCATAGCAATTTCGGCCAGCCGATGTCGCACGGCTGCGTGAATTTGCCCACGCCGGAAGCTGAATGGTTCTTCAACTGGGCCGAAGTCGGCACGCCCGTTCATGTGCAGTGGTAAAAGATGCGCCAGCCGTTTCCGACACCGTATGAGGACCTGAACGCGATTCTGAATGACCTGAGCGCGGCAGTTCAGGCGATCCTCGGGGATAATCTGATCGGACTCTACCTGCAAGGCTCATTCGCCGTAGGAGAGTTTGACGAGCACAGCGACGTCGATTTCATCGCGGTGATCCGAGACGAGCTGGCAGAAGCGGACGTATCGGCGCTCAATGCGCTGCACGCGCGGCTCTTCGCGCTTGACAACCACTGGGCGCAGCACCTCGAAGGCTCGTACTTTCCGCAAGCGCTTCTGCGCGATCCGGACGTGAACGGGCGGCCGCTGTGGTTCCTCGACCACGGCAGCCGCTCGTTGGTCCGCTCCAATCACTGCAACACACTGGTCGTACGCTGGGTGCTGCGCGAGCACGGGATCGCGCTGCTCGGCCCGGCCCCGGCGACGCTGATCGACCCGTTTCCGGACGACGCGCTGCGCCGCGAGATCGCGTGGGATATGCGAGACTGGGGCGCCCGGATCATGGCCGAGCCAGAGCGCTTCAACAACCACTTCTACCAGACGTTCATTGTGCAGAGCTATTGCCGGATGTTGCACAGCCTGGAGACAGGCCAAATTCTGTCAAAGCGCGCCGGAGTCACGTGGGGGAAGGCGCATCTCGACCCGGCATGGCACGGGCTGATCGACCGCACGTGGGCAGGCCGGCCAGACCCGGCGGCGTCCGTGCGCCGCCCCGCCGATCCCGCCGACTTCCAGGCAACGCTCGACTTCATCCGCTATGCGATCGATCTGATTCCAGCCTTCAATGCGGGCGGTGAGCTGCCGCCACCATAACGCGCCAGACAAGCAGCAATTCTCGCGTGCAGCGCCTTGGCGCGGCCAAATTCGGGTTGCAATTTCGGATTTAGGCATTATCCTAGTATATGCGGCGGCGACCCCTCGGAAGCGGGCACACCGCCGCTTTATGTCGTGTCGCACGCTTTCTCACGCTGCTGTAGCGCCTGACTTCTCCGCCGGACACTGGTCGCGCAGACCGCGCAGCGCGCCGTAAAGTCAAGCGTCCCCAAGGTTCAGTCGGAGCCAACCGCTCATGTCCATCTTACTTCGAATACTGCGTTATATGCGGCCCTATTGGCGGCGCGCCGCGTTAACGTACACCGCGCTGATCGTCGTCACGCTGCTGATGCTCGTCGGCCCCTGGTTGATCGGCAACGCCGTCGACGCCGCGCTGGGCACGATCGAAGAGTTCCCCCTGTTCCCGGAATCCTGGGGCCGGGAGCGAACGCTGATCATCACCGCGATTCTGATCGTCGCGCTGGCAATTGTGCGCGGCGTGGGCAACTTCGCGCAGCGCTATGGGACGCAGTGGCTTGGGCGGCAGATCGCGTACGACATTCGCATGGACCTGTTCGCGCATCTTCAACGCCTGCCGTTTTCGTTCTACGACCGCGTCCGCGTCGGCCAGTTGATGAGCCGGGGCATCGGCGATATCGACGAAATCCGCTTCTTCGCCGGGATCGTGATCGGTGACGTGATCAACTTGATTCTGCTCCTGGCCGGGATCTACACCATTATGTTCACCATCAGCGTCCGCCTGACGCTGATCTTCCTGATCCCGCTGCCCTTGCTGTTCATCGTCGCGTATATGTTCGGCATCCGGCTGGAACCGTTTTTCGGCAAGATCCGCGCTGAGCGCGCCGAAATGTACGCCCGCATCCAGGAGAATCTGTCGCAGGTAGTCGTCGTCAAAGCCTTCACGCGAGAGCCGTTCGCCCGCGAGCAATTTCAAGACGACAACACAAAGGTGCTCAACGCGTGGATTCGCGTCGCCCGACTGTACTCCGCCTCGCTACCGACGATCTGGTTTATCGTCAGCTTCCTGACCTTCCTGCTGCTCTACTTCGGCGGCGGCTGGGTGATCGACGACCGCATCACGCTGGGGACGCTCGTCGCGTTCAATTCGTATGTGGCCTTGCTGAGCCTGCCGACCCACCGCCTCGCGTTTATGATTGACGTCACCGCTCGCGCGATGGCGAATGGCAAGCGAATCTTCACCATCATGGACACCCAGCCCGAGGTCAAGACACGCATGGGCGCGGTGCATCCCGGCGAGATTAACGGCCACATCCGCTTCGATCACGTGTCCTTTGTTTATGGCGCGCGCGAGGACGAGCCTGAGGTCGAAGTCCTGTTCGATGTCAGCTTCGAGGCGCGGCCCAACACCGTCACCGCCATCGTCGGGACAACCGGCAGCGGGAAGACAACGCTAATCGATCTCATCCCGCGCTTCTATGACGTCACCAGCGGCTCGATCACGATCGACGGGCTGGACGTGCGCGATCTGCCGCTCAAGTTGCTGCGCTCACAGGTTGGCTTCGTCATGCAGAACACCTTCCTGTTCAACGCAACCATCCACGAAAACATCGCGTTTGGGCGGCCCAATGCATCCGCGGACGAGGTGATCGCTGCGGCGAAGGCAGCGCGCGCGCACGACTTCATTCTGGAGTTTCCCGAAGGTTACCAGACGCTCGTCGGCGAGCGCGGCGTGACGGTGTCGGGCGGTCAGCGCCAGCGCATCGCGATCGCACGCGCCCTGATCGTCGACCCGCGCATCCTGATTCTGGACGACGCGACCGCCAGCGTGGACAGCAAGACGGAAATTGAGATCCGGTCCGCGCTGCAAAACCTGATGCAGGGCCGCACAACGCTGATCGTGGCACAGCGGCTGAGCACCGTGATGCACGCCGATCAGATTCTGCTGCTGCATCGCGGGCGCGTGGTCGAGCGCGGGACGCATGATGAAATGCTGGCGATTGGCGGGCGTTATGCGCAGCTCTGGCGGCTGCAAACCGACCAGGAAGTCGAGGTGGACGACATCGACATCACCGCGATCCTTGACGGCCAGTTCGAGGCACTTGAAGCTGCGGAGCGCGAGCGAGAAGACGCCCAGCGCCAGACCGTGAAAGGAGAAGGCCGACCGTGAGCGACCACAGGCCCAAGCTCGAGCGCCCCATCGGCCAGACGCTCGGCACGATTCTGGGGTACGTCCGGCCTCACAAAACGCGCGCGGGATTAACCACCCTGCTGATGCTGGCCACGTCGGCGGCGGTGCTGCTGGCTCCCGCGCTGGTCCGCCAGGCGATCAATGAAGGGATCGCGCTAGGGGATGAGCGCGCGCTAATTCGCTACAGCCTGCTGTTCTTGGCCGTGATCATCGGGGAGGCGGTCGGGCTGCGGGTGCAGATGTACAACATGATCTGGATCGGCCAGCACACGATCATGGCGCTGCGCCGTGACATCTTCTACAAATACCTCGACCTCAACTTGTCGTACTTCGATCACAACCGCGTCGGCGACATGATGGCGCGCATCACCGAGGACAGCAACGCGATCGAGCGCTTCATCACGTGGGGCGTGATCAATATGATCAGCAACCTGTTCACGCTGCTCGGGATCATCATCCTGATGCTGATCTTTGATTGGTCGCTGGCCCTGCTCACTTTTACCGTCCTGCCGCTGATGGCCGGGCTGACGCTATGGTGGCGGCGGCTGTCAGCGCAGCGGTGGCGCGCCGCGCGCGAAGCGGTCGGCGTCGTCTCGGCGACGCTGCAAGAGAATCTGTCTGGGATGCGCATCGTGCAGGCGTATGTGCGCGAGTACGTCGAAAAGTCACGCTTCAGCGCCGTGGCGGCGGAAGAAGTCCGCGCCAGCCTGCGAGCGGACAAGCTCGCGTCGCTCTTTATGCCCGGCATCGACGTAATCTCCCAGTTGGGCGTCGCGATCGTGATTGGCGTGGGCGGCGTGCGCGTGCTGAACGGCGACCTCACCGCCGGAACGCTGGTTGCGTTCCTGATCTATGTCAATCTTTTCTTCGATCCCATCCGCGACCTTGCTATGCGGCTCGACCAGTTCCAGGAAGCGGCGGCGGCAGGCGAGCGCGTCCTCGCGGTGCTCGAAGCTGAATCCGACATTCGGGACGAACCGGACGCCGCGCCGCTGGAGCAGATGGAGGGCGCGGTCGAGTTTCGGAATGTCGATTTCGCGTACGTCAAGCCACAACAGGAGTTGATTCGCCCGGAAGATAAAAAACAGAACAACGGGACCGTGCCCGCGCAAGCAGCGGCAGCGGACGACGATGAGCCGGTGCAGGTCCTGCACGATATAACGCTGAGCGTTAAGCCCGGCGAGACGGTCGCGCTGGTCGGGCACACGGGCGCGGGTAAAAGCTCGCTGGTCCGCCTGCTGGGGCGTTTCTACGAGATCCAGTCCGGCGACATCCTGTTCGATGGGCATCCGATCCGCTCGATCACGATTGCCTCGTTGCGCGGGCATATGGCGTGGGTGCCACAAGATACAGGGCTGTTCGCCACCACGATCCGGGACAATCTGCGTTATGGGCGGCTCGACGCCACCGATGAAGAAATAATCGACGCGGCGCGTGAAACCGGCGCGCATGACTTCATCAGCCGCCTGCCCAAAGGGTACGACACCGAGGTTGAGGAAGGCGGCTCGCGCCTCAGCACCGGCCAGCGCCAGT
>CAZVCM010000036.1:10426-22904 GCA_964626105.1 uncultured Thermoflexus sp.
TAATCTCATTCACGCGGGCGTTGCTGGCGGACCCGCGCATCATCATTCTGGACGAGGCGACCAGCGCGGTTGACACGGTCACGGAGCTCCAGATGCAGGCCGGACTACACAAGCTGCTCGAAGGACGTACTGCCTTCGTGATCGCGCACCGGCTGAGCACGATTGTCCGCGCCGATCAGGTCGTGGTGATGGACCATGGCCGCATCATCGAGCGCGGCACGCATGAAGAGTTGCTCGACGCGGGCGGGCATTACTACAACCTATACACGACACAGCTTCAGGGGCAGATCGCAGAGTAAGCTTCCGCGGAACGGTGTATCATTGGGGCGTCCGGCTTGGCAACCGGGCGCCCTTTTTCGCTGAGCCGCTTCCCCATCAGGAGAAAATTGACATGTCCCTCCTGCGTCGAATTATCCATCTCGTGCTGTTGCTGGCGCTCGTCGTGCCTGCCGCAGTAAGCCCAGCTTCCGATGCCCATGCGCAAGACGGCGCGTGGGCGGTAGAGTCCATCACCCCGCTGGAATATCTGGTCCCGCTCGCCTCGCAGCGGGTGGTAGTCTCGCCAAATGCCGCGCGGGTCGCAGCGATCATTCCTGAAGACGGGCACAACTTGGCGTGCATGTTCAATTTCACCGTCGCACCCCCTCCCTGCGTGTCGCTGCCGGAAGAAGCCGGGCGAGGCTTCATGCCAGGGTTGCTGCCGCCGGTCGTCTGGGCGCCTGATAGCCAGCGTCTCGCGGTGGTCGGCTCTCCGCTGATCTTGTTCGTCGACAATGACCTGACCGTGGTGGATTTCGCCGCAAAAACGGCTACGGTCCTCGCGCCAGATGACACGACCGGCTCATTGCCACTTCGCGAACCGGGAAACGCAATCATCGACGTGCAACCTGCCTGGTCGCCCGATGGGACGCGCATCGCCGTTGAGCGAACGGAATGGAGCGACGACGACCGCATAGCCCGGATCGCGATCCTGGACGCAGAGAGCGGCGCGGAACTCAGCAGCCTGACGCTGCCGAAGCTAGCACCAGATGGCATCAACTTCGGCGTCACGATGGCGCTCGCCTGGGCGCCTGATGGCACGTCGCTGGCGTGGAGCCGCTATGCACCGGGTGTCGCGCCGGAAGATAACGGCGTGTGGCTGATCGATGTCGAAACCGGCGATGCTGAACCAATCGTGTCCATGGCGGATATGCAGCCCTACATGACCACGCCAAACGCCGACCACAGCCTGGTCAGCGGATTCGTGTGGGCGCCAGATGGTAGCGCGGCGCTCGTGTGGGTGCAGAACCCAGTTACTGGCGAGCAGCGCGCCCTGCTCTACGACGCGGAAACAGACATGCTGAGCGCGCCGCCCCGACCTGCCGGAATGGAAGAAGGGCACACGGACATCGATGCGGCCTGGTCGTCCGATGGCGGCGCGTTGATCCTGTCGAGCGCCGTCCGGAAAGGGCATCGCGATCGAATGCTGGTCGACGTAAGCCCATCAGATGGAACGTACGCGCTGTGGATTGTAGATCGAGCGACCAGCACGTCGGATCTGCTTGGCTATTTGCCGCGTATGCCGGTTCCCTCACCACGTGGCGCGTGGAACGCAGACGGATTTGTACTGCTGGCGGGCTATGAACTTCAGCTCTCACACGAGTAGCCCATCCTTTTTGAAATTGGACAAGGCGCAGTAAGGCGATAGTAGGGAAATCATCGTAGACAAATCTGCGGTTATCGGACAGAATAGCCGCTTCGCCGGGAGACATATGCGCCCTGGCGCTTGTGCGGCCCAGCGCCGCCAGAAAACTCAAAGGTGAGAAAGGACATATCACCGTGGAAAACCGCAAGACCTTTCTTTACGCAGCGATCGCTGCCCTGATGGTGCTGGCGGGGTTTTCGCCACTGGTCGCAGAAGCAGGCACCGTGACTCCGAATATCCCCGCGCAGGTTGGGCAAGACGGCGGCGAAGAGCAGCCCGTCGAAGAAACAGCCGATCCGTCGCGCGCAGCTTTCGATGTGGCACGCGACGCGCTCGAAGAGGCTCGGGGTCTTGACCTCAGCCTGGTCACCGCGTGGGCCTACGAAGAAGCTGAGTGGGTCGGCGGCATTGATGACTGCCGCGCGGTCGGCGAGGGCGAGGAAATGCGCCAGATCTATTTCGGCTGGCGTTTCGTGATCCAGCCCCTCTTCTCGCAGGCGCGCTATGAAGTGCGCACCAGCTTCAACCGCGAGCTGGTAGCAGTCTGCGACGAAGTGACGGTCGACTTGCTGGCCGGGCAGTCCGGCGCGAGCGCGGGTGATGCGGCGCCGTCGGGTGACGTGCCCGCGCCTGTGACCGGCTCGGCAGCCGTGGGCGGTTTCGAGATTGGCGGTCAGGTGACCGGCCTCTATCCCGCGACGCGCGAAGCGCTCAACGCTGCGCGCATGAAGTGGGTCAAGATGCAGCTTCACGTCGGGCAGGATGGTTCTGGGCTGATCGCGGAAGCGCACGCCTCTGGCTTTAAGATCCTGTTCTCCGTTCTGGGCGACAAAACCCAGGTCATGAATCCGGCCTACCACGACACCTACGCGAATTTCGTCGGCGGGCTGGCCGCAGCGGGCGCGGATGGCATCGAGGTCTGGAACGAGATGAACATTGATCGCGAGTGGCCCGCCGGGCAGATCAACGGCGCGAACTACGTGCCGCTGCTGGCGAAAGCTTACAACGCGATCAAGACCGCCAACCCCAACACGCTCGTGGTCACCGGCGCGCTGGCGCCGACGGGCTTCTTCGGCGCGGCGGGCTGCACGGACCAGGGTTGCAACGACGACACCTACACCGCGCAGATGGCCTCCGCTGGCGCGGGAAACTATGCGGACTGCATCGGCGTGCACTACAACGAAGGCGTTGTGCCTCCCACGCAGTCGAGCGGAGACCCACGCGGCAGCTATCCGACTTACTTCTTCAGCACGATGCTGAACCGCGCGCTGGCGGGTTTCAATAAACCGGCGTGCATCACGGAAATCGGCTATCTGACACCTGAAGGCTATGGCCCGCTGCCCGGCGGCTTCGCGTGGGCGGCGAACACCAGCGTGCAGGAGCAGGCGAACTGGCTGGCGCAGGCTGCAGTGCAGGCCGCGAACAGTGGCCGCGTGCGGCTGATGATCGTTTTCAATGTGGACTTCACGCACTATGGTGCGGACCCGCAGGCTGGGTTTGCGATCATCCGCGCAGATGGTAGCTGCCCGGCGTGCTCGGCGCTGGCTTCGGTGCAATAATCACGACTTCTCACAATCACAAACAAACGTCCCGAGCGGCACGCCCGTTCGGGACGTTTTGTTTTGGCGTGTGCTCGTTCCCACCACGCTACCCCGCACGACACCGTTAGCTTCTCCCATCTAGGGCGCCGTTAGTCCGTGAAAATTGTATATTTTTGGTTTACGTCCTCAAACACTTAGCATTATTTATAAGAGCAAATTTATAGATTAAAATCTGAATTACTCACATGATAAGAATAGGACTTTTTTCCCTCGGGTCACATCCGCGTTTTAACATAGCGCGCAAATTTGAGCGGAAAATCTTCACAGGTTTTTCACGAAAAATCCTGCTTAAATGGCTTGATACGAGTTGACACCGATCCAAAGATCACTGATAATTGCGTTATTGAACGTTCGGATTTACTAACAAATCAAACCTTGTCAGGCGCGCGCACGGGTGCGGCTGACACGACTCACCCACCATCATTCGAATAACGTGTGTGTACTCGTCCCAAGCCGACGGTCTGTTCGTCATCCTTACCGGCGGGCAAACTATCATCGGTCATCATTGAAATTTACACAGCGTGGCTGAACAGGATTGTGAAGATGTTTAACACCCAACACCTGCCGACGAGCTTTCCCAGCATGGCGCCCGCTAAGTCTGCACGAGCACGGCTCCTTAATGACCCGGCGCTGCGCCGCAACTCCCCTGCTCCCGCCCTGGCAGTAGCCGAACCAGCTTCCGTTCGAGTTACCTATACGCCGCTGAGCGCCGAACTCATTCGCGCCGCCGCCGGCAAGAGTTGCCTCGCACGGGCGGACCAAGAGCGCCGCGCCCGGCAGGTAGCAAACAGTTTTCGTCAGCACATGCTGGTCAACTTGACCTACCATGCCGAGCAGCAGATGACGATAGCGACGATCCAGCCGAAAGATGGCATCGCGCAGCCGCACGACACTGCGCACCAGATCTGTGTTGAGGCAAATGGCAACGTCAGCGTGCTGCACGGCGCCCATTCAGAGCTTTCCGAAGAGCATCTGATCCTGCACCGCCTGCTCCTTCTCGCGGGTGGAGTGGCGGCCTTCTTCGGAGCGCTGTTCTCTTTGGTTTTGATGTGAGAGTCTCTTGGAGGAGGACCTGAACATGTCATCATCACGCCCCTCCCCCCGCAGTCAATCGTCGGGATCGTCTTCGCGGTTGCCCGCGATCGTCGTCAACCCTGCTCCGGGCACGTCAGAGGATGTCTACGACGTGCCGCCGAACGGATCCGCACGGCCCGCAAACAGCACCGAACAGATCGCCGCGTTTCTGGAAGCGTTGGCAGCAACCATGCGTGATGACGTGCAGCGGCGCGGCCCGACCGCACCCAGCGGCAATGGCGCTTCGGATCAGCCAGCGACCGGGCTGGGCGCGCCACAGTCTGCGGAGTATGAGCATTATGGTAGCGAGAGCGGCGCGATGCCTTCTCCGGCGCTGTATCATCTGCTGCGGGCGTTGCGCAACCTGAATCATTTTGTCTTCATCACGCCGGGGCCGCGTGGGCTGCTCTTTGTCGCGCATATTCCGCGCAAAATCCTCGTGCTGATCTTGTTCGCGCTGTTCTTAATGTTCGCTTCAGTGTATCGATTGCCAGAGGTTTGGGAGATTTTGTTCGGCATCTTCGGTATCTTCTAGAGCAGTTGCGTGATGGTAAGACGCGCCCTACAATGACCGCACAATATTCGCCTGGGGCACGTTCGGCGGCACATCACACAGCAGGGAGCGCCACAAAGTTGTAATCGACCGCCGCGACTCGCTTGGGGGGACAGCCTCGCGCTATAAGCGGGGCCGTGCGATTAGTCAAAGAACAGGCCAGGGGTCTCATGGTAGAACAGGTAGCAACAGCTCAATTATTTATTAATTATGGCAATGGCGACGATGACTTCGCGCTGCGCCTCTACGATGACCTTGCGAACTACGGGCAATCGGTGTGGATCGATCGCCGCGACGTCAGGCGCGGCCAGGATTGGTCCAGCGCGGTCAACCAGGCGCTGCACGACGCCACGCACATGCTGCTGATCTGGTCTGACCAGGCGGAAACGCGTGAAGTCAAAGCTGAGTGGAGCCACTTCCTGGACGCCCAGAAGCCAGTCATTATCCTGCGCCGCGACAATCACCCCATCCATTACGAGTTGCAGCGCCTGCCAGTGGTCGACTTCGCGAGCGACTATGAAGGTGGCGTGCGCAAGCTGATGTCGTACCTGACGTCCCCCAAGCAAGACCCGAAAGCCGCACGCACCGCGCTCGAACAGGGCAACGCGGCGTATCGCAGCCATGACTTCACCAATGCGATCAAGGCGTACAACCGCGCCATCGCGCTCGATCCCACCAACGCCGAGGGGCACTTCAGCCGCGCGATGGCCTTCTTGCGGCTTGGACATACCGAGCGCGCGCTCGATGGTTTCGGCGAAGCGATTCGCCTCAATCCGCGCATGGCGAAGGCGCACTACTATCAGGGACAGATCCTGCGCTCGCAGGGCGAGCACGCCCGCGCCCTGAACAGCTTCACCGAGACGCTAAAATGCGATCCCACGCACGCCCCATCCTACTATTACCGGGGCCTGACCTTTGACCTGCTTGGCGACAGCGAGCGCGCCTTGGCTGACTACAGCGAAGCGATCCGGCGCGATCCGGAAAACACCCCCGCGTATGGCATGCGCGGCTCGATTTATTTCGCTCAGAAGCAGTATCAGGCCGCGCTGGACGACCTCGACCGCGCCGTGTTGCTCGATCCCACCGATCCCACCATCTATCTAATGCGCGGCAAGACCTACGAGGCACTGGGCAACCAGCAGCAAGCGCTGAAGGACTACATCCAGGCGATCAAGCATGATGATAATCTGGCCGAGGCTTATCGCGGGCGCGGCATGATCTATGGCAGCCTGGGGAACTATGACACCGCGATCCAGGACCTGAACCACGCGATCCGCCTGAATTCCGGTGATGGGCAGGCGTATCTCGCGCGCGGCGATGCGTACTTCGCGCTCGGCAACGTCGATGAGGCGATTGCCAACTACAATGAGGCGATTCGCCTGATGCCGGACAGCGCGACCGCGCTCCATAATCGGGGCGTCACGTATCTGGCGCAGGCGCGCCTGCAAGAAGCGATCGACGACTACAACCGCGCGATCCAGTTGGATCCACACTTCGGGTCGGCGTTCTTCAACCGGGGCAACGCGCACCTCGAGCTAGGGCAGCTTAACGCGGCGCTGGCGGATTATGACCAGGCGATCGCGATCGATGAGAACGACGCGGGCGCCTTCCACAACCGGGGCATCACTTACAACAAGCTCGGGATGTACAACGAGGCGATTCAGGATTTCAACCACGTCCTCAGCATTGACCCAAAATACGCTGAGGCGTACTACAATCGCCACCTGACCTACATCCAGCGCGGCCAGCCGGGTGACGAGCGGCTTGCGAAAGCCGATATGGAGCAGTACCGGCGGCTCACGCGCAATATGTCGGGCGATTGATCTGCACCACGCAGCCGTACGATCAAGAAACGGGACCGGCGCGACACCGGTCCCGTTTGTGTGCGGAGGCGGCGCTTAGTTCACCGTCACCGTGATATAACGGTTGTCTTCCACGCCGCTGGTCAAGATGACCCGCAGGTTATAGGTGGCGGTAGAGGTCGGACACACCTGGGTCGAGCCCTGCCCCGTCACAGGACCGCCCTGGAAGTACACCTCGCGGATACCCTGGACATTCCAGCTCAGCGTGACACACTCGCCGCTGTTGATCGTCGGCGCTTCGCCGCGATCAGACGTGAACGAGATGAAGACCGGCGGAAGGTCGGGCGTGTTGGTTGCCGGAATCGCGGTCGGCATAGGCGTCGGCGGCGCGAAGAACGGTGCGTCGACCACCGGGATATTCGCAAGCTGGACTGTGATGTTGAGCAGCGGCGTCGAAACCCAGCCGATCGTGCCAGTTGCGGTACGGACCTGCACCCAACTGTTGTCGAAGCGGCGGCCAATGATCTCCAGCGGATCGTCCTCGTTCAACACGGTCAAAACGTTCGCGCCCTCGCCCGGGTTTCCGCGCAGATTCAGTCGCGAGACGGAGACCGTCGCGTCCGGCTGGGCCGGTGGAGGCGGCGTGGTTGCGACGACGTCCGGCGCGGTCGGCTCGACCACCTGCCCCTCTTCGCCCGCATCATCCTCGGCGGCGCCAAAGTGCCGCTCGTCGAATGGATCATTCGACAACTGCCGGACGCTCAGCCCATCCGCGGACACGACATACAGGTCCCAGTTTCCGTTCACATTCGACACATACAGGATGTGCTCGCCGTTGGGCTGCCAGCGTGGCTGCACGTCGTCCGCATCGTTGCGCGTCAACTGCTCGACATTCGAGCCGTCAGCATCCATGACATAAATCTCGAAATCGCCGTCCCGGTCCGAGCTAAACACGATCCGCTCGCCATCGGGCGACCACATCGGATGCGTGTCCACCGCCGGATCATCGGTAAGCTGCAGCAGTTCACCAGTCTCCGGATCAAGCGTGAAAATCTCGTAGTTCCCCGTTTCGTCTGAAGCGTACACAATCAAGCCAGGTCCGGTATCGTCCTGCGCATCGACTGGCGTCCCTTGCAGCGCGAGAAACGCGCCGCCCACCAGCGCGATCGCCAGCATCATCACCCACAGGCTGCGTGATCGTTTCATGGTATCTCCTCGCTCTTTCCTGTCCAGTAGGCGCGGGATTATTCACCAGTCCCCGCGCTTCAGGCTTTCCCTAGCCAGATTGTAACCGAATTCGTGCCGCGCCTGCAGGGGACCTACGCACTACCTAGGCGGCTTCTGCCCTTCGACTGCCTGACGGCGCCTCAATATTCGGCGACGCGCTTGATTTTTCGCCTAAAGCAGGGTATATCGTGACTACTCGCAGACGCGCGGCTCGCACCAAATCAGGCGCCCCTGCGTGCGAGTTCTGTGCCGTCCGCCTGCATGTGCGCTGCCTGGGCGGCGATCACAGCGTGATTCGCAGCGTTCCACTCCGAGGAATCTATGCTCACCCGCCTGACCGATCGCATTCTGTCGTTCTTCGCTCGTCTGCGGCAGCGTTTCCGAAAACGGCCCGATCTCTTCCTGGAGCGACTGCGCGAGCAGGCGCAGATCAACATTCGTGCGGCTGAGGCGCTCGATCATTATATGTCGCATCCAGGGCGCAAAGCCGCGCGCAACGTGCGCCGCCTCGAAAAAGAAGCGGACGAGATCAACCGCATCCTACTCGCCGAACTGAACCGCACGTTTGCCACCCCGTTTGACCGAAAAGATATCCAGGTGCTCTCGCGCGCGCTGGACGATATGCTGGACGAGTTGTGGACAAGCGTGAACGAGATGGACATTCTCGGCGTTGAGCCGAACAGCTATCTGAAGGAAATGGCACGGTTGCTCGAAACCGGCGCCGAAGAGATCAAGCTGGCGATGGACCGCATCCCGCAGCATCCCACGGTCGCCACCATGCACGCGATCCGCGCCCGCGCCGTCGACAATGCGATTGAGACGCTGTATGCCGAAGCGCTGGCTGATTTGTTCCGCAAGCCAAAAAGCCTTGACAGCCTCGTGGAAATGATGAAGCTGCGCGAGGTCTACCGCCACCTCTTCCACGCGTCAGGGCGCATCGTGGACGCGGCAAACGTGGTTGAAGATATTATCGTGAAGTTCTTCTAGCGGTGTGATTGCGCCGTTACCAGACGAACAGCGCGATCAGGTCGTTGACGTTCGTATTGGTCGGCCCGGTGACGAGCAGATCCCCGGTCGCTGCCAGCAGAGGATACGCGTCATTGTCGTCGAGCGCGGCCTGCGCTTCAATGCCTGCCACGGCTGCCCGCTTGACCGTTCCCCCGTTAACCAACCCTCCAGCGGCATCGGTAGGGCCGTCTGTGCCATCCGTTGCCAGGCTGGCAAGCAAGATGTCGGGCGAGCCGTCCAGCGCCAGCGCCGCCGCCAGCGCAAGCTCCTGATTGCGCCCGCCCTTCCCCGCGCCGCGCACCGTGACCGTTGTTTCCCCGCCGAACAGCACGCACGCCGGGCGCGCAAGGGGTCGGTTGTGGGCCACGATCTCTTTGCCGGTGCTCGCCACCGCGATCGCCACCTCCCGCGCCTCGCCTTCTAGGAAGGTCGTCGCGATCGCGGCGTGTAGCCCCAACGCCTCGGCGCGAGCGTGAGCAGCCTCTGCGGCGCGCGCATTGTCCGCGATAATCACATTCTGCACGCGCGCAAAAGCCGGCTCGCCCGCTTTCGGCGTCTCCGCACCCCGCCCGGCAATCACTGCGTTCAGATGGCGACGAACCGGCTCGGGTGCCTGCGCCCACACACCATATCGCTTCAACACAGCGCGTGCGTCAGCAGCAGTGGTCGAATCGGGCACGGTCGGGCCAGATGCGATCACGTCCAGCGGGCTGCCGACGACATCCGACACGATCAGGGTAATCACCGTCGCGGGATGCGCGTGACGCGCCAGTTGCCCACCTTTGAGTTGCGAGAGATGCTTCCGCGTCGTATTGATCGCCCCAATCGGCGCGCCAGAGCGCAGCAAGGCGTCGGTCAAATCCTGAACATCTGCCAGGGTGATGCCATCCACCGGCAGCGTCATCAGCGCGGAGCCACCGCCCGAGAGCACGGCGATCACCAGATCGTCCTCACGCGTGTCGTGCAACAGATTGACAATCGAGCGCGATCCGGCAACTCCTGCTTCGTCCGGAACCGGATGCCCCGCCTCATGCAGCGTGATGCGCGCGGTCGGCGCCGTATAACCGTATTTCACCGTGACGTGCCCGCCGCTGACGCGTTCGCCCAGCACCTCTTCGACGGCGGCGGCCATGGGCGCGCTCGCCTTCCCCGCACCGACGACCCAGATCCGCCCAAAGCGCGACAGATCATAGGTGCGCCCGCCCACAAATAGCCGGTCACCCTCGCGTTGCAGCGCGGCGCGTACCGCGTCACCCGGCTCGACCGCATCCAGCGCCGCACCGAGCACATCCAGCGCAATCGCGCGGCGAGGATCGTTTTCGATTACCGGCTGCTGGAAGCGCGACAACATCGGCAACCCCTTGGTTTAGGCCTAGACAATGATTGGTATTATATCTGCCGCGGCGCATGCCAGGCAATGCGGCAAACCAACAATTACCTGCGTGCCGCGATTAGCGACGGAGCACAGCTCAAACGTGCCGCCATGCGCCTCAATTATCCCGCGCGCCAGTGTCAGTCCGATCCCAATCCCCTGTTGCTCATGCTTGTGGCGCTCGACCTGGTGATAGGGTTGGAAGACGTACGGCAATTCATCTTCCGGGATGCCAGGGCCATAGTCTGTGATCGTCAACCACACGCGGCCATCCGACACCCACTGCGAAATGTGGATTGGCTGCTCTGGCGTGGAAAAGGCCATCGCGTTCGAAATCAACTCGGCCAGTGCATGTTTCAGTGCGCCCAGATCGCAGCGCACCAGCGCGCCCGGATCAAGCTCTTCGAACTGGAGCGGGTTGTCAGGCTGTCGATAGGTGAACTGGCGAGCCCTGTCAATTGCGCCGATGACGGCGTCGCGCACCGGGCTGGGCCGCATGCCCTCTTTCATTGACTCCTTCAGCGCGCCCGATTCCAGCGTGATAAACAGGACGATTTGCTCTACCACGCGGCTCATCCGCACGCTGCCGTTTTGCATAATGTCGATCATTTCCTGGACTTGCTTGCTGTCCAGGCGGTTTATCTCGCGCGTAAGGATATCCGTCGCCATGCTGATCGAGACCAACGGCGTGCGCAACTCATGCGCGACCATCAACGCCAGCGAGCGTTTCGCAGCATTGAGCGCAGCTTCCTGGCTCTTGATCCGTTCCAGCAGTTCTGCGCTACGCTTGAGCTTGTTGCGCACAATCAACAAAAACCGCTCGCGGTCGAGCGGCTTGGCAAGGCAGTCATCCGCACCGAGTTGGTAGCCCTCGCGGACCGCGTCAAGGCCGCTATGCTCCGTCAACAAGAGCACCGGAATTGAGTGCCAGTCGTGATTCTGGCGAATAGCCCGCAGCAGCTCAAAACCACTCACCGGTGGAAGATCCACATCGCTGACAATCAGGTCCGGCAGGCTTGTCGCCCGCCGCAGCGTGGTAAGCGCCTCCTCACCATCAGCCGCAGATACAACCTCAAAACCTTCGCCCTGCAACAACTGCTTCATGCCATTCCGAACTATAGGTTTTCCTGCAGCAATCAGAATGTTCATAGGGTCTAGAATGTTGAGTGCAGCACTCGTCATAAACGACCGTTCTTTCTGTCCTGAGTCTCGAGGTAGCAGCTCCGCCTGCCGCGAAGCATCTTACATTGATTATGGAGCAAAAACAATAAAGAAACCATTAACCATAAAGTTTTTCACACCGTTTTCACACGTATTATACAACTCCATATAAACAATCATCACTCTCTACAAGCAGCCCCTGCCGAGAAATTCGTTGCGATAAGCGGTCAATTCGTGTTACACTGCGAGCATGTACAAGTGTTAGTCGGAGGGTGTATGAAGCTTATTCTAGCGGTTATCCAGGATCAGGATGCCGATGCGACCACCCAGGCGCTCACTGAAGAAGGCCACCGTGTGACGCGTGTTTCGAGCACCGGCGGCTTCTTTCGCGTCGGCAACACAACGCTGCTGATCGGCGTGGATGACCGCACCGTCGATTCGGTCGTAACCATCCTCAAAGAGACCTGCGAGCGGCGCACGCGCTTGATCCCTGCCGGACCGAATATTGTCGAGTCAGCAGCGATGATGGGCGCGTTTGTCGAGGTCGAAGTCGGGGGCGCAACGGTCTTCATTATGGATGTGGAGCATTTCGAACAAGTATGAACGAGACAACGAAGGTCATCCTGGTCATTGCGCGCGGCGACTGCGCCGATCGTTTGATTCACGAGCTTCTGGATGCACAGTTCCGCGTGACGGAATTCGCCAGCATGGGCGGCTTTCTGCGCCAGAAAAGCACCACGCTGATCATTGGCGTCAAGCCCGAGCGCGTTGAGCAGGCGCTCTCTCTTGTGCGCGCTGTCTGCGCGTCCGATCCCGGCAGCGAAGATCACAACGCGACGTTATTCGTTTTGGAAGCCGAGCAGTTCATCCACTTCTAGAAGCGATGACGCCCCCGGCTTACTCGCGCGGCGCCCACAACAGCACGTCGGTATCTTCCTCTTCCACCAACCACCGCTCAAACCACGCCGCCGCCATCTCGTTGTTGTACTGATCCCC
>CAZVCM010000037.1:0-22857 GCA_964626105.1 uncultured Thermoflexus sp.
CTGCTGGAAGTCACCACTCAGAGCCTGCGCATCCGCAAGCGCATACTCACCAACTAGGAGCGCCATAAGGATCAGACGCGCCGCGAGCGCATGGTCGAAGAGGCGTAGCGGTCGAAACAGGGGTTTGAAAAGCGAACCTCTAAGCGCAGGCAGGCTGCCCGACGTGCGGCGCGGGCGCGTTCTCGCTATGATCTGGCGTGCCGGGCTGCATCGCCCGTGACCTGAGCAACCCACGCTGGAGAGCGCCGTGCTGTACAATCTGACGCCCGAAATCCTGCTGGGCCGCGTGATCGGCCTGGTGATCGGCTTTACGCTGCACGAATGGGCGCACGCCTATTCGGCCTATCGCCTCGGTGACATGACCGCCTATCGCCAGGGCCGCCTGACGCTCGATCCGCGCGCCCACATCGAGCCGATCGGCATCATCCTCGCGCTGATCGCGGGCTTTGGCTGGGCGCGACCTGTGCCCGTCAATCCGAGCGCGTTTTATCCTAACGAGACGCGCGGCTTCGTGATCGTCTCGCTGGCGGGGCCGTTGATGAATCTGCTGATTGCGGCGATTGTTGGCACGCTGATCCGCGTGATGATCGCGGCGGGCATTATGTCCGGCTTCCTCTACACCGTGCTGGCGACGGTTGTGCTGTTCAACATCGTGCTGTTCCTGTTCAACCTGATCCCGCTGGCGCCGCTGGACGGCTACCGGATCGCGGTCGGCGTGCTGCCGCGCGAGTCGAGCGCGACGCTCGTTCGCTACGAGCGGGAGACCACGCTGGCGCTGATGCTCATCATCATGCTCGGCGCGATGACTAACGGGCGGCTTGACCTGCTTGGCACGGTGCTCGGCCCGCCGATCCGGTTCCTGTTTAACGCGTTCGTATAGGGGCGAAGATGCGCACGCTGTATCGCATTGGGCAGGGGCTTCGCGCCCTGGGGACACGGTTTGCGCCGGTGGATGATGCGCAGGCGGAGAAACTGCTCTCGCCCGCGCTGTACGCGCTCTACCGGCAGATGCGCCGCTCCGAGCGCCAGCACAGCCTGCGCGTGCTGCGCGAATTGCGGGCGGTCGGCCACGCTGACCCTGACCTGCTCGCCGCCGCGCTGCTGCACGATGTCGGCAAGGTGTGCGCGCCCTTTGGCGTGCCCGCCAAGACGCTGGTCGTGCTGGTACGGGCGATCGCGCCGCAAGCGGTTCTGCGCTGGGGGAGCGGCTCGGCGCGGGGCTGGCGGCGGCCCTTCGCGGTCAGCGTGCAGCATCCGGCATGGGGCGCAGAGATGGTCGCCGCTGCTGGGGGATCGCCCCGCACCGTCGAGCTCATCGCGCGCCACCAGGACACGCTCGACGGCCCGCCGCAGACGGAAATGGACCGGCTGCTGCTGGCGCTGCAAGCGGTGGATGACGCAAGCTGAGTTTGCGCGGCACCTGCATTCCGCTGTTTTTTGCGCGCTGGCAGGTACAATAGAGACATTCTGATCCCGGAAGACCCGCAAAGGATCGCCTCATGCACGTGAATGTTACGATTATTGGACTGGACCGCATCGGCGCGTCGTTTGGACTGGCGCTCAAACGCTATCAGGCGCGGCCCGACGCCAAACACAGCTTCACCATCCTCGGCAGCGATAACATCAGCGAGCCGATGAAAGCCGCTCAAAAGCTCGGCGTGGTCGATGATTTTCACCGCGATAAGCTCAAAGCGATTGAAAATGCTGAACTGGTGATCAGCAATCTGCCCTACGGCCAGATGGAAGGGCTGCTGGCGCGGATCGGGCCATCGCTCAAGCCCGGCGCAGTGGTGCTAGACCTTTCGCTGCTCAAGCAGCCGGTGCTGAAATGGGTGGACGAGTTCTTTCCGAAGAACTCAACCGGGCAGACAGTCGCCTACCTCGTCGGCATCACGCCGATGGTCAATGCCCAGGCGCTCTACAGCGGCGCGACCGGCGTGGACGACGCGCGCGCGGACTTGTTCGATGACGCGGAGATTGTGATCGCGCCGGACACGCGCTGCCCGCCCGAAGCGGTCCAGCTTGCGGAAGATGTCGCCAAGCTGATCGGTGGCAAGCCGCGCTTCATGGACCCCGCCGAGCATGACGGCCTGATCGCCGCGACGGAAGAACTTCCCGCGCTGTTGGGCGCGGCGCTGTTCTACATGCTGGAGCAATCGGAAGGCTGGGCGGACATTCAGCGGATGGTCAACCCGACGCTGGCGCTTGCCATCCAGAGCCTGCGCACGCGCGAGCGGGAAGACGCGCAGGCGCTGTTCTCATACAACCGCCCCAATCTGATCCGCCACCTTGACAGCCTGATCGCGCGCTTGAACGAGGTGCGCGGCGTGCTGGCCTCGGGCGAGGACTCCGGCGAGTTGGAAGCGTTTCTCGACGTGGTGTACAACGCGTGGCAGCAGTGGGATATGAAGCGCTACAGCGGCAACTGGGACGACGCCCGCGCACCGGAGAAGCTATCCGGCCCGTTGGGCGGCATGGGCGGGATGCTGTTTGGCCGCCTCGGCAGGAAAGACGAGAAAGACGACGAGGATTAGTCATCGCGCGAAACATAAGCGCGCCGGTCCGCCCGGCGCGTTTTTACTACTCAGCGGGAGTGTATGGGAGTCGAACCCACCGCGGCCCGCGCTGTGCGACCCGCCGCCAGTTTTGAAGACTGGGAAGCCCACCGGGACTCAGACACCCCCGCCGACCATCATAGCCGATCGCAGCGATGATTTCCAGGGCAAGCAGGTCGGCGTTCCCACTAACTGCGACCTGCGAAAAGCAATCGTTCGTTTTGTCACGAATGGTTTGTAAGAAACTTGATAGCTAATAAATAAAGTGATTTAATCTCTATGCAGGTACTGGCTGCAGCGCGCAGCACCGCAGTTGCTTCTCCGGCTGACAACCGGATTCCCCCTCGTCTCGCTTTCGCATACTTCCTCCCGTCCTCACACGATATCACTTCTTCGGGTTGATGGCGCTCTTGGCGCGTTGCCGGGGCGCCGGGTGAAGGATGCTCCAATGCTCAGGCGCGCTCGGCCCGAAAAACGCACAACGCGGCGGGTGGCCGCGTTCGCAGCCTTAAGTCTCGGCATGGCGATCACCGGATCGCCCGGCGCGGGCGAGCGCGAGATCGACCTCGTCGCGCTGATCCACCTGGTACACGATGGTCAGGGCGCGCAGGCGCTGGAAAGAGTCGCGGATCTGGCGGCGAGCCGAGGCGGCTGGGCGCCCGCGCCGGGCGACCTGGTGGTGTTCGATCCTGGCCTTCCGTGGTGGGTGCGCGGCTCAGTGCTGACGGCCGATCTCCCACCCGCTGATTGCGCGATCCCCCGCTTCAGCCAGAGCGAGCGCTGCGTCCCGATCAACGCCGAGATCGAGCGGCAGGTACGCTTCGGGCAGGCGCTCTTTATGGACCACTGCGGAACCGATTCCCCGGTGCCGCGCCCATCGTTGGATGACGTGCTGGCGACTTTTTGCGAAGAAGCAGCCCATTCGTGGCAGGAGTATTTCTACGAAACAGAGGGCCGGGGCTGTGGAGAAAGAACGCGCCAGACCGGTTGGGAAGAGGCGGGAAGATGGATTCACGGGCGGGAGTACCAGGTCAAGGTCTATGTCCTGTCCCTGACGGATTACCTGCCCGACCTATCAACGGAAGAACGCTCGCGGTTGTACGCGGCTATCTGCGCGCCGGACGGGTACGCCTGCCCGCTCGGTCATCCGGTGCCAAGTGACGGTCCGCCGCCGGGCTGGCCGAACCCGGACGGCTGGCCGGTGAGCGCGCCATCGCCTGAGGAACTGGCGCAGTTTTGCCAGGAGGGATGAGGCTGACTCGCCCCGAAGTGCGCCTCTCGTCCGCGCTCGGACACATGAGGCGGTTAGGAGAGGACACCATGAAGATCTGTTTTTCTAGGTTGGTTGTGTTGGTTGTGGTGATTCCTCCTGGCGACGCTGAAGGATGACGCCGACGCTGCCGCCGCGCTCGCGCCGGATGCGGTCGCGTTTCCGGGCATCACCTATGAGGCGACCGGGTTCTAAGGTGTCGGGTGGGGTCGCCAGAACATACTATACGCGGCCCAGGCGAGACCAATCCCCCGGGCCGCGCACGCGCTCGTCACCGCGCCGCCGGGTGATGTTCAGCGCGTCCAGCCGCTCCAAGAAATCGATCGCGTAGCGGCGGGTTGTGCCAAAATGATCGCGCAGCACGCCGACATTCAGCGGCTCACCGCGCTCAAGCGTTTCGCGGGCGAACGCGATCCACTCGGCCAGCACTTCGGGCGTCAGGAGTACCTCGCTGCTGATGCGGACCAACTCGCTGCGCTCGATCAGGCCGCTGAGCAGCGCGTCACCGACCCACTCGCGCGCCTGCTGGACGGTCGGTGGCGTGTGCGGCTGCTCCGCGAACGCGCGCCACAGCCGGGCGAGCGCTTCTTCTTGCGCCGCGCTCAGGCGGACGGCATGCTCCGGCAGGCGAAGCGCGCCGCCTTCCGCTAGGATGACCACGCTCTCGCGCGCCAGCCAGTCGAGCGCCGCCGCGAATGCGTTCGGCTCCAGGCGCAAGCGGCTCCGAAGCGACTCCGGCGGCAGGCCGCTGCGCTGCGGTTCGGCAGCGTGGAAGCGCGCCAGCGTGCGCCGCGCCCGGTCCGCCAGGCGCGTCCACGTGTCAGGATGCAGCGCCCAGCCGCGCCCATCCAGCAACAGATCGCCACGATCCGCTGCCTGCGCGACCTGCTCCTCCGTGAGATCGAGCGACTCCACCCGCACCGGGCCGCGCGCTTCCGCTAGCCGCAGCAGCGCAATTGCCAGCGGATCGCCGCCCGCCAGCGTGGCGAAGCGTGCGATCACCTCGGGGCGATGGCGCTTCCAGCGGCGGCCCGGCGCGGTGTCGAGAATCACGCCGCCGCCGATCGTTTCGGCAGGCGAGGCACGGCGGATGATGTAGCGATCGCCGGGCGCGGCGACGACGGAGCGGTCCAGCCGGATCTGTACCCAGCTTTCCTCGCCGGGCAGCACGTGCTCCCGATCCAGCACGCGCACGCGTGCCATGACCTCTGCCGCGCCGGTGAACAGCTTCACTTCGTCGTCGTGTTCGAGCGGGCGCTGGGCGTCCGGCAGATAGCGCAAGCGCGCGTCGATCAGCGTGGTCGGATGCCACGCGCCCGGCAGGCCCAGCACATCCCCGCGCGCCAGTTCGCTTTTCTCCACGCCGCGCAGGTTAACCGCCACTCGCTGCCCGCGCTCGACCTGCTCCATCTGCTGCTCGTGCGATTGCAGGCCGCGCACGCGCGCTCGCACGCCCGCCGGTTGGATCTCGACTTCCTGCCCAACGCGCAGCCCGCCACCGAGCAATGTCCCGGTGACGACCACGCCGAAGCCGCTGATGGTGAACACGCGATCGATCGGCAGGCGTGGATTACTCACATCCGGGCGCGGCGGTAAGCGGTCGAGCAGGTCCGTTAGCGCGGCAATAAAGTCATCCAACCCGGCGCCGGTGCGCGCCGAAACCGGAATGATTGGGCGCCCTTCGAGCACGGTTCCCTGCACCGCGTCGAGGATGTCAAGCTGCACCAGTTCCAGCCAGTCGGGATCGGGCACAAGATCGATCTTGGTCAGCGCGATCAGGCCGGACGGCACGCCGAGCAGATCGAGGATCGCCAGATGCTCGCGCGTCTGGGGCATTACGCCCTCGTCGGCGGCGATCACCAGGATCGCGGTATCGATTCCGCCCACCCCCGCCAGCATGTTCTCGATAAAATCGCGGTGCCCCGGCACGTCGACAATCCCGATCCGCTCGCCGTTGGGAAGGTCCAGCCACGCGAAGCCGAGATCGATAGTCATCTCGCGCCGCTGTTCTTCTTCGAGGCGATCCGGGTTGATCTGCGTCAGCGCGTAGGTGAGGGCAGACTTGCCGTGATCGACGTGTCCGGCGGTCCCGATCACGTGCATGGGTTACAGCTCCTTGAGCGCGGCGAGCAGCGCGGCGTCCTGTTCCGGCAGCACGGTGCGCGGATCGAGCAGCAGACGGCCCTCCGCCACGCGCGCAATCACGGGCGGATCGCAGCGGCGCAGGCGCGCGGTGGCCTCGTTCGGCTGGTCCACGCGTGGGGCGAATGCCCACGTCGGCAGCGTCTCGCCCGGCAGGCTGCCGCCGCCCACCGTTGACTCGGCGCGCACGACCTCGCCCGGCACCTCGTCCGCCCAGCGCTCCGCCCGCGCGCGGATCGCGTCCGGCGGCTGGCTGATCATGCGCCAAACGGGCACGCGCGCCAATGCCTCGCCGCGCCGGTAGTGTTCGAGTGTGGCGTCGAGCGCGGCCAGCGCCAGCTTGTCGGGGCGGATGGCGCGCGCCAGCGGGTGCTCCCTCAACTGCTCGATCAAGTCCGCGCGGCCCACGATCAGCCCGGCTTGCGGCCCGCCGAGCAGCTTGTCCCCACTGAACAGCACGAGGTCCGCGCCCGCCGCGAGGCTTTCTTGCACCTGCGGCTCGTGCGCCAACCCGAATGCAGCAGTGTCGAGCAGCGCGCCGCTGCCAAGATCGTCGATCACTCGCAGGCCGCGATCACGCGCCAGGGCCGCCAGCGCGTCGAGCGGGACGGATTCGGTGAACCCCACCACGCGGAAGTTCGACGGGTGCGCGCGGACGATCACCGCCGTGTCCGGCGTGATAGCGCGCTCGTAATCGCTGAGGCGCGTGCGGTTGGTGGTGCCCACCTCGACCATGCGCGCGCCGCTCTGCCGCATGACATCCGGGATGCGGAACGCGCCGCCAATCTCGATTAGCTCGCCCCGGCTGATGATCGCCTCGCGCCCTGATGCCAAGGCGGACAGCGCCAGCAGCACCCCCGCCGCGTTGTTGTTGACGATCATGCTGGCGGGCGCGCCGGTCACTTCGCGGAGCAGGCGCTCGCTGTGCAAGTGGCGCAGGCCGCGCGTCCCGGCGTCGAGGTCGTATTCAAGCGTGCTGTAGCCCACCGCGACCGCTTGCATCGCCGCGATGGCTTCGTCGGAGAGCGGCGCGCGGCCCAGGTTGGTGTGAATGATCACGCCGGTCGCGTTGATGACCGGTCGCAGGGTCGGGCGCGACGCTTCCGACAGGTGCGCCTCAGCCTGGGCGAGCAGCGTGTCCTGGCTGGGGAGCGGGCTCCCAGCGGCGAGCGCCTGCCGCGCCGCCTCGACCGCCCGGCGCAGCGCCTCGACGGTGCGCGCATGGCCGTAGCGCGCGGTCAGGTGGTCGCCTGCGCGCAGCAGCGTGTCAATGCTCGGAAGATCGCGGAAAGAGGTCACGGGTAATAGCTGGTGTAGCGGCTCATCAGCGAATTAATTGAACGAAGTCCTGCGATTCGGCGCCAGACGGATACGTCCCCCCATCCTTCCGACCTTTGGTCGGTTCCTTCCCTTAGAACGAGGGAAGGAAGAAGTGGCGATTCTGCTCCCTTCCCTCATCTTGGGGCAGGGCCGGGGATGAGGAGCGATATCGCGAATATAACACCGCACCGTATTCGTTATGCGGATTCTAACCCGGCAGCAGGCGAAAACAAAACGCCGGGCGTACCCCATCACGGCGCCCGGCGCTTCGATTGCACAGCGGCGCTTAGTGGTCGCCGTGGGTGTCGTGGTTGAACAGCGGCAGGAACCGCAGCCCCAGCGTGAACATCGTCAGCGCATAGCCGAGCACGCCGATCGCGACGCCCCATTCGGCCAACGAGGGCGTGTACGGCTGCACCGCGAACAGGTTCGCCGCGCCAGGGGACCAGTCCATCGGCACGACCAGCCCGGACAGCGTGACGTTCCAACGGTTGGCGATCACGCCGCCGATCGCCAGCAGCCCGCCGAGCAGCACCCATAGGTCTTGCCGCCGCAGCGAGGGTGTCAGCAGGATGATCGCCGGGATCAGCGCGCCAAGCACGATCTCCAGCCACCAGAACGTCGTCCCGTAGGGCGTGGTGGATTCGAGCAGGTTGTTGGCTTCGACGCGCGCGGGCAGGTGGCTGTAGTAGAACGTCGCCAGGAAGTCCCACAGCTTGAGGTACAGGTACGCCAGCGTCATCAGCCCGGCGAACATCGCGATGTGGCTGCGCAGCTTCGAGCTAATCTGCCGTTTGCCGATCACGTTCTCGTAGAAGACGGTCAGCGCCAGGGTGAAGGTGCTGCCCGCCGCGACCGCCGAGATGATGAACATCACCGGCAGCGAGGGCTTGAACCACAACGGGCGCGCCGCCAGCACGCCATAGGTCGCGCCCAGCGACGACTGGTGCAGCAGCGACAGGCCCAGCCCGACGACCGACACGACCGGCGTGAAGCGGTGCATGACGTGCGCGATTTGCGGCCCGCGCGGGAAGCGCTGCACGACCCACTTGCTTTCTAGCAATGCGGGCGCCAGCTCGAAGATCAGCACCGCCGAGTAGAGCATCACACACATGGTGACTTCCCACAGCACCGAGTGGACATTCCAGTACACCATCGGGTGCCAGAAGCGATCCGGGCGGCCAATGTCCATCACCAGCGCCAGCATCGCGGACGTGTAGCCCACAAAACCGACAAACACCGCCATACGCGCGATCGGCGCGAAGCTTTTCACACGGAAGATGTAGACAATCGTGGAGAGCGAGAACGCACCCGCGCCGAGCGCGATCGCAGAGAGGTCAACCGTAATCCACAGGCCCCACGGCACGCGGTTGGAGAGGTTCGTCACGTCCAGCCCGTACCACAGCACCGCCGCGCCCGAGACCAACCCGATCAGCAGCAGCACGCCGAGGAACAGCATCCACGTGGCGAAGGCCGGATACGCCACCACCTGGCGGCGCAGCGTCGCGATCGCGGTCGTCATAGCGTCATTCCCTCCGGGGGCACATAGTAGACGTTCTGCTCGGTGCCCAGGTCCTCACGCAGCCGGAATGTCGGAAGCTCTTTGATCAGGCGGGACACGCGGCTGTTCGGATCGTTCAGGTCGCCGAACACACGCGCCTCGACCGGGCAGATGTTCACACAGGCGGGCGTCGCCGGGCGATCTTCACCGGGGACCAATCCCTGCGCTAGCCCGCGATCGATGCGGTGCACGCAGAAGGTGCACTTCTCTGCCACCCCACGCGGGCGCGGATCGACCTCGGCGGCGCCCCACTCAGCCTGGTAACCGCTGTCACCCTCGCGCGCCTTCCAGTTGAACGTGCGTGCGTCGTAGGGGCACGCGACCTGGCAATAACGGCAGCCGATGCACAGGTCATAGTCCATAATCACGATCCCGTCGTCGCGCACCCACGTTGCGCGTGTCGGGCAGACCGCAGTGCAGGGCGCGTCCTGGCAGTGCATGCACGGGCGCGTCATGTGGAACGGCGCGCCGGTCGGCGTGACTTCGGGCAGGTAGACGTTCCAGCGCATGTCGTCCGGCACGTTGTTGACCGCCTGGCAGGCGTAGACGCAATACTGGCAGCCGATGCACTTGCGCAAGTCGATCACCATCGCCCAGTGATGGCGCGCGCTCCCAGTGCTGGCATGCGCGACATCCTGACGGACGTCCGGCAGCTCGAGCGCCAGCTCCCGCTCGATCAGGTCGGCTAGCGGCTCGATCTCCGACAAGGCAATTGCGACTGCCGCGCTGCCGCCAATCGCCATCATCGCGGTGACAAACTCGCGCCGGGTCAGGAACTTCTCTTCAGCCATCGCCGCACCTGCTCTCAGTCTCGTATCGCGCGGTGGCGCAAGCGGCGCCAGCGAATCGCCAGCAGGACGACGATCCCGCCGACAACCAGCCCGACGACTGCGCCCTGAATGATGCGCAGCACGCTGGTGTTCTCGCCCTGCGCGCGGACGGTATCGACTTCGGCCTCAAGCTCGCGGATGCGAACCTGCGCCGCTAGCAGCGGGTGATCGCTTTCGCTGAGTCCCATCTCCTCGACCGTCTCGTCCAGCGTGACGAGCGTGCCTTCCTCGGCGGCAAGCTCCTCATGGCACGTCACACACGCGACCGTCTGCACGACCGCCTCATGCCCGGTTGGGAACAGCGCGCCGCTCTCATAATGCGCCAGCAGGTCTTCGGACTTGGCGCGGTGCATATGACAGTCGGTGCAGAGCTGGTCCGGGTGCGCCACATGCGCGTAATCATCGCGCGGCTCTTCGTGGCAGTTCAGGCACAACGCCACGCTGTCATCCTCAAACAGCAGTTGCTGCGGGTGCGGGTTGTGACAGCTTGTGCACGCCAGTTGCTGCTCGCCGTGCGCGCTGCGCTCCCATTCGGTGACGGTGGTTGCGTGGCACGTCTCGCAGACTTCCGGTCCGGGATTGATCGACACAGGCTCGTCGGGATGGTTGGCGGGCGTCTCGCCGTGACACGCTTCGCAGGTCACGCCTTCATGCGCGTAGGTCTGCGTGCGCGCGTTGTAACCGGTGGTGTGGCAGGCGAGACAGGCCGGATCGCTGCCGCCTTCCTGCCAGGCGTTCTGAAAGACCGGATCGCGGTACGCCTGCGCGTGCATGCCGGTTTCCCAGGCCGAGACCACATCCAGATGACATTCGGAGCACGCCTGCGGAGCAGGTGCTGGCGTGGCATCGTCGCCCGGCTGCGGCGTAACATCGGGCGGCGGCGTGCCGTCTTGCAGCGGTGGCCCTGCCTCGACATGGCTCGCTGCGCCAAACAGCGCCAGCGCGAGTGCGATTGCCAGCAGGGCAGGGACGACAACACGAGAAAGCGAGGCGTTCGGCATAGAAACTTATCCTTCTCGGACCAGACTAGAGCGCAGGTCGGCATTCTCCGGCGCAAAAAGAAAATCCCAAAACAACTTTTGAGCTTCGGACGGGTAGGAGTTGGTGTGCCGCACCATGTAGAGGTGTTGCACCAGGCTCAACCCCTCGACGGCGACGGCGACCGCCTGTCCGGCTTCGAGCGCGTTCCGCGCAGCGACATCTGAGACGAATGCGGGCGCGATCCCGCTGATGACGGCCTGCACGATCGACTCGGTGTTGCAGAGCGTCAGGTTCGATTTCAACATCTCGACGCTCATATCGTGCTGCGCCAGCCCGCGATTAAGGGTGACGGTCGTGCCGGATGTTGGCTCGCGCAGGATGACGGGGTGTCCGACCAGGTCTTCCAGCGCGATTGTGCCCATCTGCGCCCAGGGATGGCCCGGCGGCGCGATCAGCGTGATCTCGTCGTCGGCGAAGTGGCGATACTCCAGCGTCCGGCGCGGGATGCGCAGGCTGCTCAGCGCGATATCTACCTCGTTCGTTTCCAGACGCTCCAGCGCGTCGCCCCGCTGCCCGACGATGCAGTAAATCTTCACTTCGGGGTGATCTTGGAAGAAACGGTGCATGATCCCCGGCAGCACGTATTTGCCGGATGTGGTGCTGCAGCCGAGCTTGACCAGCCCGACAAGCGCCCCCTGCCGCGCGGCGACGATTTCTTCGACGCGCTCCGCTTCTTTCAGCAGGCCGCGCACCGACGGCACCAGCGCCGCGCCCGCGTCGTTCAGGCGGATGTGACGCCCCACGCGATCAAAGAGCTGTGTGTTGAGCCGGTGCTCCAATGACTGAATATGGCCGCTGACGGCTGGCTGCGAAATATCCAGCATGCGTGCGGTCTCCGAAAAATTCTCTAGCTCTGCGGCGATCAGAAACACCTGTAGTTCGTATAGGTCAAGCATGATCAGTTCCTCGCGAGTTCTTGCGGGGCGCATGCGGCCGCAGGATGCGCCCTTTATGTCTTAGCATTTTTCGCGGCACGCCAATATGACCATTTGTCATAAGAAAACCTGATGAATGTTAGTGCCCTTTATCACAAACCTTGATTACACTGAAGTCTGTTGAGATTTCCTCTCTTTTTGATGGGAGTCTGCATTGTCGAAAGTATCCCATTTTTCGTGGATTGCTGCGCTGGCCGGCCTGTTGATACTGGCGGCGCTTTCCGGCTGCGCGCCGGACACATCCGCGCCGGAGCTGCAACCGCGCGAGGTCGCGGCGGTGCCGGCGAGCGATGATGCTGCCGAGCCGATCCCGACCCCCACGCTCAGCCTGGACGAGCTGGCGCTGACTGCCGAAGCGGTCGCGCTGGCGAACGCCGGGTGCTTGCAGTGCCACACCGACGAGGAGCAGCTTCGCTCGCTCGCCGTCGAGGACGAAGTGGAGAGCCTTTCCGAAGGCCCTGGGTGAGGTGGCTCTGTGCCTCCGGTGGAGGCCTGGGCGAAAGTATGGATTGACGGCGAGGCGTATCAGACTGACGTGCACGCGTACATCGCCTGTACCGACTGCCACGCGGGTCAGTCCGTGATCGATGGCGAGCCGGTGACCGATATGGAGCAGGCGCACGAGGGGATGATCCTCGATCCCGCCGCCGATCCAGCGCATGGCTGCGAGAGCTGCCATCCGAACGTGGCGCCGCACGCCGCCGACAGCCTGCACTATGACCTCGCGGGCTACGACACCGCGCTGTACGAGCGCACTGTGCCCGAAAATCACCCGATCATCGAAGAAATGCAGACGTATCACTGCAACGACTGCCACGCGACCTGTGGTGACTGCCACATCAGCCAGCCCGACTCGGTGGGCGGCGGCCTGCTAGAAGGGCACACGTTCGTTCGCACGCCGCCGATGAGCCGCACCTGCACCGCCTGCCACGGCAGCCGCGTCAAGAACGAGTATTACGGGCTGAACGAGGGCTATCCCGGCGACGTGCATTTGCGCCAGGGCCGTCTCGCCTGCACCGACTGCCACACCGGCGCAGAGCTTCACGGCCAGGACGGGCTGTCCGACGCGGTGCATCGCTATGCCGGTGAGCAGGCGCCGACCTGCGAGTCATGTCACGAAGACCAGATCGGGCCGGATTCTGGCATCCCCGAGCATGAGATTCACGGGACCGAGCTGCTGTCGTGCCAGACGTGCCACAGCGTCGCTTATACCAACTGCACTAACTGCCATGTCGACCGCAGCGCAGACGATGTGCCGTTCTACACCGTCGAGTCGCACGATATGGGTTTCTTCATCGGGCAGAACGCGATCCGCAACAACGAGCGCCCGTACAAGTACGTGCCCGTGCGGCATGTGCCGGTCGATCCCAATTCGTTCGACTACTATGGCGAGGACCTGCTGGTCAACTTTCTCAACCGCCCGACCTGGACCTACGCCACACCGCACAACATTCAGCGCAACACGCCGCAAACCGAAAGCTGCCTGTCGTGCCACGAAAACGACGACGTCTTCCTGACGCCCGATAAGGTGGTGGACTTCGAGCGCGGCGGCGCGAACTGGGATGTCATCGTCGAGCGCGCGCCCGCCTTCCCCGAAGGTTATGAGCAGTATCTCGAAGACGCCGCGCCCGCTGCTGAGGAACCGACGCCATCAGGCGGTGACGCAGGCTTCTGGTCTGACGAGAGCGCGCCGGCGGACGATGGCGGCTTCTGGTCGGACGAGGGTGAAAGCGCGTCGCAGGATGACGGCGGCTTTTGGACGGACGACAGCGCGCCTGCCGAACCGGCAGACGAGGCGGCTGACTTCTGGGGCGATCCTGCACCTGCGGAACCAGCCGATGACGCCGCTGACTTCTGGGGCGCTGAGGAATCCGCCCCTGCGGAACCGGCTGACGACGCTGCTGATTTCTGGGGCAGTGAGCCAGCGCCAGCGCCCACTGAGGAAGCGGACAGCGCCGAAAGTTTCTGGGGCGAACCGGCTCCGGCCCCGACTGAGGGCGCCGAGAGCGCAGAAGATTTTTGGGGCTAGCGGGCGCCGCTCGCAGCCTCACCGGACAATGTGGTTTCGCGCAGACCTGTCTCGGCTGCGCCGGGGCGAAATGCGCTTAAAAAGTCGCTGTATCACCGTTTGACCATTGTTTGACCATTGTGGAGGACAAACACTACATGCGTAAGTTCGCTTATCTTTTACTCGCCCTAACGCTGGTTCTTCCGCTGGCGCTGCCGTTTGGCGTGGCGCTCGCGCAGGAGAACACGGACGTTCTGGACGCGCTCCAGGCGTATAACGACAACTTGCCACCTGCCTTTGGCAACGTGTCGGTCGCCGATCTCTCGATTGAACTGCTCGAAAATCCCGACCTCATCTTAGTCGATGTGCGCCAGCCGGAAGATTATGCGGAAAGCCACATCGAGGGCGCGATCAATATCCCGATCCGTGAGGTGGGGCAGACTCTCGACCTGCTGCCGGACATTGACGCCCCGATCGTCACGATCTGCGGGTCGTCCTGGCGCTCGCCGCAGGTGATGACCGCGCTGCAGATCCTCGGCTACACCAACGTCCGCAACATGAGCGGCGGGATGCGCGCCTGGACGGATGAAGGGCTGGCGGTGACGGACAATGCGCCGGAGCCTGTCGTGGGCGAAGCTCCGGCCTCGCTTGATCCTGACGTCATTGCGGCAGTGGATGCGGCGCTGTCTGGCCTGCCCGATGGATGGGGCTCGGTCAAGGCCGAAGACCTGAACATCGAAATGATCGAAACCCCGCTGGACATGCTGATCGACGTGCGCACGCCCGACGAGTGGGCGACCGGCTACATCGCCGGTGCGACGCACATGCCGCTGCAATCGCTGATGAGCTATGTCGATGATTTGCCGCAAGACAAGGCCGCCAATATCGTCGTCTACTGCGGGGTGGGGCATCGTGGCAACATCGCCGCGACCATGCTGCGCACGATGGGCTACACCAATGTTCGCAACTTGAGCGGCGGCATTGGCGGCTGGACGACCTCGAACCTGCCGCTTGAAGGCGCGCCCGAAGCGGCCCCCGCCGCAGAGGCTGAGGCGTTTGACGCTGCGGCGGCGCTGACTGACTATGTTGCCGGGCTGCCCGGCAGCTTCAACGCGATCCGCGTCCCAGACGTGGCGACCGCGATCGCTGAGAACCCCGATCTCGTGCTGGTCGACGTGCGCACGGCGGATGAATACGCTGAGGGGCATTTCGAGGGCGCAATCAACATCCCGCTCGGCGAGCTGACCGATCACCTCGATCTGCTGCCGGACCAGAGCGCGGACATCATCGTCTACTGCGGCAGCGGCCACCGCTCTGCGCTGGGCATGATGGCGCTCAATCTGCTGGGTTATGAGAACGCGCTGAGCATGCTCGGTGGCACGAAGGCCATCGCCGACGGGCAGATCCCGCTGGTGACTGAGCCGACCGACGTGGTCGCTGGTGAAGCGCCCGCGATCGATCCGGCCCTGCTCGCAGCCGTTGACGCGTACATCAAGGCGATCCCGGCGGGCTACTACACGATTAGCGCCGACGACCTGAACATCGCGCTGGTGGAGAACCCGCCCGCAATCATCGACGTGCGGACCGATCCGGAAGTGGCCAACGGCGTCATCGAGGGCGCGCAGCACATTACGCTGGGCGCGTTTATGATGGCGCAGGATCAGTGGCCGCAGGACCTTTCCGCGCCGGTCGTGGTCTATGATTCGGACGGGCACCGCTCCGCGATGGCGATGATCGCCATGCAGATGCTGGGCTATGAAGATGTGAAATCGCTGGCGGGCGGCTCGAAAGCCTGGACGGCGAAGAGCTATCCGCTGGTGACTGAATAACCTAAAATACAGGCGTCGGATCACGCGCTGAGTCAACTGACATCGCCCCCAACATGCCGGTTGTGTTGAGGGCGGTTTGCTGAGGGAGGATGTTATGCGCCGGAGACTGTTCGCGCTAGTCTTGGGGTTGAGCCTGCTGGCTGCCGCGCCAGGGCTGGCCCAGGAAGGCGAGTCACCCCCGCCGATTGTGCCGGAAAACGCGCCACAGGTGCAGCAGGCGCGCATTCTGACCGACGTGCCCGCCTGGGATGCGGACTGGTCGCCAAACGGTGCGCAGCTTGCGATCGGTACGTTCGATGGGGTGCTGCTCTGCCAATGCGCGTCCTTCAACACCCCAGAACGGCTGATTGACGGGATCAACGCGCGGCGGGTGAAGTACGCGCCGGATGGCGCTGCGCTGGCGGTGGGAACCGCCGGGCAGCCCGCGCAGGTCCAGTTGTGGGATTTGACCTCTGGCACGCAGCTCTACAGCGTTGACAGCGGCGCCGACGTCGGCAGCCTCGTCTTCAGCCCGGACGGCGCGCGACTGGCGGCGGGCCTGACCAACGGCGATGTGCTCGTGCTCGACGCGGCGACCGGCGACGAAGTGGCGCGCTTTGAGGGAAATATCGCGGTCGATACGCTGGCCTTCACACCGGATGGGCGCTCGCTGATCTTCCCGCCTGCGCGCGAAATGCTGCGCCGCCAGCCGTTGGATGCGGGCAGCGCGGCGGTTGATCTGCCGACCTCGTGCACGTTCACGGATGTCAATATTTCTCCGGCGGGCGATCGTCTGCTGGCCTCGACGTATGAGTGCTGCGTGGAAATGCTCGATCTGCGCAGCGGCGATCTGCTGTATCGCAGCGTGTGCGGGCAGACGTTCACCGTCGACTTCAACCACGATGGGAGCCTGTTCGTCACCGGCAACCAGGACGGCACGCTGCATTTCCTCGCTGCCAGCGATGGCGCGCCGATTGCGACCCTGACCGCGCACCAAAGCCCGATCACGCGCGTCGCGTTTCACCCGGATGGCAGCCGTCTGGTGACGGTCGGCCTGGACGACACGGTGCGCGTGTTCGCGGTGCTGCCGGCGACTGCCGCCTCGCCGTGTGACACCGAAGAGGTTCCCGAGGGCGACCCGGTTGGCGAGATTCTGTATCACGCGCAGCCGCTTACGGGCGGGCCGGGGCGTGTCTATCACGTGCAGGCGTGGTGCGGCGAGCTTCACACGCTGCTTGAAAATGCGCTGACGCCCGCCTGGTCGCCAGATGGCGCGACGATCGCCTTCCAGCGCGTCGATCCGGCGAGCGGCCAGTTTGACGGGCTGTGGCTCGCGGCGGCGGATGGATCGGATCTGCGCCGCGTGCCGGGCACCGAAGCGGCGGATCGCGCGCCAAGCTGGTCGCCGGACGGGCAGAGCCTACTGTTCGTGTCTTGCCGCGATGGCGCGGAGGGCGTCTACCGTGCCGAGCTGGCGTCGGGTGAGGTGAGCGCGGTGCTGGCACATGAGCCGGTGGCGTACGAGCGCCCGGCGTGGTCACCGGATGGCGAGGCGATCGCTTATCTGCTGCGCCGCGTGACGAGCGCGGGCGAGGTGCGGCATCTCTATCTCGCGGACGCGGACGGATCGAACCCGCGCCGCCTGACCGATCTGGATCAGGTGTCGAGCGTGGCATGGTCGCCGGACGGATCGCAGTTGGTGGTCGCGGCGGAGCGCACGCCCTTCGCGTCGGATGTGCTGATCGTTAACCCGGCGGATGGCGCGATCCAGCCGCTGACCAGTGGCGCGATGGACGTGATGCCGACCTGGTCACCGGATGGCGCTTACGTTGCGTTCGTGCGCGGCGGGGAACTGGCGCTGATCCGCGCCGACGGGACCGACGAGCGCGTGATCGCGCGCCTGCCGGACGCGTCGGGCAGCACGGGCCTGTCGTGGAAAGCCCTCGACACACCCTGACGCACTTATAGTCGATGGACCGGAGCAGCGGCCTTGCGGGGCCGCTGTTTTGGGTTTACGCTGAGGGCGTTCGCCGCGCCAGACGTCTTATTGGAGCGAAGAGGAGCGAGATTCGATGGCTCATATAGCCGCGTATGCTACCCCCGCCGGGCCGCGCTATGGCCTGCTGATCGAAGGCGTGCTGTACGAGTGGGACGGGCATCCCCTCGCCGACCGGCCCGGCGCGCCGGGGAAGGCGCTTGGCCCGTTGGATGAGGTGCCGATCCTGCCGCCGCTGTTACCTGGAAAACTGGTGTGCATCGGGCGCAACTACGCCGCGCACGCCGCTGAGCATCAGGCTGCTGTGCCGGACGAGCCGATGATCTTCCTCAAGCCGCCCAGCGCGGTGATCCCGCATGGCGTGCCGATCCGCATCCCTGCCGGGATCGGGCGCGTCGATCATGAAGCGGAGCTGGCGGTGATCATCGGGCGGCGCGCGCGCCACGTCCGGCGCGAGGAGGCGCTCAGTTATGTGCTGGGCTACACCTGCGCGAACGATGTCAGCGCGCGGGACTTTCAGAAGAAGGACGGGCAGTGGGGCCGCGCGAAAGGCTTCGACACGTTCTGCCCGCTAGGGCCGGTGATCGCGACGGATCTCGACCCGTCCGCGCTGGCGGTGCGCGGCGTGCTCAACGGGGAGCTGCGCCAGAACGGAAACACGTCCGACATGGTCTTCGACGTGGCATTTCTGATTGCGTTCATCAGCGCGGTGATGACGCTGGAGCCGGGCGACGTGATCCTGACCGGCACGCCCGAAGGCGTCAGCGCGATCGCGCCCGGCGACATGGTGGAAATTGAAGTCGAAGGGGTGGGCACGCTCCGCAACCCGGTTGTGGCAGAAAACTGAGCGCCGGGCTCGTTACCCCCGATCGGCGAGTTCGCGTTATACCTGAACGGCTTGTTTGATGGCTGGTCGCGCCTTGGCTTGCTCGTTGCCGAGGCGCGGTTGATCTCCATGACAGTTGGTTTTTTCGAGGAGTGATCGGTGCTCAATCTCATTGATGAGCGGCAACGGCGACTGGTGTTTGACTCGTTATGGCTGGGCGCCGTGGGCGCGGGCGCCGCGCAATTGTTTACCTGGCTGCTGCACACGGCGCAGCACTTCTTGCTGACCGGGCTGGCGGGCTACACGCCGCCGGGCCGGCCCAGCGAAGGCGGCATCTTGCAAGAGCAGATCGGCGCGCACGGTCTGTGGCTGATCCCGCTGGTGACGACGCTAGGCGGGCTGATCTCAGGTGTGCTGGTGTTCAGCCTTGCGCCAGAAGCCGAGGGGCACGGCACCGACGCCGCGGTGAAGTCTTACCACCGCGCGGGCGGGTTCCTGCGCCCGATTGTCACGCCGCTGAAGATGGTCGCGTCCGCGATCACGATTGGCTCCGGTGGCGCCGCCGGGCGCGAAGGGCCAACCGCGCTGATCGCCGCCGGGATCGGTTCGATCTACGGCACGCTTCGCCGCCGCACCGATGAAGAGCGCCGCCTGCTCCTGCTGATCGGCATGGCCGCCGGCCTGTCGGCGATCTTTCGCACGCCGATCGGCGCGGCGCTTCTGGCGATCGAGGTGCTGTACTCCGAGTCGGAGTTTGAGGCGAACGCGCTGTTATACACGCTGCTGTCGTCGGTGGTGGCGTACACGGTTAACGGCGTAATTGTCGGCTGGGAGCCGCTGTTCGAGGTTCCGGCGTCGCTCGGTATCGAAGGCTCGACGCAGTTCTTGGAGTTCGCGCTGCTGGGCGTGTTCGGCGGGTTGGTCGCTGCGCTGCTCCCCACGATCTTTTACGGCGCGCGGGACCTGTTCCACCGCGTGCCTGTTCCAGTGCACATCAAACCGGCGATTGGCGGGCTGCTGGTCGGGCTGATGGCGCTGGCGATCCCGGAAGTGTTGGGCGGCGGCTACGGTTGGATTCAGCAGGCGATGGATGGCAACCTGTCGCTAGAACTGCTGGCGACGCTGGTCTTCGCTAAGATTGTCGCGATGGCGCTGACGGTTGGCTCGGGTGGATCGGGCGGCGTGTTCGCGCCGACGCTGTTCTCCGGCGCGATGCTCGGCGGCGTGCTGGCGAATGTTTTCAACGAGGCGCCGACGGCATTTGTGCTGGTCGGCATGGCGGCGGTGTTCAGCGGCGCGGCGCGCGTGCCGCTGGCGACGATGTTCATGGTCACCGAGATGACGGGTGGCTACCGGCTGCTGCCGCTGGCGGCGCTGGTTGTCACGATCAGCTATCTGACGCAGGTGACGGCCACGCAGCGTCTGAAGTACCGCAGCCTCTACGAAGCGCAGATCCCGTATCGGCCCCGGCGCGAGGTCGATTTGCTGGAAGGCGTGCTGGTTCAGGACGCGATGTCCACCGAGTTCGACTCGGTGCCCGCCGACCTGCCGGTGCAGAGCCTGCTTGATCGCTTTGAGCGGACGCACCATCACGGCTTTACGGTGGTGGATGGCGAGGGCAAGCTGGTGGGCGTGGTATCGCTAAGCGACCTCAGCCGCGCGATGCTCCACGAATCGCTTGAAGGCTGGACGGTGCAGGATATCGCCACGGTCGACGGGCTGGTGGTCAGCTACCCGGACGAGCCGGTAAGCGCCGCGCTGTGGCGCATGGCGGTGCGCGAGGTCGGGCGCCTGCCAATTGTGGACCGGAACGATCATCGCAAGCTGGTCGGCGTGATCCGGCGCAGCGACGTGATCCACGCCTACGAGCGCGCGATCGAACAGCGCACCTCAACCAGCTACCGGCTCAAGGAGCTTCGCGACGCGCACGAAGGCCGCGTGCGTGTCGTCGAGGTGGATATCACGCCCTCGCATCCGCTCTCTGGCAAGACGATCCAGCAGATTAGTGGCCGCCTGCCTGACGAGTCGATCATCGTCTCGATCCGGCGCGACCGGCGGCTGATCATCGCGCACGGCGATACCGTCTTGCAGCCGGGCGATCATGTGGTGGCGATCTGCGGCGCGTCACAGGTTCCGGCGTTGGAGCAGTCGCTTGTCTGCGCGACGTCGCAGCCCGCCGATCAAAACCGCCCCGATCTCGTTTGACCGGGGCGGTTACTTCTGTGTGCACGTTTCGCGCGCTAGGGCGCGAAGCGCAGGATCTCGCCCTCGTAGTCGACCACGTACAGCTCGCCCGCTTCGTCCTCGCCGAATGAGCTGATGCTGCGGCCCGACTCAAGCGCGACCTGCGCGCTCCACGCGCCGCCTTCGCCCTGCGTAGCGGACCAGATCGTGCCGGTGCACCAATCGCCGTAGAGGTAGGTGCTCGCCAGCGACGGGACCGCCTCACCGCGATAGACGTAGCCGCCGGTGATCGAGCAGCCGCCCGTCCCACTGTGGCTGTATTCCGCGAACGGCATCACCGGCTCGGACGCAGGTTGCAGACCCGAGTAAATCTGCGAGCCTTCATACGGGTTCCAGCCATAGTTCTCGCCGCCAGGGCTGGATGCTGGCTGGAAGTTGACCTCTTCCCACTCGTTTTGCCCGACGTCGGCGATGTAAAGGTCGCCGGTTTCGCGGTCAAAGCTGAAGCGCCAGGGGTTGCGCAGGCCCCACGCCCAGATCTCGGGGCGCGCGTCGTCTTGCGCCACAAATGGGTTATCGTCCGGGATGGCGTAGCCTTCGTCAGCGTCCACATCCAGGCGCAGGATCGTGCCGAGCAGGGTGCTCAGGTTCTGCGCGTTGTTTTGCGGGTCTCCCCCTGAGCCGCCATCGCCCAGCGCCAGGTAGAGGTAGCCGTCCGGTCCGAAGGCAAGGTGCCCGCCATTGTGATTGGCGAAGGGCTGCTCGACCATCAGAAGCTGTTCTTCGCTGGCGGCGTCGGCTACGTTCGGATCATCTGCCGAAACACTGAAGCGTGAGGTGACGCTCGTGCCGTTGCGGTCGGTGTAGTTGATGAAGAAGACGCCATTCTCCGCATAGTTCGGATGGAACGCTAGCCCGAGCAGCCCGCGCTCGGAGTACCCGCTGCCCAGCGCCTCGGGGCTGACGCGGTCTGACACGTCCAGGAACGGCGTGTCGAGCTGCTGGCCGTCTTGCAGCACCCAGATCATGCCGCCCTGCTCGACCACGAACAGCCGCCCGGAGCCATCCCCGGCGTGTGTCACGTAGAGCGGGCGTGTAAAGCCCGACGCGAACGATTCCAGCGTGAAGCCGCTATCCTGGGCGCGCGCGGCAGGCAAGGTGGGGATCACCCCAGCCAGCGCCAACGCCGCCGCGATAATCAAAACGATCCCAATCTGACTGTTCTTCCCGTGTTTCACCATAAGGCATTCTGTCTCCCATTCCGGCACAATCACACTCGTGTTACGCGCAGAGTTTAGGCGAATTAGGTATGCGATGACCAACCAGTAGGGAGCAGTTCGCAAAAGCTGACTGACCTATCGGAATCAGCGGGCATACGCGGCGCTCGCCGGGGAAACCTCACCCCTTAACCCCCGGCCCCTTTTCCCCTCTCCGCACGCGGAGCGGGGCCAGGGGTGAGGTTCTGAATGCCAATCGTCAGCGCGGAACCTGGCGCCGAGACAGGGCATCGCTCTGGTGTTTTTGTTCTTGACTAACGGCTAATCGCTAACCGCTGAAAAAAGATGCGTCGGGCGGCTCGTCCTGCTACAATCGTGCGCGATCTGTGCCGTGTCATGCGGCCCAAAATGCGCTCCGGCAAGCCGTCGAGCGGCTTGTTCACAGTCGAGGTGGAAAAGACTCATGCTAGAAATCGATCTCAAACGAATTAACACGCTCCGAATGCTGGCGGTCGATGCCGTGCAAAAGGCGAACTCCGGCCATCCTGGCCTGCCGATGGGCGCCGCGCCGATGGCTTACGTGCTGTGGACGCGCTTCCTGAAGCACAACCCGGCGGACCCGCACTGGCCGAACCGCGATCGTTTCATCCTCTCCGCCGGGCACGGCTCGATGCTGCTCTACGCGCTGCTGTACCTGACCGGCTATGACGTCTCGATGGAAGAACTCAAGCAGTTCCGCCAGTGGAACAGCAAAACGCCCGGCCATCCTGAGTACGGCCTGACGCCGGGGGTCGAGACGACGACTGGCCCGCTGGGCCAGGGGTTCACCAATGGCGTGGGGATGGCGCTCGCTGCGCGGCATTTCGAGCAGACCTTCAACACGACCGAGCACGCGGTGATCGACCACTGGGTGTACGCAATCGTCAGCGACGGCGACCTGATGGAAGGTATCACGTCCGAGGCAGCGTCACTGGCGGGGCATCTAAAGCTCGGTAATCTGATCTACCTCTACGACAACAACAGCATCTCGATCGAGGGTGACACCGAGCTGGCGTTCACCGAGGATGTCGGCGCGCGCTTCGAGGCGTACGGCTGGCAGGTGCTGCGCGTCGATGACGGGAACGACCTGGACGCGATCGACGCCGCGATTCGCTTCGCCCAGGC
>CAZVCM010000038.1:0-5795 GCA_964626105.1 uncultured Thermoflexus sp.
TACAGCGCGCTCTCGGCGCGCGTGCTAAAGCGCGGCCCTTCAATCGTGATGTACATCCCGCCGACGTGGACGGTGCCACCCGCCTCACGCACTGCTTCAGCGATCACCTGGTTCAACTCTGCGCAGAACGGATCGGCAACCGACACATGCACGACGAACCCCTCGCCGAAGAAGCTGCGCCCGCGCTCGTCACGCGAGCGATCAAACAACTGATCCGGCACAACCACATCGCCCGGCGCGAAGTCCTCGCGCAGCGATCCACACGCGCTGACTGCGATTACCTGTTGCACACCGAGCGATTTCAGGGCGTAGATGTTGGCGCGATAGGGCACTTCCGACGGTGTGAAAACGTGGCCCCGGCCATGCCTCGGCAAAAACGCGACACGCTGCCCGGCCAGCGTTCCGATGAGCACGGCGTCGCTGGGGGCGCCAAACGGTGTCGTGATCCGCCGCTCCTCAATATCCGACAACTCCGGCATGTGATACAGCCCCGAGCCGCCAATCACGCCAAATCGTACCGGGTCCATAAACCCTACTCCTTGCCGCAGTTTGTTGAATAACCACAGAGTGGATAAGTGTAACGTCAAACCGGCGCCGCCCCAACTTACCGGGGTATGGGGTGGGACAGAATCACATCTTCCACGTCGTAGCGGACGGGCGGCTCGGTGGGCGTGGGGCTGGGTTGCGGAGACGGCAGCACCGGCGTCTGCATCGCGGGCATGATCACGGTCGCTTGCTGTGTGCGCAGCGGCACAAGAAACATCACAATACACGCCGCCACCAGCAGCAGCCAGATTGACGACACCAGCAGCCCAATCAGGCCATAGCGCCGCGTGCGAGCCGGGTCGTGCGCCTTTTTCGCGTTGAGCACCGCCGCCAGCGACAGGAGCAACCCGATGGGCGGCAGGCAGTAGAACCCGCCGCCGCACGACACCAGCGCAATCAAAGCGATCAAGAGCGCGATCAGGCCGAGCAGATCGTTCGAGTTGCCGCGATACAGCCCGTCATTGTCGTCCTCACGCTTGTGTTTGCGCGCCGCGCCCGCCTGCGCGCCAAGCAGTTGCCCCGCATAGGACGCCGGGTCTTCGACCGCGATCCCGCGCAGGCGTGCCTCTTCGGCGTGCTCCGCGCACAGACGCTGCCCGTCCGCAGTGTAGTAGAGACAATAAGCGCAAACCGGCTTGCCGCAGACCTCGCAGCGTTCCAGCGCCAGCCGCTCCGGGTGATTCGCGCAACTGATCGTCTCCCAGTCGCTCATGCCGGTCTCCAGAACTCCGGGGGAAAAGAGGATCGGCGCTTAGTCGGCGGTGAGCGCGCGCTGCAAGCTCTCCAACGCCTCAAGCGCTTGCGTCTGCCCGGCCTTGGACAGCGCTTCGTGCGAGCGAGCCAGCCGCGCCAGAACATCCTCGCGCCGGGACGGGTCGCCAGAGAGCACGTCACGCGCGTCGATCTGGTGCGTCCGCACGATCAGGTCCGCCGCCGCGCTGATCACCGGCTCCGCCCTCGCCTCACGCGCTAGCGCCAGCGCGCGATAGACCGCATCGAGCGCCGCGTCTGGCTCGCCTGATGCCACGCGCAGACTGCCGAGCAGCTTGCCAAGTGTCAGCAGGACACCTGCCAGCTCCAGCGTCTTGTCGGCGCGCTCGTACAGCGCCCGACTGCGCTCGACGTGCGCCGCCGCCTCGTCAACTTCACCGCGCTGCGCCAGCAAGCGCCCCAGTTCGTGATAGACCTGCGCCAGATCACCGGCGGCCCGCCCGCTCAACAAGTCTGGCAGCGCCGCCCGCAAATGAACCTCGGCGGCATCCCACGCGGCGTCGCGCTCGGCAGCCTGCCCCGCTTTGTGCGCGCGCGCCGCAGTGACCAGTTCGACCAGTCCCAGTCGATAGTAGACCTGCCCACGCAGCAGCGGCGGCTCGATCCCGCATGGCGCATCGAGCGCTTCACGTAACACGGTTCGGGCGCGATCCATCTCGCCCAGCCGCAGCAGGGCTTCCGACAGATCGCGCTGGACCTCAACCATCTGCTCGGTCATCCCGGCCTGCCGATAGCCTGCCAGCGCCGCCTCATAGCGGGACAGCGCGGCTCGCGTGCGGCGCTGTGCGACCAACGCGTCAGCCCAACTGCGCGCCAGCGCGGCGGCGACGCGCACGTTCGCGTTTTTGCCCGTCAACAACGCCTTGAGCGCCGCGCCGAGCGTCTCTTCCGCCGCCTGGACCTCGCCCACCGCCATCAGGTGCTCGCCATAAGCGCGGCTGGCGCCCGCCAGCACGTTCCGGTCGACGCCTGCCAGCGCCTGCGTCATCTGCAGCAAATAACCCGCTTCCTGGCGCTTGCCGGGCAGCAGGCTCAGCGCCTCGCCCATTGCGATCTGCAGCCGGGCATAATCTGTGCCCTCGCCCAGCGTCTCGCGGACCGGCTGCGCGCTGCGCCAGAACTCGTCCGCCAGACCTGCGCGCCGGTATGCAGGCGCCGCGGTGACCAGCAGGCGCGCCACCATCGCACGCGGCAGCGTGCTCTCCGCGCGGATCTGCCGCGCAACCACAGCGCGTGTGTTGTTAAGCATCGCCTGTTCGGCGCGCGTCAGTGGGGTTTCGAGCGACCGCTCTGGCGTCTTCGCCCAATGTTGAACTAGATAGCGCATAATGAAGCTGTCGACCTGATCCGCTTTTGCGCCTTCCAGCGGGCTCAACGTCGCGATCTGCGCGCGCGCCCGCGGCGGAATCCGCAGCAGCCCGTCGTCCTCGCGCAGCAGGTGAAACCGCAGCAGTGCATCGATCTGCGCGTCCGCCTGGTCTGCGCCGCGCAACAGCACATGCGCCAGCGCGCGGTCGAACGCATCCGGCAGATGTTGCGCGCGGATCAGCAGCCCCACCGCGCTGTCCGGCTCGCCTGCCAGCAAGGTGATACGCCGCCGCAGGTAGAGCGCCAGCGGCTCTGGCATATCGGGCTTGTAGGCAGTCAGTTCTTCGAGCGCGCCGTCCAGCCCGCCCGCCCCGGCGAGCGCCACACCATGATCGATCATCCACGGCGTGTGATAGGTGCGCTCCAAAAATTCGTCGATGGTGTCCACATCCAGCGCTTCGACGTGCCGCTCCACCGCCAGCCTCAGCGCCAGCATCCGGGCGGTCTTTGGCGGGAACGCTTCGACAAGGTCCACGCGGCTCGCCACACCGGGCGGCATCAGGTCGTCAGACTGCGGCGCGGTGAGGATCACGCGCGCTGGCGTCTCCGCGCCCAGACGTCCCAGCAGCGCGCGCAACGCGTCGCGCTCGGCTTTTGCAGCGAGATGCTCGACGCCATCCAGCACGATCAGCGCCGGCTCGTGCTGAAGCCGGGCGATCACCTCGTCCTCGTCGCTATACGGCGACAGCTCGGCAAGCTGCGCGATCTGCCCGACGATCTCGCGCGCCTGCATGAGCGGCGAGACCGCGATCCACAGCACGCCGCCGGGATAGCGCCACGCGAAGCGCCCCGCGTACTCCGCCGCGAGCCACGTCTTGCCCAGGCCCACGCCACCCTCAAACGCGATCAGGCGCGGGTTCTCGCCCGGCGGATCGTGCGCCAGCGCGCTGAGCATCACGCGGCGGCCCAAAAATCCGGCGTGTTGCGGCAGGTTGATGATCGGCGGATCGCCGCCAACGACGAGCGGGCAATGCGCGCGCGCGTCTTCAGGCGGCAGCGGGATCGCCGGGTCGTCAAGCGTCTCCAGCGCGTCCGCTTCGACCAGCTCAAAACGCTCGCCCTGCCCGTTCTCTTGTTGCTTGAGCGCGGCAAGCGCGCCGCGATAGGCGCGCCGGATGGTCTGATCCTCGGACAGCGCCGCGTAGAAGTGCCCCGTGAATGTTTGCGCGTTGGCGGGCAGCACCTTGCGCCGCGTCCCGATCACCGTTTCGACGCCGGTCTGCTCGACCAGCAGCTTCGCCATGTGCTCGCTGAAGCAGCCCTCGAGGATGACCACGCGCGCGCCGCTTGGCTTGAAGAGATTGGCGATGTGCTCCGCGACGGCGTAGGACTCGTGTCCGTTCTCATCTTCGAGGTAGAGCATATCGCGCTCGCCATAGCACACGAAATGCACGACGCGATACGCATCCGGCCCGTCATGATTAAGCGCTTCGGCGAGCTGTTGGGCGGTCGGCGGCGTCAGGCGGACCAGCGCCAGCGGCGCGGCGCCGTCCCCGGCGCGCGCTGTGGCGTCATCGATCCCGGCGCGCATCAGGTCCCATTCCGCGACGCGATCCAGCGGGTTGAGCGGATCTTGCCCGCTGTTCATCGCGGCGTAGGGCGCAGCGATCACCGCCAGGACGGGCAGATAGCGGCGCAAGGCTGCCGCGCCAGGGTCATGCAGCACAGCGCGCCCATCATGGATCGCCTGTGGAGCGGTGTGCGCGCGTGTCGAGAGATCGGGAGTTGGCGTCTTGTTCATAACAGCGCAGTATAGTGCAAAGCGGTAAAAAGCGAAACGGGAAACGCCAGCGCGTCAGGCATCGCCATCGAGCAGCCCGCGCGCCCGCAGCCGGTCCCGAAGCTGCTCGTAGCTGATACCATAGCGCGCCGCGATCTCGCGGGCATAGCTGCGCCCGCGCGGCGGCCCCGGCACGATCCGGTATGTCTGCCGGATGCGCGGCCCGTTCTCGGACGCGTGTTCCTCAACCAGCGAAACAAGGCTGGCGACCGGGCTGTCCCCCGGCTCCGCGTTGAGCGCGCCCACCTCGTTGGCCAGCTCGTGCAGGTGCGTGGCGAAAACCGCCCGCGCGCCGAGCAGCCGCAAGATCCGCACCAGATCAACCGCGAGGTACAGGCTTTCGCCCGCGCTGGTGCTGGACAGCGACTCATTGAGGATCACGAGGCTGGCGCGTGTCGCCTGGCCGAAGATCGCGTTAAGCCGCGTCGCTTCCTCGCCCAGCCGACCGGCCTCGGTTCCTGGCGCTTCTTCCGCCGGAAAATGCGTGTAGATCGCGTCCACCGGGCTGATGCGCGCTCGCGTCCCCGGCACGTACAGCCCGGCTTGCGCCAGCACCTGCGCCAGCCCAATCGCCTGCGCGTAGGTTGTCTTGCCACCCTGGTTCGGCCCAGTCAGGATGAAGATGCGCCCCGCGTCGTCAAACCGGATGTCGTTGGTGACGATGCGATTGGCGCTACCCTCCGCCAGCGCGCGCAACGCGAGGGTAAGGTTGTACGCGTCCGCGATCTGGCAGGCGCGCTCATCCACCGGCGCGATCTCCGGGCGGCAGACGGGCAGCCCTGCCGCGCGCAGTCGCTCGATCAGCCGCACCGCGCCGACATAAAACGCGAGGTCCGCGTGCAGCGCCGCAAAGAACGTCACGCCCACATTGACGAACCGCTGCAGGGCGCGCGCCACCGGTCGGCTCGCGTGTTTGAGCACCTGCGCCAGATCGCGGAACAATGGGTAAAGCAGCGGGTTGGTGAAATCAACACCGGATGGATGCTGCGCGCTGCGCTCGCGCGGGATGCTGTGCAGCGGCCCGAGGATCGCCTGCCCGTCCTGCTGATCCCCGCCAAACAGCGCGGCGAACAGCGAGGGCCGGTCCGCGCGGAAGGGGCGGTCGTGGATGTCGATCAGCGCCGCGCCAACCGGGCGAAGCTGGTCATCAAGGTTGACGCCGATGGTGATGCTGGCGACGCTGCGCACCGCTTTTACCATCTCGGGCAATTCGCGCTCAAGCTGCGCAAACAGCGAGTCCTGCGCGGCGCGCGCGGCCTGCTCGCGAAGACGCACCAGCGCGCTCGACTCGACTGCACCCTGCCCTGCAAACGCCTCGTTCAGTCCACGC
>CAZVCM010000038.1:5805-12635 GCA_964626105.1 uncultured Thermoflexus sp.
CGACGTAGGCCTCAAGCTGCCCCACCCGCCAGACCACCTCGTGCAGCGGCGTCTGGCCGGGCCGCGCCGAATAGCGGAAGCGCTCGACGGAACGCATCGCGGGGAGCAGCGCTTCCAGCCGCGCCAGCAACTCCGGCGCGTTCAGCAGGTCTTCGAGCACCGCCTGCCGGTACGCGATCACATTGGGATCAGCGCACAAGCTGGCGAGCGCGGCGTACACCGCGCGCTGATCTCCCGGCGAGGCGCTCAGCGCGCGGTGTACGCTGTCCAGATCCAGATCGGCGGCGGCTTCGGGGCTCAGGCGCGGCGCGTCCGGCGCGCACGAATGGGCTTCCGGCGGCCACAACAGGCTGATTGGCGAGACCGGGGGCGCAGGCGGCATCAGCAGTTCAGTCAGGCGCTAGAGCGTGGCGCGGATCGAGCCACCATCGACCGGGACCATCGCGCCGTGCACGTAGCCCGCCACCGGCGCGCATAGGAACACCGCCACGTTGGCGAACTCTTCGGGCTTACCCATGCGGCGCAGCGGCGTGCCCGCCGTTTGCTGGGCGGCGATCTCATTGGGCGTGCGGCCTTCGCGCTCGGCGCGCGCGGCGTTGAGTTCGGTCACGCGCTCGGTGCGTGTCCAGCCGGGCAAAATGCTGTTCACGCGGATGCCTTCCGGCCCCAGCTCGATCGCCAATGACTTCGTCAGCCCGACGACGCCCATGCGCACGCTGTTGGAGAGAATCAGGTTGTCGATCGGCTGCTTGACCGACACCGAGGTGATAGTCAGGATCGCGGCGCGATCGCTCTGACGCAAGTGTGGCAGCAAGGCGCGGATCAGGCGCACGGCGCTCATCACCGAAAGGTCAAACGCGCGCTGCCACGCTTCCGTCGGCACGGACTCAAACGACCCCGGCGGCGGGCCGCCTGCGTTCGTCACCAGAATATCCAGGCCGCCCAACGCCTCAATCGCGCCCGACGCCAGTCGCTCGGCGCCATCCGGATCGGAGACATCGCCCACCAGCGGATAGACGTCGCCGCCGGTCTCGTCGCGGATCGACTGCGCCGCCTGCTCGACCGCCGCAGCGTGCCGCCCGTTGATCGCCACGCGCGCCCCTTCCATGCTAAAGCGCCGCGCCGTCGCAAAGCCCAGCCCTCGGCTACTCGCCGCTACCAGCACACGCGCCCCGCTCAGACCCAGATCCATCAGTCACTCTCCTCGATTGTCAGTTGCAGGATCAGCCGGTCAATCCCGTCGCCGTAATAGTCCTCTTCGATCCGCACGGCGCGAAACCCCGCGCGCTCGAACACGCGGATCGCGTCGCTGTTGTCTGGATGCAGCGTGGTGCGGATCACCCGCGCCCCTCTGGCGCGCACTTCTTCGATCACCGAGCTCACCAGGCGCCCGCCGACACCGCGCCCCCGGCTATGCGCTTGCACCGCGAGGTTGAGGATCCAACCCGTGCTGCCCGTGCCGTCGATCGCGCCGCAGACGTGCCCGACCAACTGCCCGCCGCTTTCAGCCACCCACACCAAACGGGGATACAGATCGTGAAGCTGCCGGAAGAAATAATACGAGTACGCGCCGCTGCCGTACACCTTGCGCTCTAGCTCGGTGATCTGCGCGAGGTCCGACGGGCGGAACACCCGCAGCACGACCTCTTCGCCCGATTGCAGCACCATGAACGGCCCCCTTTTGCAGCGCAGGAGTGCGCGTTATTCCAGTTCCAGTTTGAACTGCACCTGCCCGATCCCGATCAGATCGCCGGACGAGATCACTGTCGGCTCGCGGACCGGCTCGCCGTTTAGTAGCGTGCCATTGCTGCTGTTGCGATCTTCGAGCCACCACTGCCCGCCGCGCCGTGTGACCAGCGCGTGCTCCTGGCTGGCGAAATTGTCGTCCAGCACGATCGTGTTCGTCGGACCACGCCCGATGCTCGTCAGCGGCAACAGCGGAAACACATCGCCGACCTCTATCGCGCTTTCATGGGCGCGCGTCACCACCAGCCGCCCGCGCTGGCGGCGCCGGTCGTCCGCCACTTCCGCCGCGACCCGGTAATCGCGCCACACTATCACCAACAGCGCACCGACGAAGGCCAGCAGAGCCACACTCGCCAGCACGCGTAGCGCCAACAGCAGCACTTCAGTCGTCAATCCGGCTCGTCCTCTTCGGATGCGTCGTCCAGGTCATCACGCGGTTCGGTTGGCGGCGGGGTCAGCTTGGTATCGCGGTGCGGCGTGTATTCGCTGGTCGTCTGCTCGTCGACGGTGTACACCAGGCGCTCTCCCGCCAGCGCGATCACATCGCCCGGCTGGAGTACCACCTCGGAGATGCGCTGGTTGTTGACGTACGTTCCCGCGCGGCTGCCCAGATCATAGAGCACGTAGGCGCCAAAGCGATAACGAAGCTGGCAATGGTGGCGGCTCACACGCGGATCGTCGAGCACAATCGTGTTGTCGCGGCTGAGTCCGATGTTGTTCACGGAGAGAAGCGGGACGTACGTCTGGCCGTTCACTATTAGATACGCCTGCGGCGGGGTGTCAGTCGCATCGCCGCCCAACTGCTCGGCCACTTCAAGCGAGTCCAGCACTTGCGTCGACTCGCGCACGACATCCACATGATCCGCCAGCACCACCACCGCATGCAACGCAACAGAGGGATCGGGCACAAGCGTCACCTGCGGCGGCGTGTCAAGGCGCAAGCCGCTTTCGCGCGCCAGGTGGATCACGTGGGCTGACAGCGCGTCGGGCAGATCAAGCTGGCTCGCCATCAACGCGTCGGCGTCAGCGGGGTGCAGATGCACAGCGTAGCGATTCGGCGCGGCGCGGTTGCCGTCCCCACTGACCCGCGCGTGATCTTCAATCGCGTGCGCCAGGCGCAGCGCGACCTCGCGTGGCTGAAGACGCCCGGCGAACAGCCGGGAAAAGCCGCCTTCTACCAGCGCCTGGATTCGTTCTTCAAACCGTGAGAACTGGTGCCTGTCCATACCCAGCATTATACCAGTTACGCCCGAGATTCACTTCACTGCTGCACGCGGCTGGACCGCGACTGCCCTACGCACGGTTGACGCGCGGCGTCCCGCAGCGAAAAAGCGCCTCTCCAGCAGGAACCGGAAAGGCGCTTGGGAGTGCCGGGTTAAGCCGCGTGCCTGCCAGCGCGCACGGACGATCAGCGATCGTCGGGCCGGTGCTGGCGGATGAACGCCTGCGGGTCGATGTAGTTCTTCATCAACGCATCCCAGTTCAGTTTGGGCCAGTGCCAGGGCTGCGTTTCGAGAATGGACGTCGGGCTGAGGTCGAAATGCAGATGGTAGGCGAAGATGCCCTCGGCATTGCCGATTTTCGAGATCTGCTGGCCACGCACCACCCGGTCGCCGACCGAGACAGTCGGGCTGCTGACGTGCGCGTAGCGGCCATACATCACCTGCCCGGTTGAGATCAGCGGGTCGTGGCGGATGATGATGACATGCCCCCACCCGGCGATTCGGTTCGAGAACGTGACTACGCCCGACGCTGAAGCGTACACCGGCGTGAGCTTGTCCGCATCCCAGTATGGATCGTTGAGATTGAGGTCCGCACCGGTGTGGTACGCCTCGCTGGGCGTGCCAACGCGATAGCGCCGCGCGAACCCGGTCGCATCGAACCATTTGCCCGGCCAGACTTCGTCGCTGGCGCGCTGGGCCGCGGTGCCAATCGGCACGTCGTACCCGTCGGCGAGGTACTTGTTCGTCGGCGTAATGCCAACCACTTGCCGCCAGCGCAGCGCGTCGAACGCGATCTCCTTGTCGTCTTCGCCAGTCAGGTCGTTGAGGAACACGACTCCGGCGCGGTCGTCGTTCGCGTCAAACTGGAACACGCCCAGCGGCACCCACAGGTTGTAGTAGTCGATCTGCCGGACCGGGATTTCAAGCTCGCCAGACTTGCCCAGCACGCCATGCATCTTATAACGCGCGCGCGCAGTAGTCGCGTGGCGCGACGGCACAAACGCGGAGACTTCGTACCACCCGCTGGCGACAAGCTGCGGGTCCCAGCGCGTCCACATCTGGCTGCTGGTGCGCTCGGTCTGCTTGTATTTGGTCGTCCAGCCCCACGTGCCTTTGAACGTGCTCAACAGATCGTCCACGTCCTGACCGCCATGCGCGCCGTCGCGATAGTTCGGGTGCTCTGGCGTGACAACGACCTCGATCCCATAGCGGCCCTGCGCGGGTGGCGGCTCCGGCTCTGGCACCGGCTCGCCAGGGGTCACCGGATAGTTGATCGCAGGGAACTCGACCGGGCCGATCACGCCGAAGCGCCACCAGCTTACGCCGGTCGCCTTGTACGTCTCGACAGCAAGCTCGCGCGCCCGGATCATCTCGGCGCGGGTGGATTTGCCCTGCAACACCGGGAACACCGGCAGGCCATAGTCCGCCCAGGTGCTAAACCCTTCTTCGAGCACGTCTTCGAGCGGGCGCTGAAAAGACTCCCAGTATAGTTGAAGGTGGACGCTGTTAATAAATGGGCGCCATTCGTCGGGGTAGATGCGTGGTTTGTGCTGCGGGCGCGGGTCTACTGCCATCCCCAAATGAAAGCGCCCGCCGATCCCGCGCCGAATGCGCGTCATCAACGGGCGGATCGGGTCTTTGCCAACCGTCCAGAAACCGGTGTACGGCTCCACGTCGAGCACCATCGAACGCACACCGGGCCGGTTGCAGACCTCGATGATCCGGTCCGCCTCGCCGTTGATGTTGCGCCCCGTCACCACACACCACGCGTGGAACTCCATCCCGTTGGCTTCCAGCACCCGAACCCACTTGTCCACGCTGGCGACGCTGTCGATCGCGAGGTCGCGGTCAGTGTCAAATTCGCCTTGCCAGTGTTCACCGTCGCTGGTCTTTACCCAGATCTGCTTGACATGGGGCGCCCAGTTTTTGAACGTGCGCACAATGTCTTCAATCGTGTCTTCGGCAACCGAATCGCCCTTCCAGTGCCAGACTCCCACTTTTCCGTCATACGGCGTCGCCATACGTCCGCTCCTTCCGTTGATCGATTGCACGCGGCCACACTCTATCGCTATGGCTTACTATAGCTGCGGATCGACGCTCTTGGCAATTGCACGCTAGGGCTATCGCCGAACGCAAACCGACCGGCGGGCGAATGTGCCTGCCGGTCGGTGATGGATCGTATGGAACGCACAAGCCCATGCCCGGCGCCCAGTTCTTGGCTAACCGCTCGCGGTTCGTTGCTAGAACAAGCCCCAATCGCTCAGGACGCCTTCTTCCGCCATGCTGGGGTCCCACAACTCCGTGCCGACCTCGATCGTGGTCGGGACGCCGAGCGTCTCCTGCGCCTTCTGGCGCGAGGCTTCGAGCAGTTGTGGCGCGTACGGGCAGAAGGGGGTGGTTAGAATCATTATCAGATGCGTGTGATCGTCCTCGACCTGGACCTCGCGCAGCAGCCCGAGTTCCGTCACGCTCAGCCCAATCTCCGGATCCATCACCTGCCGCAGCGCGTCCCGCACTAGTTCGGCTTTCTGCTCGCGGGTGAGTTGGTCATTCATGTGGTGCTCCTCTTGAACTGACTTTCACGCTTTCACGCGCCAAAGCGCAAGCGTTTTCGTACGATCCCCGCTGCCGCGCCCGGCCTTCCGAACCGGCCAGACAGCCCATTGCAGACAGATTGTAGCGCAAATGGATCATAAATAAATTAGATATTCTTCTTTTTTATTGACCGAACATGCTCGCAATGTTATACTCTCGTCAGATTTATTGCAAAAGGTTCTCAATTGAGGCAAACTGAAATGCCGCGCACGTAAGTGCGCGACCGTTTGAGAGCTACTCGATGAGTCGATGCACGGCGTTCGCCAAAGCACAGCCGTCACCATGAGGAGGATCACCGGAGTTATGGGTGCTGCGTTAGAAATCCGCAATCTGCATGTCAGCGTGGAGGATCAACCGATCCTCAAGGGCGTGAATCTGGTCGTCAAGCAAGGCGAAATTCACGCGCTGATGGGGCCGAACGGCTCGGGCAAGAGCACGCTGGCGAATACCTTGATGGGCCACCCCGCCTATGAAATCACCGGCGGCCAGATCATCTTCGACGGCGTGGACCTGGTCGAGATGGAAACTGACGAGCGCAGCCGGTTGGGCCTGTTCCTGGCGTTCCAATATCCGGTTGCCGTCCCTGGCGTGACTGTTGCCAACTTCCTGCGCAACGCGATTAACGCGCGCCGTAAGGCGGACGACCCGGAGTATAAAGGCATCCCGATCCCCGAGTTTCGGCGGATGATGATCGAAAAAATGGACCTGCTCCAGATGGATCACAGCTTTGGCGGGCGCTATCTGAACGAAGGGTTCTCTGGCGGCGAGAAGAAGCGCGCTGAAATTCTGCAAATGGCGCTCCTTCAGCCGAAGATCGCGATTATGGACGAGACCGACTCCGGCCTGGACATCGACGCGCTGCGGATTGTTTCGGAAGGGGTACAACGGCTCAGCGGCCCGGACCTGGGCGTGCTGGTCATCACCCACTACCAGCGTATCTTGAACCACATAAAGCCGCAGTTCGTGCACATTATGATGGACGGCCAAATTGTCGAGAGCGGTGGCCCCGAGCTGGCGCTGCACCTCGAAGAGCACGGCTACGACTGGCTGCGCGAAAAGCAGACAAACGGCGACGTCTAGACGTACCACCGGCACGCGGACACGCAGATTCGATAGCCGTTGAGGAGAGAGTAACGTTATGGCGAGTGATGCTGAACACCTGCAGGGCATCCGCGAGCGGTACGACGAGCAGTACGGCTTCAGCGACCCTGACAATTACGTGTTCAGGGCCCGCAAGGGTCTGGACGCGGAGATCGTCGCGCAGAT
>CAZVCM010000038.1:12645-22328 GCA_964626105.1 uncultured Thermoflexus sp.
CTCAAGGCGCTCGAAATTTACCAGAGCAAGCCGGTTCCCACCTGGGGACCCGATCTTTCCGGCTTCAACGAAGACGATATCTACTTCTTCGTACGCCCCGCCGACAAAGAAGGGCGCAGTTGGGAAGACGTGCCGGAAGACATTAAGCGCACCTTCGACCGTCTGGGCATCCCCGAAGCCGAGCAGAAATTCCTGGCTGGCGCGGGCGCGCAGTACGACTCGGAGATGGTCTACCACCGCATCCGGCAGGAGCTGGAAGACCAGGGCGTGATCTTCAAGAGCATCGAGTCCGGCCTGCGCGAGCATGAAGACCTGTTCCGCGAGTATTTTGGGACAGTGATCCCCGCATACGACAACAAATACGCGGCGCTAAACGCTGCGGTGTGGTCTGGCGGCTCGTTTATCTACGTCCCGCCGGGGGTCGAGATTAAAATGCCGCTTCAGGCTTATTTCCGCCTGAACACGGCCAACATCGGCCAGTTCGAGCGCACGCTGATCATCGTGGACGAGGGCGCGTTCCTGCACTACGTCGAAGGCTGCACGGCGCCAACCTACTCGTCCGACAGCCTGCACAGCGGCGTGATCGAGATCGTCGTGAAGCGGGGCGCACGCTCGCGCTACTCCACGATCCAGAACTGGTCGGACAATGTCTACAACCTGGTGACGCAGCGCGCGATGATCTACGGCGACGCCAGCCACGAGTGGGTGGACGCGAACCTGGGCAGCAAGCTCACGATGAAGTACCCGTCGCTCTACCTGATGGAGCCTGGCGCGCACGGCGAGGTGCTGTCGATCGCGTTCGCAGGCCGGAACCAGGTGCAGGACGCGGGCGGTAAGGCGATCCACGTCGCGCCACACACCACCAGCCAGATTCTCAGCAAGTCGATCGCCAAGGATGGCGGGCGCAGCAGCTATCGCGGCCTGCTGAAGGTCTACCCGGACGCGAACAACTCCAAGAGCACGGTTGTCTGCGACGCCCTGCTGCTGGACGAGTACAGCGAGTCGGACACCTATCCGTATATCGAGATCGAAGCGCCGGACGTCACCGTCGGGCACGAAGCGACGGTCAGCAAAGTCGGTGACGATCAGATCTTCTATCTGCAGAGCCGCGGGCTGTCCGAAGACGAAGCCAACGCGATGGTCGTCAACGGCTTCCTCGAGCCGCTCACCAAAGAGCTGCCGATGGAATACAGCATCGAAATGAACCGGTTGATCCAGCTTCAGATGGAAGGGTCGATCGGCTAAGCGCGGCAGCGCGCGATCGGGACGCAGCGGAATTATGGGGGCGTAGCGTGTTTACGCCCCTTCCCACGTCCGGGTTCGGCCCTGCCCCACTTGTTTGTCAAAGCACAACCGTGAAGAGAGGTAAGTCCAGTGGCAACTCGCCGTCGTACGGCCCGTGAAGTCCAGGCCCCGCCGCTCAGCCGGGCCGATGTCGAAGCGTTGAGCGCGCGCCATAACGAGCCGGATTGGCTGCGGCAGCAGCGTCTGGCGGCGTGGGACCTGTACGAGTCGCTGCCGATGCCCACCACGCAGGACGAGGCTTGGCGGCGCACGGATTATCGTCACATTAACTGGCAAAGCGCCGGGCTGCTGTCCGCCAATGGCGGCGGCGCGCGTTTTGAAGACATCCCCGCCGGGAGCCGCGAGCCGCTGTTGGGCGAGCAGCAGGGCGCGATGGTCGCATTCATCAATGATCGCCTGGTCCATTACGAGTCCGCGCCGCCGCTTGCCGAGCAGGGCGTGATCGTCAGCGACCTGCACAAAGCGGTGAAGGAACATCCTGAACTAGTCCGCAAGCACCTGATGACGCACGCCGTCACGCCGGATATTGATAAGTTCGCCGCGCTGAACGCCGCGCTGTGGACGCATGGCGTGTTCGTCTACGTGCCGCGTGGCGTCCAGGCGACGCTCCCCGCGCACAGCATCTTCTACGCGACGCAGCCCGCCGCCACGCTGGGGCACATTCTCGTCGTGCTGGAAGAGGGCGCGCAGATTGACTATCTGCACGAGTCGCTTTCGCCGACGCTCGACGCCGACGCTAGCTTCGTGGGCGTCGTCGAGCTGATCGTCGGCGCGGGCGCGAACCTGCGTTTCGTGAACCTGCAAGACTGGGGCCACCATATGTTCGAGTTCAGCCACCAGCGCGCGCGCGTTGCGCCAGATGGCCAGCTTGACTGGGTGACTGGGCAGATGGGCGGCAAGCTGATCAAGGCGTTCATGGAGATCGACCTCGACGGCGAGGGGAGCTGGGGCCGCATGAGCGCGGTTTACTTCCCGAGCGGCGATCAGTTCATGGATCTTGACACGCAGCAGAACCATAACGCGCCGCACACCACGTCCGACCTGCTGTTCAAGGGCGTGCTCAAGGACGCATCGCGCACCGTCTGGCAGGGCATGATCAAAGCGCTGCCCGGCGCGCAGAAGACCGACGGTTTCCAGGCGAACCGCAACATGCTGATGAGCAATAAAGCCCGCGCCGACAGCATCCCCGGTCTGGAGATCGAGGCGGACGACGTGCGCTGCACGCACGCCTCGGCCACCGGGAAGATTGACGAGGAGTTGATCTTCTACCTGATGGCGCGTGGTATCCCGCGCGACGAAGCCGAGAAACTGATCGTGGACGGGTTCTTCGTGCCGGTGCTAGACCGCATCCCGTTCGAGAGCGTGCGCGACCGCATGATGGCCTATGTGGAGCGCAAGCTGCTGGGGCGGGACTAGGCAGCGCGTGCAGCCGGGTGCGTCCGGCGCTCTCTGATCGACACATAACATCGCAGACCGGGCGCATCCGTGCCCGGTTTGTTGTTTTCAACGGCAGATATTTCTCACCTTTATCTGAGTTTTATCACCTGATTTTCGGTGAGAAACTCCTGACCGGGAACGCCGTTGCTAGGGTATGATATAACCGCTGTGGGCGCAGGCGTGCGCGCCCCACTCCGCCGAGCAGACTTGTCCCGCGCGCTCGCCGCGCCAGGATTTGGAAGAAGGGTTCGTGTGACTTGATGACGCAGACAACAACCACTCCCCTCAACATCGAAGCCATCCGCGCTGACTTTCCGGCGCTGAATCAGGAAGTGCACCCTGGCAAGCGGCTGGTCTTTCTAGACTCGGCAGCGAGCAGCCAGAAGCCGCGCCAGGTCATCGACGCCATGAGCGCATATTACGAGACGAGCCACGCGAACGTCCACCGGGGAATCCATGTCCTCAGCGAGCGCGCCACCGCCGCCTACGAAGGCGCGCGCGATAAGGTGCGCGCGTTTATCAACGCCGGGGCGCGCCGCGAGATCGTCTTCACGCGCAACACGACCGAAGCGATCAACCTCGTCGCCGCGACATGGGGCCGCGCCAGCCTCGGCCCGGGCGATGTTGTCGTGCTGACGGAAATGGAGCATCACAGCAACATCGTCCCCTGGCAGATTTTGCAGCAGGAGCGCGGCTTCACGCTGCGCTATGTGCCGGTAACGGACACGGGCGAGTTGGATCTCGACGTTTACAGCGCCCTGCTGCGCGACGAGCCGGTGAAGCTGGTCAGCGTGACTCACGTCAGCAATGTGTTGGGGACCGTCAACCCGGTCGTGGAGATGATCGCGCAGGCGCACGCCGCCGGGGCACTGGCGGTGATCGACGGCGCGCAGAGCGTCCCGCATCTGGCGGTGGATGTGCAAGCGCTCGACGCCGATTTTTACGCCTTCTCCGCGCACAAAATGGCGGGACCGACTGGCATTGGCGTGCTGTACGGCAAGCGCGCGCTGCTCGAAGCGATGCCCCCATATATGGGCGGCGGTGAGATGATCCGGCGTGTGACGCTCGAAGGCAGCGACTGGAACACCGTCCCCCACAAGTTCGAGGCGGGCACGCCCGCCATTGCCGAAGCCGCTGGGCTGGGCGCGGCGATCGACTATCTGAGCGAGATCGGGATGCAGAACATCCTCGCGCACGAGCAGACAGTCGTGGACTACGCGCTGGACCGGCTGAGCGAGGTCCCTGGCCTGACGCTCTACGGCCCTGCTCCTGACCGCCGCAACGGGGTGGCGACGTTCACCCTGGCGGACATTCACCCGCACGACATCGCGCAGCTTCTGGACGCCGAGGGCGTGGCGATCCGCGCCGGGCATCACTGCGCCATGCCGCTGCATCAGAAGCTCGGCGTGGCAGCGACGGCGCGCGCTAGCTTCTACCTGTACAACACGCAGCCGGAAGTGGACGCGCTGATCAACGCGCTCGAACGGGCGCGGCGCGTCTTCGGCAGCTAAGCAGTTAGCAGGCAGCCAAGAACAGAAGAGCAGGCATACAGTGTTTGCCTTTCTCTTTGCCGTGGAGCATTATCGAGACTGGCTGTTGTGGTTCCTGCTAGCCGCTAATCGCTGATCGCTAACAGCTACATTACGGAGAGACAACAAATCGGATGGACCTGTATCTCGACAATATCATCGATCACGGCCGCAACCCGCGAAACTTCGGCGAGCCGCTGGATCCGGCGGACATTGACTACGCGGATGAGAACCCTTTCTGCGGCGATCATCTGCACCTGACCGCGCGCCTCGACGATGAGGGGCGCGTCCAAACCGTGTCATGGGAAGGGCATGGCTGCACGATCAGCCAGGCGTCGGCCTCGATGCTCGGCGAAATGATGATCGGAAAAACGCTCGACGAATTGCAGCACTTTGACCGTCAGGAGTTGCTCGACCTACTTGGAATCGAGCTCAGCCCCACGCGGCTGAAATGCGCGCTACTCTCGCTCAAGGTCCTGAAAGCGGGCGCCTACGGCCTGCATAACTGGACCGGCGAAGAAGACGAAAGTTGAGCGCAGCCGCCCCAATGCAGAGTCCATCCCCTCAGCTGACGGCTGACATGGAGCGTATCATCGCCGCCGCGCAGGACGAAGCGGCCCGCCGCCATGGCGTCTACATGGACATCGAGCATTTGGCGCTGGCGCTGCTGGCGCAGCCGGACGGCCCCGCGCGCGATATGCTGGCGCAGAGCGGCGCGGACAGCGCGGCGATCTACGATGCGATCGCGAGCCAGATCGGGATCGAACGCTCGACGCGCGCCGAAGTGAAGGACCTCAGCCGCGAAGGCAAGCGGGCGCTCAGCTATGCGCTGGACGTCGCGCGCTCGCTTGGCCAGAGCGCCGTCAACAGCGGGCATCTGCTCGTGGCGCTGCTCGAAAGCGGTGAAGGCGTCGTCCGCCAGGCGTTTGCCGCGTCACCGCTCAGCGCCGCCGCTGCCCGCGATTACCTGCGCGACCATCCCCAGGCGGGCGCCGCACCCGCGCCAACAGCGCGGCAGCAAGAGCGCACAGCCTCTCCAGCGGAGGAAGCCGTCGAGTATGTGCTGGTTCCGACGCGCGCGAAACGCAAACCGAAAGCCGCCCAGGGCCAAAGCTGGATTGATCGCATCGGGCGCTGGCCCCTGATTCTGCTCGGGTTGGCGGCATTCTTCGCTTATTTGTTCGTGGCGCTGCCCGGCAACGCGATGACCACGTTTTTTATCGTGATCGCTGGCTGGGTGTTCTCGGTCACGCTGCACGAGTTTTCGCATGCAATTGTCGCATATTGGGGCGGCGATCACACCGTGCGCGACAAAGGCTATCTGTCATTCAACCCACTCAAGTACACGCATCCCATGCTCAGCATTGGCCTGCCGCTGCTGTTCCTGGCGCTGGGCGGGATCGGCCTGCCGGGCGGCGCGGTATACATCGAGCGCCATCGCCTTCGCAACAAGTGGTGGAGCGCAGCGGTGTCTGCCGCTGGGCCGCTCGCGAACACGCTGCTCGCGCTGCTGCTAGCCGCGCCGTTCCTGCTCGGGCTGGTCGACGTGAACGTGGTATTCTGGCGCGCGCAGGGGATGCCCGTCGAGGCAGATGGCATCTGGAGCAACGGCACGCTGTGGACGGCAGTCGCATTCCTGGCGATGTTGCAGGTGACAGCCGTATTGTTCAACCTGATCCCGGTCCCGCCGCTGGACGGCTTCGGGATCATCGAGCCGTTTCTGGACCAGCGCATGCGGATGCAGCTTCGGCAGCTAGGCGCGTACAGCCTGATGCTGATATTCGTAGCGCTGTGGTTCATCCCACCGGTTGCAAACAGCTTCTGGAACACAATCTTCAGCATCACCGACATGCTGGAGATCCCCGGCTGGCTGATCAACGAGGGATTCCGCAATTTCATGTTTTGGGTCCCGCGCGGCTGAACGCGCGGTGTTTGGATTGTAGCAAGGAGGAATACAAGTGCCCCGTTTTGTGACGGTTGCCAAAACCGCTGAGATCGGCCCAGGCGAGCGTGAGATTCTCGAGGTGGAAGGCTGGTGGATCGCCGTGTTCAATGTGGGCGATCAATACTACGCGATCGAGGATGTCTGCACGCATGACGACGGGCCGATCGGCGAGGGCGAGCTGTACGGCTATGAGATCGAGTGCCCGCGTCACGGCGCGCGCTTCGATATTCGCACCGGCGCGGTCACGCGGATGCCCGCGGTCGTCCCGGTCAAGTGGTTCCCCACGCGCGTCGAAAACGACGAAATCCAGGTTGGGCTAGACGACTGAGCGAAGAGGGGTATGATAGAGCGCCGATGGCAGTCGTTATGTCACCGGCGCTCTGTTGATTCTGTCCAGGTGGGGAACACGAAGGGGCTAACCAATGCGCGTCGCTCGTTCCAGCCGCGCCCGCGCGAGCTGTGTCACGGGCTGTTTGGTCCGCCTGATGATCGTCTTGCTGCTGATCGGCCTCGCGGCGCTGGTCATCTTCACGGTGATTCTGGTCCGCGAAGAACAGATCACGCCTGAAATCGTCGATGGGCTGCCGGACGCCGCCAGCGCCGCGCGCGCCGCGTTCGGTCAGGCGAGCGTCGTGCCGCCCGGCGACGAGCGCCCCGGCGGGTTGCTGGTCTTCACCACACGCGGGGACGCGTCCAACTTCGTGCTGAGTTATCTCGACGGCGATCCGCTGGCGCTCCTCTGGGAGAGCGATAAGCTGGATATGAGTGACGAAAGCGCGCCCCTACCACCTGCAATAGGAGACGAGACCGTTTACCTTGCGGAAGGCACGCGGCTGCACGCGCTTGACCTGACCGATGGCGAGCGCCGCTGGTCTGCCGAGCTCAGCGCCGCGATTCCGCCCGGCTGCGCGAGTTGCATCCAGCCGCTGGCGGGCGCGGTCGCGGTGCTAACCGAAGACCAGACGCTTCAGGTGCTCAGCGCGGATGACGGCGAGCCGCTCTGGCAGACGGCGCTCAACACGCTCCCCCGCGAGTTATATCTGCTTGAGGGCAGCCCTGCCGCGATCGACACGCTGCCAGAGTCCGACAGCAGCGCCCTGATCATCTTTGACGCGCTCAGCGGCGTAGAACGCAAGCGTTTTGAGCCGCGCTGCACACCAGACGGCGTCGCAGAAACACTCAATCCCGTCTCGCCCGTGCTGGTCGATCCAGCATCCGGCGCGATTTATTTTCTGTTCGGCTTCACGCAGCACGGCTGCGCGCAGCGTTGGGACCTGACCACTGGCGAGATGGTGTGGTCAGCGAGTTTTCCACTGCAAACAAGCGGCTGGCCGCGTAGTTGGATGACGGTTGCGCCACTGCTGGGCGACGACGCGATTTACCTCGCAGGTGCCGAGGGCGCGGCGATCCTGGCGCTGGACACCGCCGATGGCACGCTGCGAACCCTCGTGCGCAGCACCTCGCACACGCTTAAGCCGTGGGCGCTGGCAGGCGGCACGCTGTTGGTTCGTGCGGAGCAACTCGACAGCCTGGACGAAGACGAACTGTGGGGCATCGCCCTGCCCGATGGCGAGCAACTGTGGGACTATCCCATCAAGCGCGACAATAGTAGTTGGACCGCGCACCGCGCGCCCGGCGGCTTTGTCGTGATCCAGCTTGTGCCCGATCCGCCGCGCCTGCGCGTGACCCTGCTCGACACGCTGGATGGCGCGCCGCTGCGCGAGCGTGTGCTAGCGGCCAGCGCCGCCGCGTGGACCGGCACCACCTGGAGCGACGACACTGCCTGGCTGACAATCGGCGCGCTGTACCGGGTGGACCTGGACACAGGCCGCCCGTATGAGGTCTGGCCGCCGCGCTAGCACACGTTGCTCGATAAACTGTACAAAGGAGTCCCCTATGTCTCAACTCAGTGCATCCTCGCGCTGGCTGGCGGCAGGCGCGCTCGGCGCTGCTATCCTTGCGTTAATCGTGGCTGCCAGCGCCCTCGTCGTTGCCGCGCAACCAGATCCTGAGCTGACCCTGCCACCCAGTCCAACTCCCAGCCCTGTTCCCAACGGGGCAATGTGGTCGATCGGCACAGGTGGTGACGGCGAAAACCCGTACATTGAGTGGGTAGCGGTGTATCCCGTTTCGACGCGGTGGAACATTCTCGGCGCGCCGTCGCTGCGCTTCACCGATCATGCGCCCGATAACCCCGACCAGCCGCGCAGCTTCGAGATCGGGTTCTACAAGTACGGCCCCACCTGGCACACGCGCAACCCGATTGTCGAGTTCTGGCTGGGCGGTCCCGAGAGCGGCGGCGGGTCGCTATCCATCATCGGCAACGACACCAGCGGCGGACAGCTTGAAGTGCGCAACCCGACCGATACTGAGCAAATCGCGCTCGACTATCGGGACGCAGACCGGCCCACCCTGCGCAGCACGCACCCAACGCACCCGATGATCATTCAGGGGCAGAACGGTATCGTCTCCGAAAGCGAGCACATCTTCACCGCTGGCGTAGCTGTCCCGTTCGGCAGCGGGCACGCCGGTCAGGTGCTCGACAGCGCGTGGCAGGATGGCGCGCTCACCGTGGAGACAGATGCTATTCGCGAGGACAGCTTGGTGATCATCACCCCGCTGAGCGAGCCACGAGGCCGCTGGTGGGTGGACAGCCACGTACCGGGTGTGTCGTTTACCCTGCGCAGCAGCGCACTCGACGAAGATATGGCGTTTGGCTGGTTGCTGATTCACTGATACGCAGCCACCACACACAATTTGGAGAAATCGAATGGCGCTCTTTCAGTACGATCCGGCGGTGCTGGACCGCTTCCCGAATACCGTGGGCGGCGTGATATGGGTGCGCGGGCTGCAAACCGGCCCGACGTCCGACGCGCTCAAGGACATGTACTTCGTCGAACAGCGCGCCGTGCTAGAGCGGCTGGGGGACACGCCGCTCTCCGAGCTGCCGAGCCTGTCCGCATGGCGGCGCGTGTTCAGCGGGTTTGGCGTCAAGCCGACGCAGTACCGCAGCGCGGCAGAAGCGCTCTTGCGGCGGCTAACCAAGCAAGGCGATATCCCGTCGCTCAACGCGCTGGTGGATCTCGGCAATCTGGTCAGCATCCGCTACGCGCTGCCGGTCGCCGTTTTTGATCTGTCTGACACGACCGGCGCCGTTACAGTGGCGCTGGCGCAGGGCAACGAGCGTTTCACGCCATTGGGCGAATCCGCGATTGAGCATCCTGAGCCGGGCGAAGTGATCTTCGTGGACGAGGCGGAGCTGGTCAGCGCGCGGCGGTGGTGCTGGCGCCAGAGCGCGCAGAGCGCCGCACGCGAATCCACGCGCGACGCTCTGATTACCGTCGAAGGCCACCACGACCGCGCGGCAGCCGATGTTGCCGCGGCGCTTGAGGACTTACAGGCGCTTCTGCGCGTCTACCAGCCGCAGGCCGTGTGGGACGCGGCGCTGCTGAATCGAGACGCGCGCG
>CAZVCM010000039.1:0-6716 GCA_964626105.1 uncultured Thermoflexus sp.
GCGATCGGCGTTCTCGTCCCAGGCGTCGTCGCCGATCACGATCAGGCCGGGGTACCTGAACGGGATGCTAGAGCTTCCGGCGAGCGTGCTGGCGCAGCCCGCGCTGGCGCCCGCCGAGCCGCCTGCCTGACGCGCCTTTCATGATGACGCGATCGTGACATAGAAAAGTAGAGCGGGGCGCGCGCCTCTTCGCGAGGACGCGCGTTCGTTATCTGCATTAACACTGAACCTGTTTGCTGTCCCGGAGAAAGCTATCTCATGCACCTCACGTTCGAGAAACTAACCGAGCTGACCAAGCACCTCGCGGGCGCCATCTACCGCGACGCCATTCCACTGACCGCCTGGCAGATCGTGGACGATTTGGGCTATGGCGTGCCGCTACCGCCCGACGACGATCCGGCGTGGCAGCCGCTGCCGGACGGAGCCGCCTGGGGCAGCCGCCTGCGCTGGGCGTGGCTGAAAACCGCCGCGACCATTCCCGCAACGTTCGCCGGAAAGACCGCCGCGCTGCGCGTGCAGTTCGAGCCTTTGCGCGGCACGCCGGAAACCGAAATCTTCAGCCCGCCCGAGGCATTAGTGGCGGTCAGCGGGATCGAGACGCCGCCGCAAACACTTGACATGATCCACCACGAAGTGGTGCTCGCCGAAAGCGCGCCCGGCGACACGCCGCTCGAGATCGTGCTCGATATGTTTGCGGGTAGCTCGCAGGTGACGGGGCATCGCGTGCGCTTCCGTCGCGCGGAGCTGGTCTGGATCGATCGTGAGGTCGAGGCGCTGTATTGGGACGCGCGCGTGCTGCTGGAAACGATCGCCGCGCTGCCTGAAAACGCGCCGGAGCGTGGGGCGCTGCTCCGCACGCTGAACGAGGCGTTCGCCGCGCTGGACTGGCGCAACCCGCCCGACGCGGCGTTTTCGGGGGGCGTGCGCGCCGCGCGCGAGCACCTGCAAAGCGCCGTGTTCGCCGCCCACAGCGAGGGCGATCCTCGCGTGCCGCGCCCGCGCATCCACGCGCTGGGGCACGCACACATCGACGTGGAATGGCTCTGGCCGCTGGACGTGACGCGCGGCAAGGCACAGCGCACCTTCGCCACCGCGCTGTTGCTGATGGAACGCTTTCCCGCCTACACCTTCACGCAGAGCCAGCCGCAGCTATACCAGCTTCTGGCCGAGACGCGCCCGGATATTTACGAGCGCGTCAAGGCGCGCGTGGCCGAGGGGCGGCTCAACCCGACCGGCGCGACGTGGGTCGAGCCGGATACCAACCTGCCCGGCGGAGAGGCGCTGGTGCGCCAGTTCCTGTTCGGGATGCGCTATTTCGAGCGCGAGCTTGGCGTGCGGCCCGAGGTATTGTGGCTGCCCGATGTGTTCGGCTACAGCGCCGCGCTGCCGCAGATCATGCGGCTGGCGGGCGTGCGCTACTTCTACACCAGCAAGCTCAGTTGGAACCAGTACACCGATTACCCGTACGACACCTTCTGGTGGGAAGGGCTGGACGGCTCCCGCGTGCTGACGCAGCTTGCCACCACGCCGGAAGTGCTCAATCCCGCGCCCGGCCAGAATACGCGCATGTCCACTTATAACGCGCGGATGCAGCCGCTGGAGATCGTGCGGACGTGGGAGCGCTATAAGCAGAAGGCATATAACCATCACCTGCCGATCGCGTATGGGCTGGGCGACGGTGGCGGCGGCCCTTCGCCGGAGATGGTCGAGCGCGCGGCGCGCATGGCCGATGTCCCCGGCCTGCCACAGGTGCAGTTCAGCACGGCTGAAGACTTCTTCCACGCGCTGGAAAACACCGTGCCGGACGATCTTCCGCGCTGGGTGGGCGAGCTGTACTTCCAACTGCATCGCGGCACGTTCACCAGCCAGGCGCGGACCAAACGTTACAACCGCAAGACCGAGGCCCTGCTGCACAGCGCCGAAGCGGTCAGCGCGCTGGCGCACCTGCTCGGCGCCGGCTATCCGCAGGACGCGCTCAACGCAGCGTGGGAGATCGTGCTGCTCCACCAGTTCCACGACATCCTGCCCGGCAGCAGCATCCGCGAGGTGTACGAAGAAGTCGAAGCTCGCTACGAGCACGCGCAAGACCTGGCGGACGGCGCGCTCGACGACGCGCTGGCGTTTGTCGCGGCGCAGATCGCCAGCGAGACACCCGGTTTCGCGGTGTTCAACACGCTGGGGGCGGCGCTCGGCGGCCCGGTCGAGCTAGAGTTGCCCGGCGAGGGGGCGGTGGACGTCGTCGCGCCGGATGGATCGCGCCTGCCGGTGCAGTGGGTCGAGGAAGACGCCCGCCACGCGCTGATCCTGCCCGAAGACGTGCCCGCCTACGGCTATCGCACGTACACGGTCGCGCCCTCGAAGAACACCGCGCCACTTCCACACGCGGTCCAGGCCGCGCCGGACGCGCTGGACAACGGCCTGATCCGCGCTGAATTCGACGCGCAGGGGCGGCTCGTCCGGGTGTACGATCGCGAGCACGACCGCGATGCGCTGGCTGAGGGGCAGATCGGGAACCAGTTGTGGGCCTATGTCGACCGCCCGCACCACTGGGACGCGTGGGATATTGAGGCGTATGTGCAGGACCAGGGCTGGCCGGTCGAACCGAGCGCCGCGCGGCTGGTCGAAGCGGGCCCGCTGCGCGCCACGCTGGAAGTCGAGTATGCGTTCAACCAGTCGCATATCACGCAGCGTATCAGCCTGCTGGCGGGCCAGCGCGCGCTGACCTTCGAGACAGACGTGGACTGGCACGAGCGGCACATCCTGCTGCGCGTGCATTTCCCGCTGGCGATCCGCGCCACCGACGCGACCTACGAAATTCAGTTTGGGACGGTCCAGCGGCCCACGCACGAAAACACGCCCTGGGACCAGGCGCGGCATGAGGTCCCCGCCCAGCAATGGGCCGATCTCTCCGAGGCAGGCTATGGCGTGGCGCTGCTCAACGACTGCAAATATGGCTATAGCGCGCGCGACAATGTCCTGACGATGAGCCTGCTGCGCGCGCCAATGCACCCCGATCCTGAAGCAGATCAGGGTGCGCACACTTTCACTTACGCGCTGCTGCCGCACGCAGGTGACTGGCGCAACGGCGTGATCGAGCAGGCGCGGCGGCTGAATCACCCGCTGCGCGTGCGGCCGGTTGGGGGCGGTGGCGCGCTTCCGGCGGAGTTCGCGCTGGTGACGTGCGACGCGCCGGGCGTGCAGATCGACACGATCAAGCGCGCGGAAGACAGCGATGCCCTGATTGTGCGCGTGTACGAGGCGCACGGCGGGCGGACGCGCGCGGCGCTGCGTTTCGCGTCGCCAATCACACACGCGGAAGAGGTGAACCTGCTCGAAGAACCGCTTGGCGCGGTCGAGGTTGCGGGCGACACGCTCAGCTGTGCGCTGGCGCCGTACCAGATTCGCTCGTTTCACGTGGCGCTAGGCGGGCTCACTGGCGGATAAGCCGCCTGTGCGATTGACGCAACTCTTGTAGGGGCCGAACAAGCTCGGCCCGCTTTTTCTGAATAGGGTGGAGCTCCTTGTCAAACGGGCGCAGCAAGCTGCGCCCCTACTTTTCCCATTGCAGTTCCCTTGCCGGGCCGCACCTCCTAGCCGCTTCTCCCCGCCCTTTGCTCTGGCTAACCGCTAACTGCTAAACGCTAAACGCTACGCCTGCCGCTTGCATCTCACCCCCCAATCATGGTATAGACTCTGTGCGACGACTCCGCCGCATCTGACAGGCAGCCGGGCGGCTGCCACACATCCAAACCGGCAGAATCAGGACTTGCCAGCGCCGTGAGAGGGTGGTACCCTACCGCGAGGTCCCCCCTGGGAAATGCCCCACTCGGCAACTATCCCGATCTGTCGCACGTATTCCAAGACGCACGTTTGAGTGAACATGGGTGAAACCAGTGAGTAAGCTAGTCATTGTTGAATCTCCAACCAAAGCCCGCACCATCCGCAGCTACCTACCCGGCGACTACCGGGTTGAGGCCAGCATGGGGCATGTGCGCGATCTCCCGGCCTCGGCCAGCGAGATTCCGAGCAAGGTTAAGGAGCAGGAGTGGGCGCGGCTGGGAGTCAACGTCGAGGCTGGCTTCGAGCCGCTGTATGTCGTCCCGAAGGACAAGAAGTCGGTCGTCAAGGAGCTAAAGGCGGCGGTCAAAAACGCCGAGGAGCTCATCCTGGCGACGGACGAGGACCGCGAGGGCGAGAGCATCGCGTGGCATCTGACGCAGGTGCTCAACCCGAAGGTGCCAGTCAAGCGCATGGTCTTTCACGAGATCACGCGCGAGGCGATTCAGAATGCGCTCAAGCACTGCCGCGTGATTGATAACCGGCTGGTGACCGCGCAAGAAACGCGCCGCATTCTCGACCGGCTGGTCGGCTACACCGTCTCGCCGCTGCTGTGGAAGAAGATCGCGCCAGGGCTGTCCGCCGGGCGCGTGCAGTCAGCAGCAGTGCGCCTGCTGGTGCTGCGCGAGCAAGAGCGGCGCCGCTTCAAGTCAGGCGCCTATTGGGACCTGAAGGCGACGCTCGCCGCCGAGGGCGAGACGTTCACTGCCGGGCTGGTGGCGCTGGGCGGCGTGCGCGTGGCGACCGGCAAGGATTTCGACAGCGAGACCGGCCAGATTCCGAAGGGGCGCAAGGTCGTGCTATTGGACGAAGCGCGCGCCCGCGAGCTGGCCGACCGGCTGTGTGGCCGCGACTGGCGCGTGACGGATCTCAGCGAGCGCGATCAGAACCGCTCGCCCGCGCCACCGTTCACGACCTCGACGCTGCAACAGGAAGCCAACCGCAAGCTCGGCATGACCGCGCGCCAGACCATGCGGGTCGCGCAGCGGCTGTACGAGCGCGGTCTGATCACATACATGCGAACCGACTCGGTGCACCTGTCAAAGCAGGCGATCGGCGCGCTGCGCCAGTGCGTGCGCGACAAGTACGGCGAGGACTACCTCAGCCCCTCGCCGCGCCAGTATCGCACCAAGAGCAAGGGCGCGCAGGAAGCGCACGAGGCGATCCGCCCCGCCGGGCACAAGATGCCCACTGCGGACGAGCTGAAGCTCACCGGGCAGGAATACGCGCTCTACGACCTGATTTGGAAGCGTTCGATCGCAACGCAGATGGCAGACGCACGCTTGCGTCTCAGCACGGCGACGATCACGGTCGAGGATGCCGAGTTTCGCGCTTCGGGGCGGCGCGTGTTGTTCCCCGGCTTCTTCCGCGCGTATGTCGAAGGCGCGGACGATCCGGCGGCGGCGCTTGATGATCAGGAAACCATCCTGCCACCACTGCACGTCGATCAGGCGCTAGACTGCCGCGCGCTAGAACCACAGGGGCACGAGACGACGCCCCCGGCGCGCTACACCGATGCAACGCTGGTGAAAGCGCTCGAAAGCGAGGGGATTGGCCGCCCCAGCACTTATGCCTCCATCCTCAGCACGATTGAGGATCGCGGCTACATTGAGAAAAGTGGCAAGCAGTTGATCCCGACCTTCACCGCATTCGCCGTCAATTACCTGCTGGAGCAGCACTTCCCGGAGCTTGTCGATACGCGCTTTACCGCGCAGATGGAGCAGGTGCTCGACGAGATCGCCGAGGGCAGCACCGAGAGCGGGCCTTACCTGCAGACATTCTTCCTGGGCGACAGCGGCCTGGAGCAGCAGGTCAAGGCGAAAGAGCAGGCGATCAACCCGCGTGACATCCACGCGCTGGAGCTAGACAAGATCAACGCGCGCGTGCGGATTGGCCCCTACGGCCCGTATCTCGAGCAAGAGCAAAACGGCGATGTCGTGCGCGTCTCGCTGCCGCAGACGCTCTCGCCGGGCGACTTGACGATTTCGCAAGCCGAGCAGCTTCTGCGCCAGAAAGGCGAAGGGCCCGAGCCGCTCGGCTACCACCCCGAAACCGGCGAGCCGATCTTCGTGCTGGTCGGGCGCTATGGGCCATACGTCCAGCAGGGCGAGAACGGCATGAACGGTAACAACGGCAGCGGCCCAAAGCCGCCGCGCGTCTCGCTGCCGAAGGGCACGCGCCCCGAAAGCGTCACCCTGGATCAGGCGCTGCGCTGGCTGAGCCTGCCGCGCATGCTCGGCGAGCACCCGGAGACAGGCGAGCCAGTCGAGGCGGGCATCGGGCGCTATGGACCGTTTGTGCGGCATGCGGGCGCGTACCGCTCGCTGCGGCAGCAGGACGACGTGCTGACAATCACGCTCGACCGCGCGCTGGAATTGCTCGCGCAAGAGAAAGGCGGGCGTCGCTCTGCCACGCCGCAACGCACGCTCGGCGAGCACCCCGAAACCGGCGAGCCGGTCGCAATTTACGACGGGCGCTATGGGCCATATGTCAAGCACGGCAAAACCAACGCCTCGCTGCCGAAGGGCGTCGGCGTGAACGAGGTCACGATGGAGCAGGCGCTGGCGCTGCTGGCGGAAAAGGCGAAAAAGCCCGCCACCAAGCGCAAAGCGAGCAGCCGGAAATCGAGCGACAAGAAATCGTCCTCGAAGCGCACGACGAAGAAGAAAGCGTCAGGCAAGAAGTCAACGAGCAAAAAGTCGAATAGCCCCAAGTCCGCCGACGAATAGCAACAGCGCGAAAAGCTGTAATATGATAGGGGTGCGCCCGGTTCCGAGCGCGCCCCGTTTTTTGTGATTGCGAGGGTTCCTGATGACGATGCTACGCGTTGCCCTGCTTCAGATGATCGCCCACGGCAGCGATCAGGACGCCAACCGCGC
>CAZVCM010000039.1:6726-22261 GCA_964626105.1 uncultured Thermoflexus sp.
TGAGGCGTTCTGCCGCCAGGCCGCGCAAATGGGCGCGGACATCGCGCTGTTCCCCGAGATGTGGAACACGGGTTACGCACATTTCGGCGAAAACCTGCTCACGCCCGGCATCGACCCAGACGATCCGGCGTATGATGCGATGCGGCGCGACCTGCGCGCGATGGCTGTCGGGCCGGACGATCCCTTCGTGATGCGCTTCCGCGAACTGGCGCGCGAGCTGAATATGGCGATCGGTCTGACGTACCTTGAGCGGTGGGAGCCGTCTCCGCGCAACACAATCGCGCTGATCGACCGTCACGGCGAGATCGTGCTCACCTACGCCAAAGTGCACACTTGCGAGTTCGATCTGGAGGCGTTGCTGACGCCGGGCGAAGCGTTCCCCGTGGCGACGCTCGACACCGCGCAGGGGGCGGTGCGCGTCGGCGCGATGATCTGCTTCGACCGCGAATTCCCCGAAACGGCGCGCCTGTTGATGCTCAACGGAGCCGAACTGGTCCTCGTGCCGAACTGCTGCGAAATGGAGAACAACCGGCTGTCACAGCTTCGGGCACGCGCCTACGAGAACATGGCCGCCTTTGCGCTGGCGAACCACGCCGGGATGGGGCATTCCGTCGCGTACGATGGCGTGGCGTTTGCAGACGACGAGCGATCGCTCGATATGACCGTCGTGGAAGCGGGCACCGCGGAAGGCGTCTACCTCGCGCCGATTGACCTGGACCGCCTGCGCGCCTACCGCGCGAGCGAGGTCCACGGCAACGCATTTCGCCGCCCGCGCCTGTACGGGCCGCTGGTTAGCGAAGCTGTGTCGGAGCCGTTCGTCCGCCCGCTGGCGAGGCGCTAAAGGGCGAAGGAGTAGGGAATGGGGAGTAGGGAATAGGGAATAGCAGAAACGGGCCGAGCAAGCACGGCCCCAACAGCCCAATAAAAACCACGGTTTTTCGCTCTTTCAAACCGCTAATCGCTAACGGCTAACCGCTGCCTTTTACCCCTTCACCGAGCCTGCCATCAGCCCGCGAATAAAGTAACGGCCAAGCAAGATATACACCGCCAGCGTCGGCAGCGCCGCGAGGACGGCGCCCGCCATTGGCAGGTTCCACTTTACCGCCTCGCCGCCCGCCAGCAGCGCCAGCGCGACCGTGATCGGCTGCGACGACTGGTTGGTGAGCGTCACCGCGAAGAGGAATTCGTTCCAAATCTGCGTGAACTGCCAGATAATCACCACCACGAATCCTGGCAGCGACAGCGGGAACACGATCCAGCGGTAGATGCCGAAGAACCCCGCCCCGTCGATCGCGCCCGCTTCAATCATATCGGTCGGAACCTCGACGTAATAGTTGCGGAAGATCAGCGTCGTGATCGGCAGGCCATAGACGACGTGCGCGATGATCAGCGCCACCAGCGATCCGCCGAGATCCACGTCCTGCATAAATTGAAAGAGCGGGATCAGGATACTCTGATAGGGGATGAACATCCCGAACAGCATCAGCGGGAAGACGATGTTCGCGCCGGGGAAGCGCCACTTCGACAGCACGTAGCCGTTCATCGATCCCATGACAGCCGAGATGATCGTCGCGGAAATCGTCAGCACAAAGCTGTTGCGCAGCTTCGGGCCGAGCATATCCAGCGCCTCGCGGTAGCTCGCCCAGTTGATCGTGTCCGGCGGCTGCCACACCTGGTTAAGCTGCCCGGCAGCAGCGGGTGTCTTCAGGCTCGTCATCACAACCGTGTACACCGGCATCAGGAAGATGAGCACCATCACGACCAGGAACAGATAGATCAGCGGGCGGACCAGCTTGCCCGGTTCGAACGGCAGGCGGCGCGACTCCGCTGGCTTTTCGAGCGCGGTCATCATCCCGACCGAGCCCACAGGCACGAGCTCCGGCTGTTTGCCGCGCGCCAGCATATACGCCCACAGCGGAACGAGCAGCACGAGGTTGCCGACCGCGCCGGTCAGCGCGCCGATCAACGCGCCAAGCTGCGCGTCGCGCCGCGTGTAATCGTAGACGAGATACGTGCCCAGGCTGCCGACCAGTGTCCCGAAGATCACCCAGTTCACAACGTGGGTCATGGTGATGGTCATGGCTGCCCCCTAGACCTCGTGCTCGCCGCGCAGCGCGGTCGCCAGGTACGGAATAATCACGACCGCGACCATTACCAGCAGCACAATCGCGATCGACGAGCCGATGGCGAACTTGTTGCTGCGGAACATCGTCGTATAGACCTGCACGCCCGGCACGCTCACCGGCAGATAGTCCGTCCCGGCCATCGCGAAGATCAGGTCGAACACCTTCAGCGAGATATGCCCCAGCACAATCGCCGCGCTGAGCGTGATCGGCTGCAGCAGCGGCAGAATGATCTTGGTGTACACCTGGATCTCGCTGCACCCGTCCACCCGCGCCGCCTCGCGCAAGTCTTCGGAAATGCCACGAATCCCGGCAAGGTACATCGCCATCGTATAGCCGGACATCTGCCACACCGCCGCGAGGATGACGCCCAGCAGCGCCATATTGAAGCCGTAATCCTCACGGTAGTCAACGTTCGGGAAGTTCTCTGCCGCGCCGCCCACATACCCGACCAGCAGCAGCGCCGCCGGGATGCCCAGGATCAGCGCGCCGCGCCGGTGCCCATGCCACAGCCGGTGAATCACCGCGACAATGAACCCGACCACCACCAGCGCCAGAACATAACGCGGCACATCCTGCCAGTTGAACGTGCCGTGCATCGACGGGTCGGCCTCGTCCCAGGTGAGGAAGTCCGCTGCGATCCAGGCGACAAACGCGGCGATCGGCACGCCGAGAAAGACCGCTCTCAAAAAGCGGCGGCTGACAATCTGCCGGATCAGCAGGAAAGCGAACAGCCCCAGAATCAGCACGAGCGTCAGCGTGGGGACCTCATGCCAGTTGAAGCGGTACGCCTGCCGGTTGTTCAGCCAGGAGAAAGACCACGCATCCGCGCCAAATAGCGTGGGAAGCTGGTTCACGCCGCCGCGCGGGTTGAGCAGCCAGCGCCAGATCGTACCGGTGACCGCGAAAGACAGCGCCATCGGGAACAAGAAGACGGTGCGGAAGACGCTCTCGCCTTTGATGTTCTGATCGAGCAGCACCGCCAGTAAGAAGCCCAGCGATAGACAGCCCACCAGGAAAAATCCCGTGAAGAAAAAGGTGTTGACCAGCTCCTGCCGGAACCGGAAATTGAGCGCGGTGCTGAATAGATTCTTGTAGTTCTCAAGGCCGATGAAGCTCTTGTCCGCCGCATCCAGCCCTTCCCAGTCCGTCAATGACCAGGCAAAAGTCTGCCCGATGAAGCCATAGACGAAGATGCCCAGCAGCACGATCGAAGGAAGAATCGTCAGGAAGGCAAACATGCGATCCCGGTTCATGCGGCGGAGCGAATCGATCCATTCGGTCAGGCTGCTCCGCTGTTGGTTGGCTGTTCGTTGCATGGCACCGCATCCCCTCGTAGGCTACGCGTGGTGAGCCGCCCATGATAATACGAGGTCCCGCCCACCGGGACGAGACCTCGCATTGTGTGCGTACATAACAAGCGCTCACTCGAACCGGGTGTGTTACCCGGCGCGATCAACGCTTACATCTCGCCGCCAGCGATCCCGGCTTCCTCAGCCAGCGCCTGGACAGCCGCGCTGGTCGCCTGAGCGTTGCGCGAGGCCAGGAACTGCTCCATCACGGTCGGGAATTCGCTGCTGAACGACTCAGGTGCCACGGCGCCATGCGCCAGGCTGCCGACGATTTCGTTCGACGCCCAGTCCTCAGCCGCCGACTGCAGATACTCGTTGTACAGCGACAGGTCGCTATCGGTACGCGCCGCAATCGAGCCCTTCAGCGGGTTAAAGATGTCCTGGCCTTCCTGCGACCCGAGCAGGCGCAGCCACGCCAGCACGTTGTCGCGGTTCGGCGCGCCCTCCGGCAGGCCGAACGAGTCCGACAGCATGTTGAACACGCCCTCGGTCCCCGGTGCCGGTGCCCAGCCAAAGCCCTCACCCGGCGCCAAGCCGAGCGTGGTGTTCATGTAGCCCGCGGCCCAGTCGCCCATGATGTTAAAGGCGGCCTCGCCGTTAACGACCATATCGGTCGCCTGCTGCCAGGGCAGCGACGCGGCGTCTTCATCGGCGTTGGTGCAGTCCAGGATCTGGCCGAACTTGTCCCACATGGCCACAACGTCTTCATCGGTCCAAGCCTTCTCGCCCGCCCACAGCGCGCGATAGCCCTCAGCGCCGAGCTCGGCCAGCGCGACGTTCTCCCAGAGGTGGACGACGGTCCAGTTCTCGCCAACCGACATCGGAGTCACGCCTGCTTCCTGCAGCGTCGGGCACGCTTCAAGGAACGCGTCCCAGTCTGCCGGAACCTCAACGCCCCACTCTTCCAGGTTAGCGGGGATATACCACATCACGTTCGAACGGTGGATGTTCACCGGGACGGACCAGATGCCCTCGTCCGTGCTCAGCAGATCGATCAACCCCTCGGGGAAGATGTCCATCCAACCCTCTTCCTCAAACAGGAAGGTCAGGTCTTCCATCGTGTCCGCCACCACATAGGTGCCGATCAGCTCCTGTCCGGCGTGCACCTGGAACGAGTCCGGCGGGTCGCCGCCCAGCATGCGAGTCTTCAGCACGGCGCGCGCGTTCACGCCCGAGCCGCCAGTGACGGTGGCGTTCTCGACTTCAATGTTCGGGTGTAGCTCACCGAACTTTTCGAGCAGCGCTTCAAGCGCCGGCCCTTCGTCGCCGGCCCACCACGAGAAGATTTCGAGGTCGCCCGATAGATCCTCCTGCGCCAGGGAGGGGACAACAGCAAGCAACATCATGGCGCACATGACAATGACTGAAACCAGACGTTTAGACACTGTGAACCTCCTAAAGAACCAAGTAACGGAGAAATATTCCGCTGGTCACTCACAGGGGAGCAAGTCAGGTGCTGCTCCCCGTTGGGCATCATAGCTGCCAGCACCTTCATTATAGCGCGAAAGTCGCATTCTCTCTAATTGCGTTCCGCGCTTGCGCCTCCCAAAAGCCCGCCAGCTATCGCCTGCGACGCTGGCTTACGACGGTATTACCTGCGCCTCACCGAAGACATCGCGCGCGCCCGCGCACAAGCCAATTGACGGGCTATTGCCCCTGTGTTAAAGTGTGCATGTCAGCCTCGACCGGGCCTGGAGTGTCTTCGTGGACCGGGCAGGCGCGCTTCCCAGTTTATTTTGCGCCTTCCCGCCCGCGCCGGATGCGCCGTCGCCAATTGGCGCGGACTTCGCGCGCGCCGCCCTACGACCTGACAACACATAATCGGCTTATGTCCTCGCGCCCGCCGGACGATGTCCGGGCCGCGCTGTTTTCGCCCCGCAACCCTTTTTATCCAGGCGTGGCAGGCGACGGGAAGAGGAAGAACGGACTCATCATGAGCATTGACTTCATCCTGCGACTGGCCGGGATGATGGTGTTCGCCGTGCTTGGGGCCATGCTCGGCGCGGACCTCTCGGATAACCTCTTGCTCCCACCCGAAGCAACCGGCCTGATCTTCGCGCTGATGGGCGCGCTCGGTGGCTTGATTATTACCCCCTGGATCACAACCTACCCTGCCCGGATCGGGCGGCGCGCGCTGTTGCGCACCCCGGTTGAGAGTCTGGTGGTGGGAATCGCAGGTCTGCTGGTCGGGTTGCTGGCGGCGGCGCTGTTCGCCTGGCCGCTTTCGCTGCTGCCGGACCCGTTCGGTTGGCTGCTGCCGATTGTGTTCGCGTTCGCGCTCGCCTATTCGCTGACAACCATCGCCGCGCTGCGCGGGCATGATATTTTGGCGCTGTTCGGCGCCACGCCGGATCAGCGCCCTGCACGGCGCGCCGCTGCCGCCTCAAGCAACGGCGAGATCCTGCTCGACACCAGCGTGATCATCGATGGCCGCATCCTCGATATCAGCCAAACGGGTTTCCTGCAGGGACGCTTGCTCGTCCCGCGGTTCGTGCTGCACGAGCTGCAACACGTCGCGGACTCAGCGGACGTACTGCGCCGCAACCGGGGCAAGCGCGGGCTGGAAATCCTCAGCGAGTTGCAGCAGGTCAGCGCGTCGCCGGTGGAGATCATCGACGACGATGTCGAGGGCGTGGACGCCGTCGACGAGTAGCTCGTCTTGCTGGCGCGGCAGCGTGGCGCCCCGGTGATGACGCAGGACTTCAACCTCAACCGCGTCGCAGAGTTGCAAGGCGTGACCGTCCTCAACATCAACGCGCTGTCGAACGCGCTAAAGGCTATCTTTCTACCTGGCGAGGTGATCGATATCCACGTCGTGATGGAAGGGCGCGAGGCCGGGCAAGGCGTTGGCTACCTTGAAGACGGAACGATGGTCGTCGTTGAGGACGGACAGCAATACCTCGACCGCACGATCCGCGTCCTCGTCACACGCTATATCGTCACCAACGCCGGGCGCATGTATTTCGCGCAACCGGAAGGCTCGCTGCGAACGTAGGGCGTGGCAACACCTCTGAGGGCCAGGAGACTCACATCGCCCGTTTCCAGCCTCATAGCGCGAGTCTCTGCGGGCGGAGCAAGCTCCGCCCCTGCCCCAGACGCTAGATGCTTTCAGTATCCCGCCTGCAACGAATTCATCACAGCCTCTAATGGGTCGCGCTCTAGGCCCGATACTCGCGCATCTGGCTCATGTCCTGCCCCACCATGCGGAAGGCGCGCTGCTCCGCCTCGTAGAGGATACGCTCCTCGTCGAGCGTCAGCAGGATGCGATCGCGCATCAGCAGCCGCCCATCGACCAGCACGTGCGTCACGTCCGCGCCGCTGGCGGTGTGAACCACGCTCGCGATGAGGTCATGGCGCGGGCGCAGATGCGGCTGGTCAAAGTCCAGCAGAATCACGTCGGCGGGCGCTCCCTCGCGCAGCACGCCGCTCTCCGCAAAGCCGAGCGCTCGCGCGCCCGCCTGGCACGCCATCCGCAGCGGCGTGTCGCCCGGCAGCGCTTCGGGATCAAGCCGCAGATATTTCTCCAGCAGCACCTGCTGGCGCATGATCTGGAACAAGTCCATTGTCGCGTTCGAGGCGGGGCCGTCCGAGCCAAGCGCCACCGGGATGCCCTCAGCCTGCAGATCGGTAACATGGTTGATCGGCATCGCCAGCTTCATGTACGTATTCGGCGTGCGCGCCACGAACACGCCCTTCTCCGCCAGGATCGCGCGGTCGCCAGGGCTGACCGCCAGCGCGTGCGCCGCAATCGCGCGCCCGTCGAAGATGCGCAACTCCGCAAGCTGCTCCACCGGCGTCTGACCGTGTCGCGCCAATGAGTTCTCGACCTGCTCTTGTGACTCGGCGACGTGCAGATGCACCGGCAAGCCGCGCTCGGCGGCGATCGTCGCGATCCGCGCCAGGAAGTCCGGCGGGCAGATGTAAGGCGAGTGCGGCCCCAGGCAGGTGTGGATGCGCCCGTCCGCCGCGTTTTGCCACTGTTCGATAAACACGAGCGTGCCATCCAGCCCTGGCCCGACCTCTTTGTCATCGCCAATGCCGAAGACGCACCACGCAAGCTGCGCCTTCATCCCGCTCTGCTGCACGACCTCGGCAACCCGGTCCATGTAGAAATAGTGGTCGTTGAAGCCGATTGTGCCGCTGCGGATCATCTCGCAGGCCGCCAGCGCCGCGCCCCAATACACATCGTCGGGCGTCAGGGCGCTCTCCGCGACCCAGATTATCTCAATCAGCCAGCGCGGAAAGGGCAAATCCTCGGCCCAGCCGCGCTCGAATGTCATCGCGGCGTGACTGTGCGCGTTAAACAGCCCCGGCAGCGCGACCTTTCCGCGCGCGTCGATGACCTCGTCCGCCTGCGTGTCCGGCGGAACCTCGCCGATCCGCGTGATGCGGCCATTCTCAATCAGCAGATCTACGCCGCGCAGCACCCGTCCTGCGTCATCCAGCGTGATCGCATCTGCGCCTTGAATCCAGATCTTCACAATCCTGACTCCTTACAAGTGCGGCTGCCCGCGAGCCGCGTAGTGAGCGTGTGCGGCTGCTCGAAAGCCGCATTATAACCTTATTGGACGCGCCGCCTGAAATCTCCCCTACCGCTCCGGGCGCTTTGCGTTACAATGAGCGAGAGGCAGCAAGAAACAGTGAAGAACAGCTAAAAGCAGCCAACAGCAGCGGCAAACCGCTATTGTGTCTTTCGCTAACTGCTAACCGCTAACTGCTACAAAGGACACCCCTATGGCACTCGAAGTCTACAACGTGCTTCGTCGCACGAAAGAACCGTTCGAACCACTGCACGATGGCAAAGTGAATATGTACGTCTGTGGCCCCACGGTCTACGACCACGCGCACATCGGGCACGCCAAGACGTATGTCTCATTCGACGTGATCGTACGCTACCTGCGCTTCAGCGGTTACGACGTGCTCTACGTGCAGAACCTGACCGATGTCGGCCACCTGCTCGACACCGGCGAGGACCGCATCCTCAGAAAAGCGCGTCAGGCCCAGGCTGGCCCCATGCAGATCGTCGAGACGTACGCGCGCAGCTATTTCGAGGACATGGACGCGCTCGGCGTGCAGCGGCCCGACATCAGCCCGCGCGCCAGCGGCCACATCCCCGAGCAGATCAAGATGATCGAGCGTCTCGTCGAGAAGGGCCACGCCTACGTCACCGAGGCCGGAAACGTCTATTTCGACGTGACAAGCTGGCCGCAGTTCGGCAAGCTCTCCAACCGCCAGATTGAGGATCAGCAGTCCGGAGTCCGCGAGGACGTCCGCGAAGACAAGCGCCACCCCGCCGACTTCGCGCTGTGGAAGATCGCAGAGCCGGAGCACATCCTGCGCTGGGACAGCCCCTGGGGCGTGGGCTATCCCGGCTGGCATATCGAGTGCTCCGCCATGTCGCGCAAGTATCTTGGCGAGACGTTCGACATTCATGGCGGCGGGATCGATAACATCTTCCCGCACAACGAGTGCGAGATCGCGCAGAGCGAAGCCGCCCACGGCGCGGATTTCGCGAAATACTGGCTGCTAACCGGCACGCTGATGGTCCCGGACGAGTTCGGCATCCCGACCAAGATGTCCAAGAGTCTGGGCAACTTCTACACCGTCAAGGATGCGCTCAAGCTGCACCGTCCCGAAGTCGTCCGCGCCTTCATCCTCGGCGCGCACTATCGCAACCCGATTGTGTTCAGCGAGGAAGCGCTCGACGCGGCCAAGCGCGGGTGGGAGCGCATTTACGGCGCGGTGCGTCTGACCCGCGAAATGCTGCGTCACGCGCCCGAAGGCGATGCGGGGAGCGACTTTTTGCCAATGCTGGAGCGCGCCCGCACTGAGTTTGTGAACTGCATGGACGATGATTTCAACGCGCCAGGCGCGGTGGCGGCGCTCCACGATCTGACGCGCGAGGTGAATACCCTGCTCAATGGCGAGCAGCCAGTCGGCAAGGCCGTGCTCGAAGCGATCGACCAGACCTACCGCGACTTGGGCGGGCAGGTGCTGGGCATCGTGCCGGACGAAGCAGACGACGCGTCCGGCAGCGCCGAGCGTGAAGACGGCCTGATCCGCCTGCTGATCGAGCTGCGCGCCCAGGCCCGCGCCGACAAGAACTTCGAGCTTTCGGACCTGATCCGCGACCGACTGGGCGAATTGGGCGTCACCGTTGAAGACCGCGCCGATGGCACCGTCTGGCGCGTGAGCTAGCCGCGCCTGCCACATCACGAGGAGCCTCATGGCCGAATATCTGTATGGCCGCTGGGCCGTGCTCGAAACGCTGCGCGCCGGGCGGCGGCGCTTCGAACAACTTCTGCTCGCCGAAGGCATCGACGAGAAAGGCATCGTTACCGAGATCGTCGAAGCAGCTACAGCGCGCGGGATCAACACCCGCCGCGTGCCGCGCCGCGTGATCGATGACCTGTCGAAGAACGCAAACCACCAGGGCGTCGCGCTGCGCGTGGGCAGCTATCCGTACGTCGCGCTGGAAGACACGCTCAGCGCGGCACGCAGCCGGGACGAGCGGCCCTTCTTGCTGGTGCTCGACCTGCTCAAAGACCCGCAGAACGTCGGCGCGCTGCTGCGCGTGGCGGACGCGGTCGGCGTGCATGGCGTCGTGCTGCAAGAGCGGCGCGGCGTGGATGTGACGCCTGCTGTCGTGAATGCGTCATCCGGCGCGGTCGAGCATCTGAACGTCGCGGTTGTCACCAATCTGGTGACGGCGATGCGCACGCTGAAGGAAGAGGGCGTCTGGCTCGTCGGGCTGGACATCGGCCCGGAGACCTCGACGCTCGATCAGGTCGATCTCAACCTGCCGATTGCGGTCGTGCTTGGCAGCGAGGGCGAAGGGCTGCGCCGCCTGGTGCGCGAGACGTGCGACCTGCGGATCACGCTGCCGATGCGCGGGCACGTGCTGAGCCTGAACGTGGCAACCGCCGGGTCGATCGCGCTCTATTCCGCGTGGCAGGCGCGCCGCTGGGAAGGATGGACGCCACCCTCCGCGCCAGCTTAACCCTTGCAACCCGCCCGGCTCGGTGTTACGATCCGCGCTTGACGCGCGAAGAAGCGATTAGCCATGAGCGGTTAGCCAAGAGCAAAGCGCCAGGGAACCAGTCTCGTTTATGCTAATTGCGAAGAGCTAACAGCTTACACTGGGGGGTGCTATGCTGCGCTCGCTGGTCGTTTTTGTCCGGCGGGCGCGCCCAGACGCGACACTTTGAGGTAGAGAGCACGCCATGTACATTCGGCGCGACAAATCCAACCTGCATTTCGGACGGCAGGCCCGGCGGCGCGGCAGTCGCGGGCTGCTGGTTGTGTGGACGATCGTGATGCTGATCGCACTGGGCGTGCTGATGCGCTTCAACACCGTGCAGAGCTGGGTGCTCGCCAGCGTCATGACCGACGCGACCCCCACTCTCGACGCGGTGACTCGCGCGCAGCTAGGCGAGCGCGCGTACCTCGCCGGGAACCTCGAAACGGCTATCCAGCACTATGAGCAAGCCGCCGCCGCCGAGCCAGAGAATATCAACATCCTGTTTGAGTATGGGCGCGCGCTGATCTACCGCAGCTACGCCGGGCGCAGCTTCTTCTATCATGCGGAAGAAGCGCTCGAAGTCGCGCGACAGGCGATGGAGATCGACCCGGACAACGCCCAGGCGAACGCGCTGTTGTGTCTGGCGCTCGTCGCCAATGGCCGCGCCGAAGAAGCGATCAGCGCGGGGCTGAATGCGGAGCGAATCGAGCCCACCTACGCCGAAGCAAAGGCGTATCTGTCCACCGCTTACTACTACGCCGGGCGCCCAAACCAGGCGCTGACAAAAGCCGACGAAGCGGTCACGGCCAACCCGGACAGCGTGGACGCGCGCCGCTCGCTGGCGCTCGCGCTGGCGTATGTAGGCGAGTTCACCGCGGCAGTGCAGCAATACGAGCGCGCGATCCAGATTCACCCGCGCCTCGACGTGCTGTACTTCGAGCTGGCGCTCTATTACAAGGCGCTCGACAACTACGACGCGTCGATCGCCGCCTTCGACCAGATCCTGGCGATGGAGCCGGACAACGTCAAGGCGTACGTCCGCAAGTGCGAGACGTACTTCACCATGCGCGAGGACCAGTCCGCACAGGAAGCGTGCGAGCAGGCGCTCCAGCTTGATCCGACGTACCCCGAAGCATATCGCCAGCTTGGCATGGTGCAATACACGCGCCGCAACTATGAAGGCTCGATCGAGTCGTTCGAGATGTGCTCCGAGCTTCAGACGCAGCAGAACGTCCCGCTGATCGACCAGGAAATCGAGTGCTACTACGTGCGCGGGCTGGCGCATACCCTGCTGGCACGCTGCGACGAAGCCTGGCCGGTGCTGCAAACCGCGCTGCAAATGAACCCCAACGAAACGATCAAGGGGCTGATCAACCAGGGCTTGATGTCGTGCGTCAATTATGGCGACTTCAGCATCGAGCAGATTCCGACGCCGATCCCGCCCACGCCCGTCCCGCCTGAACCCATCGGCGTGTTCTAGGAGCGCCGCATGTATCTGCGTACGCCCAAGCGCTACCGCCCCAAGCGGCGGCGGATGCACCTGATCTCGCGCCGGACGGTCGTGCTGATGGTGTTGATCCCGCTGCTGGCGTTCGTGGGGTGGATGACGTGGCAGAATCGGGCGCAGGTGCGCCGCCTGGTGGACGACAACGTCGTCCCGGCAGTCGAGCAGATGGTCGTCAGCGCGCGCACGCAGGTCGCGCCCCAGCCCACACCGACTGCCACGCCTGACCTGCTCGCCGCGCAAAACGCCTGCCGTTCTGCCCAGCAGCAGGGCAACCTGCGCGAGGCGGTCGATCAATGCCTGATTCTGTCGAACGGCAGCCCTAACGATGTGCAGGTGCATTACGAGGTCACGCACCTGCTGGTGACCACATCCGACCGAGGGCGCAACCGGCAGCAGCTTCAGCGGGCGTTGATCGAAGCGGAGAAGACGATCAACGCCAATCCAGAGCTGCCCCACGGCTGGGCGATCAAGGCGATGGCGCTCTCGTGGCTGGGGGACGCGCAAGGCGCGCTGGCGGCAGGGCTGCAAGCGCGCGCGCTGGACGAGTCGTTTGCGCCGACCTACGCCTTCCTCGGCAAAGTCTACCAGGACCTGGGGCAGTATGATCTGGCCGAGAACTACCTCGACCAAGCGCTGACACTCGATTCGTCCGGCCTGGCCGCTGCCGACGCGCTGCGCAACAAGGGCAAGCTGCTCTCGGACCAGGGCTTCTACCAGGACGCGCTGACCCCCTATCGCCTCGCGCTACAGCAAGCGCCCACGCAGACCTACATCGCGGTCGAGCTGGCGCAGAACCTCGTCGCGCTCGACGAGATTGAAGAGGCGATCGGCGTGCTGACTGCCGCGCTTGAGCGCAACCCGAACGACGCCAGCGCGCTGTGGTACCTCGGCACGGTGCACTATCGCAATGGCGACCCGCCGCGCGCGTACGAGTATTACAGCCGCTGCCTGGACCACAATCCCGACGCAGTGCTGTGCCTGTCGTACCTGGGCGGGTTGCAGTGGCTGGACGGCGACTATGCGACCGCAGCCAACAACCTGCAGCGCGCCATCGAGCTTGGATCCGACGACCCGGACGACTTCTACCAGCTTGGCAACTCGCTCGCGTCGCTGGGGCGCTGCCCCGAAGCGATCCCATACCTGCGCGACGGGCTGGTGATCGCCCAGGAGAACGAGGACGAATCGCGCCAGCAGCGCTTCCGTGATGCGCTCCAATCGTGCGGGGCAGCGGGCTAATTGCGCGGAAACCATCGTGGATGCGTACTATAATTAGCGATAAGCGATCGGAAACAGCTAAAACAACTGTAACAGGGGAGCGCATCGTTCCGAGGAGCGATGCCGACTATCCTGAGTGCACCCGGCTTGCGCTGCCAGCATCTCGCGGCGCCGCGCGCCAGAGCGCAACCCGACTCTTCAAGCGGTTTTACCCGTGACTGGAGAAGAAGATGAATCAGGATAAGAAATCCAGTTACCTCCGTTTTGCTGCTATGATCGCAACGTCGATGGTGGCGATGTACGGGCTGATGTATCTAAACACCTACGAAACGTCGCACGTCCGCTGGAGCGAGACGCGCCTGTTCATGACGCTGATCATGGGCGCGGCGATGGCAGTCATTATGCTAACGTATATGCGGGGGATGTATCACGACACGCGCATCAATCTCGCGATCTACGCGGGAAGCGTGCTCGTTTTCGCGGCGGCGTTGTTCCTTGTCCGCAGCCAGGAAACGGTGCAGGATACCTCGTACATGAACGCTATGATTCCGCACCACTCGATCGCGATCCTGACCAGCGAGCGCGCCGACATCAAGGACGCGCGCGTGCGACAGCTCGCCGACGAGATCATCGAAGCGCAGCGGCGCGAGATCCGCGAGATGAAGTGGCTGATCGAGGATATTCGCGAGAACGGCATTGCCGCGACTGAGGAAGAGGCGGACGCGCGTTCTGTGCCGGAGTTTGACGCAGCGCCGTGAACCAGCGCTGTCGAGAGAAGCGCCACCCTGTAACTGGCTTTGTTTGGCTCGCTTGAGGTTATGACCCATTCCTTGCTCGGCGCGACGATTAACGGCTACCAATTCCTGGACGAGATCGGCCAGGGTGGCATGGCGACCGTCTTTCGCGCGCACCAGTTGTCGATGCAGCGGGACGTGGCGATCAAGATGCTCCCGCAGGACCTGCTGCACCAGGGCAACTCATTGGAGCGGTTCCAGCAGGAAGCCAGCATCGTCGCCCGGCTGGAGCACCGCGCGATCGTCCCAGTGCACGAATATGGCGAGCACCAGGGCATGCCTTACCTCGTCATGCGCTATATGGATGGCGGCTCGGTCGATGACCTGCTGATCGACGGGCCGATCCCGCCGGAGAACGCGCTGGCGATCCTGGAGCAGATCGCCCCGGCGCTGGACTACGCGCACCGCGAGGGCGTGCTGCACCGCGACCTCAAGCCGAGCAACATCCTGCTGGATGCTAACGGCGATGCCTACATCACCGACTTCGGCATCGCGCGCATCCTCGGCGGCGCAACCAAGCAGCTCACCACCAGCGGCGTCGTCGGCACGCCTGCGTATATGTCGCCGGAGCAGGCGCAGGGTAAGGAGTTGGATCGGCGCAGCGATCTCTACGCGCTGGGCGTCGTCGTCTTCGAGATGCTGACGGGCCGCCGACCGTTCGAGGCCGACACGCCGTACAACGTCGCGGTTAAGCACGTCACCGAGCCGCCACCCTCGCCCTGTAAGATCAACCCGCTGCTACCGGTCACGATCGAGCGCGTCTTGCTGAAGGCGCTGGAAAAGCCATGCGACCGCCGCTATAACAGCGCATGTGAGATGGTCGCGGCGCTGCGGCAGGCACTTGACGACGCTAAAGCAGACGCCAGCGCGACCGAGCCATCGCTCCAACACGCGCTACAAGCGGCGCTGGCTCAGCGCGCGCAGGCGCCGCCCGCCCCGGTCAGCCCGCCCGCGAACCTGCAGTTGATGCCGGTTTACCAGCCCGCGCGGTCGGCAGCGCACCCCGCCACGCCGAGCGCGATCCGACGCCGCAAGCGGACCTCGCGCTTCTCTGACCGGGTGGCGTGGATGACGCTGGGTCTACTGCTGATGGGTGGCGTAGTCGCTGCCGGGCTAATCCTGGGCTACTACTATCTGATGGGCACCGGCAACACGCCCACTGACGCACCCGCCTCGCCAGACCTCGCAGCGACCGCAGTCTTCAAGCTGACTGCCACGCGCGCCGCCATCGACGCCGCGCAGGACGCGTCGGACTCCACCGGATCCTCCGAACTGGTCCCCATCACGCCAGAGCCCGCGCAGACCTCGCTGCCCACCAACACGCCGCGCGCCCAGGCGCTTGAAATCCCGTCGATCAACGCGCTCAACAACGCGCGCGGCCCGCTGCCGTGATCGGCCCATAAAAACACCAGGGACCTGCGTTCGGCCCCCGGCGCTGATTCGTTTGAACGTCGGCGCGCTTTACCAGCCGCGCTGCTCGGTTGCTGCGGTGCGAATTGCGTCCAGCAGCCGCTCCAGCCCAG
>CAZVCM010000040.1:0-22099 GCA_964626105.1 uncultured Thermoflexus sp.
GCGCGACGCGGATCGCGAAATTGACGCGGAACGCCTCGCCGCCCGAATACGACTCATAACTGCGCGTGCCCAGCTCGTCGCTGATCAGGATGTCGAGCGTCTCCGCCACGCCGCCGGTGCGTTTTTCGCGCTGGGTGTCCAGCCGGACGTGCATCCGCCCACTCGTCATACGGCTCAGCAGGTGATTGGCAGCCTCTTCCAGCTCCGGGATCGCGGCCTCAATGATCATCGCCGGGATGCCGTTTTTGCCGAACGCGCCGCGCAACGTCTCGTAGATCGCCTGCCGCTCGGCAAGATCGGCGCGCCGCGTTTCCAGGTCGGCCCGGCGCTTGCGCGCGTTCTCCAGCGCGGTGAGCGCCTGCTGGGCGCGGATCACCTGCTCCTGCGCGCGCTGTTCTTCGCTGCGGCGGCGGCGCATCTCGTCCTCGCGGCGGCGCGCTTCCTCGACGGACTCTCGCAGCCCGTCGATCTCTTCCTGCGCGGCCTGGACCGCTTCCTCTTCCTCGGCCAGCACGCCCAGCCACCGCTCGCGGCGCGCTTCGGCGCTGGCGAGCGCGCTCTCCACTTCGGGCAACTGCGTCAGCGCGGTGTCAAGCGCGCGCTGGCGCGCCTCGAACTCGTGATAGGTCGAAAGCGTTTCACGGGCGGCGTTGTGCGCGTCAGAGTCGTAGCCCAGCGCGTCGATCTCGGCCTGGATCGCGGCGCGCTGCTGCTGAAGCTCTTGCGCGTAATCCTCGTTGGCGATCATCTGCTCGATGACGCCCAGCTCTGCCGCTTCACGCTGGATCGTGGTGGCGGCGTCCTGCGCCTGATCCGCGCTGGCACGCAGGTTGGCGACGCGGTCACGCTGGGCGGGCAGCGCGCGGAGCGTCAGGTCAATCGCGGCGATCGTCTCTTTGTGCTCAGCCAACTCGGCGGTGATGGCTTCGGCGCGGGCGGTGTTGGCGCGGTGCTGATCGCCGCGCGTCGTACCTTGCGCGCGCAGGTCTTCCAGCAGCGCAACTTTCTGCGTTTCATCGAGCGGTTGGCCGCACAGCGGGCAGGTCGCTTCGGCGGCTTCCAGATCGTCAATGCGCGCCTTAATCTCCTGCATCTCGGTGAACAGCGAGTTGTTGGTGACGCGCAGCGCGGCCATCTCTTCTTTCAGCGCGCCTACCGTCTCGCGTAGTTCATCGCGACGCTGTTCTTCCGCTTCGAGCGCCTTGACTTCCGTTTGCATGTCGGCCAGCTCAGACTGGTAGCGTTCCAACTCGTCGGCAGTGCGCTGCGCTGAGGCGATCCGGTCGCGGTGGACGTTCGCTTGCGACTCCAGCTCGGCGCGCGCAGCGTTGATCGCGGTCGTGACGTCGTTCAGTCGCTCTTTGATCGCGCTCATCGCCTGAAGCTTTTCGCCGAGCGCCTGGTCCGCCTGCCGCGCTGCCTGAAGCTGCGCGTAGCCGTCCTCGATCGATTCGCGCTCTGCCAGCACGTTCTGCACCTCGGCGAGCCGCTGGCGATGACGCTCAAGATCGCGCTCGATCTCTTCGAGGTCGTCCTGCCGCTGGCGGACGCGGTGCTGCGCTTGCGAGAGGCGTGTCTGCGCGGCGCTCATTTGCTCCTCGGCCCCGGCGACCTCGGCATAGAGCGCCTCGGCCTCTTCGCGGAGCTTCTTCGCGTCGTCCAGCGCGCTTGTTGCCACTTCGAGGTCGCGGCGCAGCGCAGGCTCCTCGGCTTCCTGGCGCTCGATCTCTTGCAGGCGGACCGCGATCAAATCCAATTCCTGCTCGATCTGGCGCAAGACCCGCTTGGCGCGGTCCTCATAGATCTGCCACTGTTCCAGCCCCAGAATGTTGCCGAGGATGTCTTTACGCTGCGCGGGCGGCTTGACAGTGAAGGCGTCGGCGCGGCCCTGCTGCAAGAAGGCCGAGTGAACAAACGTCTCGTAGTCGAGGCGCAGCAGATCGCATATTTTCTTGTCCGTCTCGCGGATCGAGGGCGCGCTGATCGGCTGCCACGTCTGCTTGGCGTCATCCCACGCGAACAGGTCCAGCGCGCTGCGTCCCTGACGGGCGGTTTTGCCCATCTGTCGCTTGCGCACCACGCGATAGCGGTTGTCGCCCTGCAAAAAATCAAGCTGGACCATCATCTCAGTCTGGCCCTGGTGGATCAGGTCGTCGTCGCTGCGCGTGCGGGCGCGGCCCCACAGCACCCAGGTGATCGCATCCAACAGCGAGGATTTTCCGGCGCCATTTGGCCCGGTCAGGCACGCGAGATGCACGCCGTCAAACTCGAGCGCGTCGGGGTTGCGATAGGCTAGAAAGTTACGGATTTCCAGGCGAACAGGCAGCATTTTTAGCTCTTAGCAATCAGCAATTAGCAGTTAGCAAAGGCAAAGGGCGTCCACACAGCGATGCTCAGTCGCTCATATGTGCGGAACGTACCCGCTATTGATACCGCGCCCGGCGGGATTTTTCCAGCTTTGGTGTGGCGGGGATGGCGCGGCGGGGAAGCTGTGCTCTCCCCATCCTTCCGACCTTCGGTCGGCTTTTCTTCCCCAGGATGAGGGAAGGAAAAGAACAGCGCGCTCCCCTTCCCTCATTTCGGGGGCGAGGGGCCGAGGGATGGGGGGCATTATCAGGCGCAAGTGCGTAACACGCGCTAATCCTCTTGCTCGAACAGGGCGCGCGCGTGCTCGACCAGCTCCTCGATGCGATCCGGCGTGACCTCTTTCGTGGCGAGATAGCGCTCCAGTAGTTCGACCGGCGTCAGCCCTTCCGGGGTTGCGCCGAGCCGCAGCCGCGCCGGGCGCTCCACGCTGCGAGTGAGCGCGGCGACGTGGTTGGCGCCCGCCTCACGCAGCGCGATCTGGATCGCGCGTTCGTCCAGCAGCAGGTCCGTCTCCGGGTCAGCGGTGATGATCATCCGCACCACGGCGTCGCCCAGTTCATGCCGCGCGATCGTCTCCAGCGCGACTTGCGTCGGGTCGCCCGCGCCGCGCACATCCGCGCGCAGCGTGATAAACGGGCGACAGTCCGAGCGCACAAACTGCCACGCAGTAGACCCCCGCGCCAGCTCCACCCAGCAGAAGCCCTTCTCGTCGCCTTCCTCGCCAAAATCGATTCGTTCCAGGCTGCCGCTGTACACTACCGGCGGCACGCCCTCGCGCCCCAGCGTCAGGCATTGGTGGCGGTGAATGTGCCCCAGCGCGACGTAATCCCACGCCGGGTCCGAGACGGTGCTGAGCATCACCATCACATCGCGCCCGAGCATGATGCTGCGCTCGCTGCCGAGCACCGCGCCCGACACGCTGAAATGCCCGGTCAACACGCGCGGCAGGTCCGAGCCTGCCACCTGATCGGCCATCCCGCGCAGCGTGCGGTCAAGCTGCTCGCCCAGCGCCTGATCGATCTCCGCGATCGTGCTGGCGTGCGGAACCTCAACGCCGCGCAACAGGCTGCGTACCGGGTAAGGCGCGGTAGCGATCAATGCGTTCCCGCGTTTGGTGGTCACTTCCTGCACGCCATAGTCTCGCCCGAGGATCGTGTTGGGCACGTTGAGCGTCTCGTAAATCTCGATGCTGGATGCGCGCTTCTCGATCATCGGCAGGTCATGGTTGCCGACAAGCAGCACGACCGGCGCCATCTCAGCCAGGTCCTGCACGCGGTACGCGAACTCGCGCTGGAAAGTGGGCGACGGATTGCGCGATTTGAACGCATCCCCCGCGAACACGACCAGGTCCACATCGTTGTCGCGCGCATAGTCGATCATTTCGTCCATGCGCCGTAGAAAGTCCATCACGCGGGAGCTGAGGCCGGTTTCGGGGTCGGTCCGGCCATAATTCTCCATGCCGATATGCGTATCGGCGAAGTGAAGCATGCGAATCGGCTCGGTCATTGGCTTACTCATTCTCGTTGATCGCGGCACTGCCTCGCTGGCGCGGTGGCCTGCTGCGGCGGATAGCGGCAATCACGGTGTCGTGCAGATAGCGGTTGGTGACCACGACGCCCCGGTTGCGGGTCATCAGGCGCCCGGTGCTGAAATCGAGCTCGCGCCCATAGACATCCGTGATGCGCCCGCCAGCCTCGTCCACAATCGCATACCCGGCGACATGATCCCACATCTTCTCGATGTACCCTTCGTCCGGCGCGAGGCGCACGAAGAAATCAGCCTGACCGGCGGCGATCATGGCGTGCTTGTCCTGGCTGTCGAGCTGGCGCTCGGGCGCGTCCGGGCCGCGACCCAATGCCTGTGCCATCCGCCCCAGGAACGCGCGGTCGGTGTGCGCTGACTCAAAGCTGGACAGCATCAACGCGCGGGCAGGCTCAAGCTGCGCGGAGACCTGAATCGGTTCCGGCTCGCCGCCATACAGTGGCTCAAGGAAAGCGCCCGCGCCCTGCCGCGCATAGATCAGCGCGCCGGGTTCGTCAGGCGCATCCGGCTCGTCGCTGTAGTAGCCCGGCGAGGCCAGCACACCCAATACCGGCTGAAAATCGATCAACAGGCCAATGGCGACGCAGTAGTGCCGCCGCGCGAGGAAGCCCTTCGTACCGTCGATCGGGTCGATCACCCAGGTGCGCGGCGCGGTCTTCTGCTTGCCATAGTCCAACCAGGCGCAGATCTCCTCTTCGAAGACGTAGCCGCCGACCGCATCGGTCACGTAGCGCTGCACCAGCGCGCGCTGCTCGTCGCTGAGCAGCAGCATAAACTCTTCTGAGCGCTCCTCAGAGAGCACCGCATCATCAGGATAGTTCGACGCGAGCGCGTTTCCGATCAGCGCCTGCGAGGCGTAGTCCGCGATGGTGACAGGCTCGCGGCCATCCTTCTGCGCTGGATCAACCAGTTCCTCTTGAATGGTCTGGCACAGTGACGCGGCCATCCGCGCAATGGTCTTAATATTGAGTAAGTCATCATTTGTAACGCGCACGACGTATGCTCCCCGGTAGTTGGCGCAGCGCGCTATTGTAGCGCACGCCCCCGCGCGATCAAACCACGTATTCCCTGATTGAGCGCGCTTACGCTACAATCGAAGGGAAGGGCCTTTAGCTGGCGAAAGGGGCTTTTGATGGACAGCGAAACTCTGGTGAAGGCGCTCAACGAAGACCTTGCGAACGAGCTTCAAGCCGTGATTATGTACACCGTCTACTCGGCAAAAGTCAGTGGGCCGTGGCGCCCGCAGCTTGTGCAGTTCATGCAGACTGAAATTGCGGACGAGCTTGGGCACGCGCAGTTCCTGGCGGATAAGATCGTCGCGCTGGGCGGCGAGCCGACCACCGATCCGGTTCCCGTGCCGAAGGCGACCACCGCGCGCGAGATGCTGCAGGCGATCGCCGAGGCTGAGCAGAAGGCGGTCGCCGGATACACCGAACGCGCCCAGATGGCGGAAGAGTTCGGGGATAAAGGGCTGGTCGTGCAGCTTGAGGACATGGTCCGCGACGAGCAGGGCCACATGGAAGAGACGCTGAAGTTGCTGAAGAACTGGGAAGGCTAGCCGCGCAGCGGACATCCGCTTATATGCGCCGGGCCGGAGAGCAATCTCCGGCCCGGTTTGTTTTCCGGCTATTCGATCTCCTGCCGCTCCAGGATCAGCGCGCTCCCGGCGACGGACAGCACGGTAATCGCCAGCGTGACAGCCAGCGCGCCCCAACGCGCCGGTGCGTCGATCTCCTTCGCCAGCGCTGCGCCCCATCCGGTCAGGGTGCCGGGCGCCAGGTTGGTGAACATCCCCAGCAGCGAAAGCAGCAGCACGAACCCGAACGCCAGCGCGCCCGCGCCGGTCATGCTGCGGCCCAGCGCGCTCGCCAGCAGCGTCAGCGCGATCAGGCACAGCAGCCAGACATAGATCAGCGCGACCATCGCCGTGAAGCGACCGATATCCTGCGCCTCGAACAGGATCGCGGTGTACGCATAGTCGGCCAGGGCGCCTAGCAGCACTGCCACGCCGAACAAGATCGCCAACGCGGCGAATTTTGCCAGCACGAACGTCCGGCGCGGCAGCGGGTGCGGAAAGACCAGCGCAAGCTGCCCGCGCTCCCGCTCGCCCACAATGCCACTGAACCCGACCAACACCGCCAGCAGCAGCCCGAACTGCGTCACGTTGTTGACGAATTGATCGACCGCATCGCGCGCGGACGGCTCCGGTAAGATGATCTGCACCTCGCCAAGCTGCCCCTCGCCGAGCGCTTCGAGCAGGTCCGGCGTGAGCTTGGCGATGATCGGAGACATCAGGCCGAACGCCACCAACACGATGACCACGACCAGCGCTTTGCGCGTACGCCACTGCTCGCGCAGTTCTTTGCGAAGTTGAATGAGAAAGGTGCGCATCACGCCCTCTCCCCGGCGGTCGCCACGTTGTTCGTCAGCCGCAGGAAGACATCCTCGAGCGTCGCACCGACCATCTCAACCCGCCGCACCGCGCGATCAGTGAGCATCGGCAGAAGCGCGCGTCGCGCCGTCTCTACCTCGTTAACGGTCACGCGCAGGCGCGTGCCCTCGTGCTGGACGCGCTCGGCCCACGGTTGCGCGCCGATCTGCGCCGCGAGCGCTTCGAGCGCGGGCGCGTCTTCCGGCGCGACATCAATCTCGAAGATGGGTTGCGCAAAGCGAGCCAGCAATTCGTCGCGCCGCGCCTGAAGCAATAGCTCGCCTTCATGCAGGATGCCGACCTCGTCGCAGATGCGCTCGGCGTCGTTGAGGATGTGCGTCGAGAAGAAGATCGTCAGCTCGCCGCGCAGATCGCTCATAATGTCAAGCATTTCCTTGCGCCCCGCTGGGTCCAGCGCGGACGCAGGCTCATCCATCAGCAGCACGGCGGGCTGCGGCAACAGAGCCTGCGCCAGCCCCAGTCGCTGCTTCATCCCGCGCGAGAAGCCGCCGATCTTGCGCTTGCTGACGTCGCCCAGGCCGACACGATCCAGCAGCGGGTCGATGGGCGGCTCGGAGATGGCGTGCAAGTCCGCGATGTAGCGCAGGAACTCCGGCGCGGTCATCCAGTTGTAGAAGCTCGGCGTGTCCGGCAAATAACCGATCGGCGGGCGCTGCGGGCCGCCGACGCGCACGCCCTCGATCGTGATCTGCCCGGCGGTCGCGCGGGCCAGCCCGGTCATGATGCGGAGCGTGGTCGTCTTTCCGGCGCCGTTCGGACCGAGGAAGCCGAAGATCGCGCCGCGCGGGACAGTCAGGTCGAACCCTTTGAGCGCGGTAAAATCACCAAAACGCTTGGTCAGGCTGTGAATCTCAATTGCGTGTTGATCCATCAACTAGTAGTCCTCTTTGCGGCCGAGAAAGAAGTAGAGCACCGGTCCCCAGAACTGGCCGAGCGCGACGATCAGCGCCCAGGCCCAGGTTGGCAGCGGCGGGCGCGTCCCACCCCGCTTGTAGATGTCGTAGAGCGCGTACGCGGCGAGCGCAAGTTGCAGAACAACCAGCGGCGCGACAATGACAGCGATTTCGGATGTTTCCATCAGATGACCCCTTCGTGTGTTGCGAGGATCTACCAATGCACAGGTGCGGGGCCGGGAGGTGTGAAAAATCCCCGGACAGAGGTGTCCATCCGGGGATAGGAAGCATTGACAGCCCCGTCCAACTTACTCGATCTTGTCGACCGGGTCAATTGTCGAGGCGGCTGGCGGCGGGTTTTCACCGCCGGCTTCTTCGCCTTCAATCGAGATGCGCTGCGCGGCGCGGCGGACCTCATCCTCGGCGTCCGAGCTCTTGGCGCTGTGTCGCACCTTGTCGATGGTTTCCTTCACCTTACCGACCAGCTCGTTCGAGATTTTGCCCCAGTCGGCGTCTTCCGTGGTGCCGACCAGCCCGGCAACCCACGAGCGGACATCATTCTCGACCTTCTGGCCGATGTCCACCCACGATGCCTCGGCGGGCTGCTCGCCCTCCTGCGCCGGCTCTGCGTGGACTGCTGAAGCAATTCCCTGGCGGATACGGTTCTCCATCTGGCTGGTGATCGTCGGCCAGTCAGCGTTTTCTTCCACGCCCACCCAGCCTGCGATCGCGCTGCGGGTGTTCGCGTCCATCTTGACGCCGACCTCTTTCCAGTCGGCGTTCTCATTCGCGCCCACCCACCCGGCGATCGTGCGCCGCACTTTCACGTCGATGCGGTCGTCCAGATCGTCAAAATCGGTCGCTTCGGGGTTGTCGGCCCAGTCCTGCACGGTGTCTTTGATCTCTTCGTCCAGCTTCGCGCCCATCTCTTCAGGCGTGGGCGCCGTATTATTCTCGGTCATCGCGTTCCCCTTCTCTGCTGTCGCCACGTGTTGTCAGGTGGTTCTGTTACCCATTACGTCAATTGGCAGCGGCGGGTTGCTCGCCTATGACGATTTTATGGATTTCTTACGCGTTTACCCATTTGCGCAGGTCTTCGAGGTGGCTGCGCAGATGCACGTGGTAGTTGAACCAGATGACGTCGATTACCGTGGCGGTGTTGCCGTTAGGGAACGTTCCGATCATGTGAAGCTGCTCATCCGTCGCCGCCTGGACAAGCTGCCTTGTCCCGATGTGCGCCGCGAACAGCATGGCGTGGAAGCTGTCGAGGGTCGCGGTGCTGTATATCTGCCGCCAGTACGGGTCGCCGATGACCGTTTCAACGACGCCGCCGTCACGTGGCTGCATGAGGTAATACGGCGTGGATTGGATCGATCCGAGCAGGTGGCCGAGGAACTGCCGCCCGGTCCAGGCAGGGCCGTCGATCGGCATGCGCGTGTCGAGCCTGTCCGCGAACCGCGCCAGCAGCCCGTCGAACGCGCGCCAGATATCGTCCATCTCGGCAAGCAGGCGCTCTTTGGTGACAGGGGCATTTTCGGACATGACGAATACTCTTTGACTCTAGCGGCTATTATTTGCTTTTACGGACGGCGTAGGTGTCGAGGCTGTTTTTTCTCGTAGGGGCGCAGCTTGCTGCGCCCCTACATCAAAACGCCGGAGAATCCCGCGCGCAAAATCCAAAATCGCTCTAGCGCAGGCGGCGTGTGTCCCGATCGCGGGCGCGATCCTCGGCGGTTTTGATCGCACCGGACGCCTGTTTTTCGCCGTCCGAGCTGAATTCGGACGAGATCGCTGCGTAGAAGTCTGTGTCGTAGGTGCGCGTCTTGACCACGACCGGCATCGGCACGGCGTGACCCATAATGATCGCCTGCTGCTTGGTGTCGAGCCGCGCCAGGACCTCGCGCAAGCCGCCCGCGCCGCTGATCCCGGTTAGCACTGCGCCGATGTCGCGCTCGTTGTCGAGCAGCGCCGTCACGCGCGTTCCGATCTGGCTCATCACTTCTTCGTCGATCCCGCTGGGGCGCTGATCCACGATTAGCAGCGTGACGTTGTACTTGCGCAGCTCGCGCGCGATCGTGCCGAAGATCGTCTGCCGCGCGATCAGCGGGTCGAGGAATTTGTGCGCTTCCTCGATCGTGATTAGAAGCTGTGGCGGTTCTTTGCTTTCGTCGCCGAGCGCCTGCTCGACTTTGTGCACGTACATGCTGTGGATGCGCCGCGTGAGGTAGTTGGCGACCAGGATGTACGCCTCGAGCGCGCTGCCATAGCGCCCGAACTCCAGCACGATGCTCTTGCCGTTCTCGATGAACTCCAGAATCTTCTGGGCGGAGTCTTCGATCGCGTCCGGTTGCAGGAAGGCGAACCGCTCGAAACGGCGCACGCGCCGCTGTAACGCCTGCACCGACGCCATGCTGGACGACAGCTCGTCTTTGAGCGCGTCCATCGTCTCGCCTTCCGCGTCGATCAGCCGCTTAATCCACCCGTCGCGCCTCTTCTTGTGGAGCTCGTAGGCCGCGTCGATGTGCGAGTCCGACAGGTCGAGCGTCGTTTTCAGCATGGCGAGGTCTTCCGGCTGGATGTCGCGGAAGCTGATCGTGACAACGTGATCGGCCCGCGCGCCACGGCGCCGGGTCGCCTCGTCGTCCAGCGTGAAGATCGCGATGTCGCCGGGGAACAGTTGCTTGAGACCCTTTGCCTGGGCGCCGTGCTCGTCTTTAACGGCCCAGCCGTAATCGTTGTGCATGTCGAAGATCAGGTTCGCAGCGACCTTGTTCTTGATGATCCCCGCCAGCAGAATCCGCGTCAGGAAGCTCTTGCCGGTCCCACTTTTGCCGAAGACGCCCACCGACCGCTCGACCAGCCGTCGCAGGTCGAGGTTAATCTGCGTTTCTTCGAGTTCCAGCGGCGCGCCGACGTTGAAATGCGTCGGGTCCTCGCGCCCGAACACGTCGTCCACATCGTCGGCGGTTGCGATCTCGACCGGCATGAAATGGCTGGGGATGGTCTTCACAGGGCGTGGTTCGCCCTCTTCCTCGTCAATGGTGAGCATCGGCGCGACATGGATCGTCCCGAAAGCCGCTGTGCCCGCGTAAATCTCGCGCAGAAATGGGTCAGAGAGATCCGGCGGGTCGCTGCGGATGGCGGGGTTAGTGGTGTCAAGCGTGATGTCGGTGATCATGCAGAAGAAACGCTTGTGGCTGCCGCGCACAACGACGTAACGCCCCACGGCCAGGTCTTCGATTACCGTCTCGCGGTCAAGCTTGACATCGAGCCCCCGGCTCAGCGAGCCGCCGACCACCACGCCGAGGCGTTGCCCGGCCATCATCAAACCAGCGCCGGCTGCAGTGGTGTCTCGCGGGAACCAGTCTTCGAGCCGGTCCGACTCAGGGAACAGTGTGTCGCCAAGCGCCATGATCCTCTCCCTCGCAGGATTAGAACTTTAGTTCTAATAAATTATACCGCAAACAAGCCGGAATGCGAATTGAGATTGTATTGTACCGGACCCCGGGCGTCGGTAGATGCCAGCAACACTTACGCCGGTTTGATCAGGCGCAGCAGGTGCTGCAGGCGCGGCAGGTCATGCGCCAGCAGCCCGGCAAGCTGGCGCCCTGCCGTGACCAGAAATTCATAGCGTTGGCTTTCAGGACGCGCCGCCGCCGCGTGGAGCAGGGCTGCGGCAACCAGTTCCTCAGTCGGGACCTCGTTTGTGTTTAGCACCAATCGCAGAAAATCGAAGCGCGACGTGAAATCGCAGATGCACGTGTCGTCGCACAGTTGCACCGGGTCGAGGCTGAGCGGCGGGCGCGGTGGCAGGTTGTGGTACACCCGTCCCCCCTGGATGTAGCCGATATTAACCACGCTGATCTCGACCGGGACCATCCGGTTCTCCCGCTGGTCGCGCGTGGTCGCCTGGTTCATATTGTTCGCCAGGATCAACTGGCGCACGAGCGGGTCGTCGTCGATGCTGATCGCGTAGATCAGACCGATCACTTCGGTATCGCTGGACGTTTCGTGCTGCGTGCGCACGAACGCGCCAAACGAGGGATACGAAATGTCCTGGCTGCGCGTGCCGCAGATGAAGCCCATCGTGCTGGCTCGCAAGACGCTTCCGATTACAGGCTGCTGTGTCGTCGTTTCCATCATAATCGTCCCCTAACCCTGGTGTCGCCTGATGCGATCACCATTCCATCGGTCCAACTGTTCCCGGTGCGCTCATCCGCCGTACCGCCGGCGGCCATGCCGCACAGCCTTCGCCTCAAGTTTTTCCGAAAGCTCGACGGTCTGCTCGTTGCGCCGGAGCTCAATCTCGATCAGGTTTTCGAGCTGTGTTCGCTCGATGTTGCGAACCACAGCCAGCTCATCGGCGCGTGTCAGCGCGTAAGGATAGCGCCACATCATCTCGCACTGCGCCATCACCAGCGCGTGGACCTCGTCCACACGTGCCGGGTCTTTCGCCACCCACATCGGCATCTCGACCCGCGCCAGATGGTACGCGTGGGGCTGGCCGACGTTCACATAGAAGAAGACGATCTCATAGCTCTCGCCACGATCGCGATAGCGCTTGTTCTGCGGCGACTGCTGCACAAACAACGCAGAGCGCTCGCCGGGCTTTAGCAGGTGGAACATCAACCACTGATCGATCAGTCCTTCGAGTGGGCCGTTCGTCTCCAGCGCGGCGGCGCGCACCTCTTCTGGCTGCAAGCTCATCAGGTACACCAGGCTGACCGCAAACGCGCTGGTGGGCCGGTCGATATAGCCGATGGCGCTCGCCGAATAGCTGGTCTCGGTATGCAGCGCTGTGTGCGCGTCGTGCAGGTGCACCATCGCCGCCAGGTAATCATCTTGCAGGCGCCGCCCGTTCGGCACGTCCTTGCCGACCCAGAACAGCAGCGGTCCGTCGCTGATCGCCAGGATCGGGCGGCCCAGCGCGCGCCGGTTCCAAACCTCGCGCGCCAGCACCTGTAACTCGTGCACCGTGCGCCGCGCGTTCACCGCCGCGTTGCTGATCACCTGCCCGCGCTCGTCATGCAACAGGGCTTCAGTATACGACAGAACCGGCTCGGTGATCTGCTCCGGCAGTTCATCCATTCCGTGATGGTAAACAAAGACGCCCACGTTGGTCAGATAGAACAGCGCGGCGCTGTGCGTGCTAGGGTAGATTTGCGAGCCGTCGGCGGCGAGGATCGTCGCCAGCTCCGGTGTCGCGGGTTGAGGATAGGGGCGGTTGACTGGCTCATGCAGCGGCGCCGCGCCGCGAAAACCGGCGTCACGCTCGCGCGCAAGCTGGATGCGGGCGTGGATCGCGTCCAGATCGTCCATTGACTGGAAAATCTGCCACGCGAGGTCGGCGCGCTCACTGAGCGTGATATTGCGCGCTGCCAGCGCCCGGCCCATGCGCTCGACCTGAGGAACAACCTTGTCAAATTCCAGCGTCACATGCCCGCTCCCGACTGATGTCAAACTCCTTTTTAACCTTAGCTGTGAGTCAGTGTAGCACTAATGTTCGGCGCAGTCAAGCGATGGTTTAGCACAATAGTACTACATATGGGCCTTATGAGACGCCTGCACCCCCACATTTACCCCTACCCGAATCGTGAGTGGGACTTCCTCATCTGCGCGCGGCTGCGTTATACTCTCCGGTGGCGGACCTACCCGACATGGAGCAGCGATGACCAAGCAAAACGACACGCGCGCCAAGCTGACCTGGCAGGATCCGGAAACCGGCGAGCTTCGCTCATATGTGCTTGAAGCGGGCGCGAACGTCACCATTGGCCGCAGCCCGAATAACCACATCTGCATCCCAGAGCGGCACGTCTCGCGCCAGCACGCCGTGATCCGCTTTGGGAACGGCGTCTTTGTGCTGGTCGATCTCGGCAGCGCCAACGGGACATTTGTGAATGAGGAACTGCTCGAAGGGCCGTTTCCGCTGGCGGATGGCGATGTGATCCGCCTCTACGTACCGGTGTTGTCCTTTTCGACCGGCGCGACCGACGAAGAACACACTCAGGCGGCGGAAGAGGGTACGCTCATTCGCGGTGGCCAGGACAGCTACCCCTCGCTGGCGATTCAGTCCGGCCCGCAGGCGGGGACGACGATCCCCTTGCTTGCGCCAGTGGTGACCATTGGCCGCGCCACGCGCAACGCCGTGTGGGACATTTCGCTGCCAGATCAGGCTGTCTCGCGCCCGCACGCGGAGCTTCGCCGCGAGGACGACGGGACGTGGACATTGGCCGATCTCGACAGCGCGAACGGATCGTTCGTCAACGACACGCCGTTGGACGCGCACGTCCCCGTACCGCTCGAAGATGGCGACGAGATCACGCTCGGCCAGACGACGCTGGTCTTCCAAGCTGGGCACTGAGCGGGCGCAAAAAAGGCGAGCGGCTGCTGCCCCTCGCCTGTGAACTCGTATACGGTCCTCGCCGGTTACTGCTCCTGCTCGACGAAGCGCACTTCAAACATCTTCGGCCACAGCTTGCCCGTGATCAGGAAAACATCGTTCTCCGGATCGTACGCGATCCCGTTCAGCACCGCGCCGGACTCCAGTTCTGCGCGTTCTTCCTCGGTGAGCAGGCCGCTCGCGTCGATCACGCCGACGACCACCCCGTTCATCTTATCGATCTTCACGATGTAATCGGTCTGCCAGACGTTCGCGTAGAGATAGTCTCCAACGCACTCCAATTCGTTCAGACTGCCGACCGGCTGCCCCTGGAGCGTCACCGCGCCGCTGAAGACCAGCTCAAACGTCTCTGGATCGCGCAGGTCGATGAACGGCGTGCCGTCCGTCATGTACAACCACTCGCCATCGTAGCACAGGCCCCAGCCTTCGCCCTCATACTCGAAGGTGCTCACTTGCTCGAACGTGTCCAGGTCGTATACAAACGCGACGTTCTGCTGCCACGTCAACTGGATCAGGCGATCGTCGACCAGCGCCAGCCCCTCGGCGAAATACTCTTCCGGCACGTCGATCTGCTGCCCAACCGCGCCAGTTTCCGGATCGACTGCGCGCAGCGTAGACTCGCCGTGCCGCCCGGTGCTCTCGTAAAACAGCCCATCGTGCAGCAAAAGCCCCTGGGTATACGCGCTCGTGTCGTGGTCGCGGACCGAGATCACTTCTGGGACGAAAACAGGGACCGGCTGCGCCATTGGGTTATTACTCTGCGCGGCAACCAGGCCGGGCGCTAGCGCAATCACCGTAAGGGCGACCAGCGCGATCAACGGGAACAAACGGCTTGCGGATTTCATCAATATCGCTCCTCGAACTGGATCATGCCGGAAAAAAAGTGTGTCGCTTAACTGGGGCTATCCGACGTTCGGGCGCGGCGCGTCGTCGCCTTGTGTCAGCACCGCGACCATCTGATCGTGCACGTGCCCGTTGCTGGCGACGATCTGGTTACCGCGCAGCGCCGGAAGCGATCGCGCTCCGCTGTAGTCGGTGATGCGTCCACCAGCTTCTTCAACAAACAGGATTCCCGCCTGCACGTCCCAGGGGTTCGGGCCGCTTTCCCAATAGCCCTCATAACGCCCCGCCGCGACATAGCACAAATCCAGCGCCGCCGAGCCGACGCAGCGGATAGCCTGCGCCCGGCGCAGAAAGTGCTCGAACTGCTCGCTGTTGTTGTCCGGGTTCGTCCAACGATCGTACGGGAAGCCGGTGACCAGCATCGCCCGATCGAGCGCCGTTTCTTCGGTGACGCGCAATGGGCGCCCGTTGAGCATCGCGCCCTGCCCGCGCAGGCCCTTGAACAGTTCCTCATGCAGCGGGTCGAACACCACACCCAGCAGCGGGTTGAGGTCCGCATCAGACAGCGCCAGGCTAACCGAGAAAAACGGCATCCGGTGCGCGAAATTCACCGTCCCGTCGAGCGGGTCCACATACCAGTGATAGCGCGCGCTGTCCGCGTCCGCGCCATAGCCGCCGCCTTCTTCGCCGACGATATGCGTGCCAGGAAACGTCTCAAGCAGCGCCTCGACAATAAACGCTTCTGTTTCCTTGTCTGCGGCGGTCACCAGGTCGATCACGGTGCTCTTATGCGTTGCTTCGCGGGCGCGCTCGTAGTGCTGGCGCAGGATCGCGCCTGCCTGCCGCGCGATCGCTTCTGCAGTGTCGAGCGCGGTGTTGAGGTCAAGATTGGTGTGTGTCGGTGCAGCCATTGGGATGAGCTAACCTTCCTTCAGAATGAGCGTTACAAGATCACGTGCGCTATCGCGCACAGCAGAGCCGCCCACGGGCGGCTCTCGTTCGCCGTCAGATGCAGCGGATCAGTCGAAACTGACACGCACCAACTGGGCAAAGCTCGGGTTGCTGTCGGCGACGACCACGTCCCCGTCGCTGAGCACGGTCAGGCCTGGAATCTCAAAGAACACGCCGGGCTCAAAAGGCGGATAGTCCTGCGTGGCGGTCTCCGGCGCGAACAGCTCGAACTGCGACTGTCCGAAGCGGCCTAGCAGCGTGCCATCCGGCGCGAAATGGTAGATCGCGCCAGTGGCTGCCGCGCCCGCGTAGATCGATCCATCTGGCGCAACCGCTAACGCGCCCGGGCTCACGAACAATACCGCCGCGCCGAGCCCCTCGCGCAGCAGCGTGCCCTGCGTGTCGAACACGCGCACGCCCGCGTCACCGCCGATCTCAACGATGTACAGGTTGCCGTCCGGCCCGAAGGTCATCGTCGCGTCGTAATAATACTCCGCGCGCCCGATCTCGAACGTGCGCAAAACCTGCCCCGCCGCGTCGAACACGACCACCTGCCCAACCTGCTCGTCCTCGGTCGCGCCGGGGACGGTTGTCAGCAAGTAGAGGCTGCCATCTGGCCCGGCGGCCAGTTGCACGTTGAACCCGATCGCGATGCCTGCGCCGTCCGTCACCGAGAAGGACGCGCGCGCGCTGCCGTCGTCCGGCGCGACTTGCGTCACCGTCCCGGCGTAGTCCACGCCCCACAGCGTGCCATCCGGCGCGACGCTGATATCCGCAAAGTAATAAGGCGCTTGCGAGCCGCCGAGCAGCCCCTGGTACGTCCCGTCCGGCGTGTAGACGTGGACGCCTTGCAGCGCATCCAGCACGTACAGCGTGTCATCCTGCCCGGCAACCACATCCAAAAAACCGTTGACGCCGCCTTCGACAAATGTCTCGCCGGGCAGTGGCGCTTGCTGCTGCCAGACGACGCTGCCGGTCTCGACCGGGGCGCTGGTGGGGCGCGCGTTGAACGACCCGATGATCGCCAGCAGCGTCGGCTCGGCGCTGGCTAGCGTTGCGTCATCGGGCGCCGCCGCTGCGATCAGCGCCATCCCGCCCCCGCTCATCTCGACCGCGTACAGCGCTTGCGACATACCAAGCGACACGCCGCTGGTCTTCACCGTCGACTGGTTCCCCGCCGCGATCGCTTCTGGCGCCGAGAACGACGCTTCTGCGCCGAGCACGCCGACGTAGTCCGCGATCAGCGCTTCAGGGCCGCCTTCCACGCTCAGACCGAGCAGCGCGAGCTGTTCCACCAGCCCGGCGGGCGGCACGATCGCGACCGTGAATTGGCCGGGCTCCAGCGGCGCCGCGCGGTTTAGCGCGTCAAGCGCGGCTTGCGAGTTTGCCAGCGTAATCGTCCCGAACTGCTCAACGACCGCCCAGTTTGCCGGGTGCTGGAAGGTCAGCGCGCCGTCGGCGGTGGTGTAGGTTTGCGTGAGGTCGTCCTGGGCGAGCGCGCCCATCGGGAGCGCCAGCAGCGCCAGCGCCGCGAGTGCGATCAGAAGAGTGCGGGCAGGGAAACGGGTCATCATCCATCCTTTTTCTGCAAATTTGAATGGAGCGTCTTCCGATAATAACACCAAACGCTGCGCTCCCGGCAATTGCGCTGTCTAGCGAGTGAAGTGCGCAACGCACTGAATCTGGAAGGTTTGCGGCTGCATATCGACCGGCTGCGTATCCACCAGACGATAGCTTTTCTGCGCCAGCCGCTTGGCGTCGCGGGCGAGCGACGCGGGGTCAGCGCTGACATACACTAGCGTGCGCGGCCCGTGCGCGGCCAGCGCGTCGAGCGCGCGCCCGTCCATCCCGGCGGGCGGCGGGTCCACCACAGCGGCGTCATAGGTCTCGTCAAGCTCTGGCAGCACCGACTCGACGCTGCCCTCGATCAGGTCGATGTTGTCGAAGTCGGTCAGGTTCTCGTCCGCGTCGGATACTGCCGGGGGATAGCTTTCGATAGTGGTCACCAGCGCCGCGCGCTCCGCGATGAACGCGCTGAACGTCCCCACCCCCGCGTAGAGGTCTAGCACCGCCTCGCGTCCGGTCAGGTTCAGCCGCTCCAACACGAGGTCGACCAGGCGCTCGGTCTGCGCCGTGTTTGGGTGGAAGAACGCGCCCGCCGTCACGCGGAAGGTCCGCCCATGGAGCGCGTACTTCACGTGGCTGGAGCCGATCAGGTTGGCCGGTTCGTTGTCGCTCAACAGGAAGTTGATCGACACGGGCAGGTCGACTTCGAGCGCGGGCGCTTCGTCGTCTTTCGTGCTGAGGACCACCATCGCCGCACCGTCCGAACCGGCTTGCAAGCGCACGCGCTCCAGCTCCGGGATCTCGTCGAAGGCCAATTCTTCAAATAGCTCGACCAGTTCGGGCCGGATGATATGGCATTCCTCGATCGGGATCAGCGAGCGGCCATCCGTTCCCGGATAGCACAGCCGCCCCTCGCTATCGACCTGAAAGGTGGTGGTGTTGCGGTACGCCCACGCGTCCGGGCTGGGAATGGTCGGGAGCACGACCGGGTTCCGCACGTTCCCGAGCCGCTTAAGCTGGTCGATCACCACGTCACGCTTGAAGTCCGCCTGCGCTTCATACGCGATATGCTGAAACGCGCACCCGCCACAGCGCCCCGGCCCGAAGTGCGGGCAGATCGGGCGCACCCGCGCGGGCGATGGCTCTAGCAGCGTGACGCCCTGCGCGAAGGCGTAGCGCCCGCGATCGTCCACGATCTGCGCGCGGATGCGCTCGCCGGGGATCGCGTACGGCACGAAGATCGGGCGGCCTTGATGGCGTCCGAGCGCGTTCCCACCGTGAACCATCTCGGCGAGCGTGAGTTCAATGGTGTCGGCGTGACTCACGGCAGCTCCTTGCTGGGCTGAGCAGGCAATGCGGCAAGTATAGCGTATAATGCGAGGCTGAGAGCAGCGAAGAACAGCAGGAAACCAGCGCAAGGCGTAGCGGCAGAACTTGCTCCACCCCGGTGCTGACAACGAAAGAGAGCGTAACGTGCAAATCGCGGAATCCGAGCAAACCACCGGCCAGATGCTATCCGACCACGCGCACCCGCGCCCCGCGCTGCGCCAGGTGACGGGTTGGCTGGTCGCTGCCGGGTTGCTCGGTATCGCGGTCGGCGTGGCAGGCTTGCTCGCGCTGGGGATCGGCTACCGGCTGCCCTTGCTCCCCCTGGCCGCGATCTTCCTGGTGACCCTCGCCGCGCCGCTGCTGCTGTTGAGCGTGCTGCACCCGCAGATCACGGTTTACGAGCGCGGGCTGTGGCTTCAGCCGCTGATCTGGCGCGGAAGCTGGGTGCCCTGGGACGCGCTGGCCGGGCTGCACGATCATACGCTGATCCAGCGCGGTAAACGGGCGCGCTGGGACCAGGCGCGCGAAGGGCATCTGATCACGGTTGCGGGCGCGCTACCAGCGATGTACGCGGTGGTGGGATGGATGGCCGGGTTGGGAAACCGGCGCGCGTTCGGCATCGCGTCGCACAGCCACCGCGAGTATGCGGCGCTGCGCCGGGTGATTCGCCAGCACGTGCCGCACTCTCACGCCTGAAACACAACCGGGCCGCGCAATGCGACCCGATTGTGAAGGTGGCTTTTCTCAACCACCCTGGCCGGCCCCGCTGACAAGAGGCTGTCACGGTCCGGCCAATTCCCCGCTTGAGTATGCTGAAAACACCCCACAAACTGGCGCAATTTTCCAACCAGTTTGCAGGCTATACCGCATTCAGACGCCGAATATTACAGTCCAGCATAAACGAAATTCGAGCGCGAAACGGGCCGCGCTGGCGTGTCATTGGGTATGCTGTTCGCTTTCGGCGCGTGGCGCGTCGTGCAAAAACTCGGTTTCACGGCGAGAGCGGCGTACGGTCGGGTCTTCGTGGCCGATCAGCTTTTCATAGGCGGCGCGCAACAACTCGGCGCTGCGCGTCCACGCGTGGTTGCCGACCACCCACTCGCGCCCAGCGCGGCCAATTGCCTCAGTGCGCGACGGATCGTCGAGCAGCGCCACGATCGCGTCGGCGAACGCCTGGGGCGTGTCCCGCAGCAGCATATGCTCGCCTTCGACCGCGTCCAGCCCTTCCGCGCCGATCGTGGTGCTGATCACCGGGCAGCCGCAGGCGAGCGCTTCCATCAGCTTAAAGCGCGTGCCGCTGCCGCTGCGCAGCGGGCACACGAACATCGTCGCGCGCTGCAGATACGGGCGCGTGTCATCGACTATGCCCGTAACCTGGACGCCCGATGCGGGATCGTCGTGCAGCGCTTGCATGTCAGGCGTCGGGTCTTTGCCAATCGCGATGAACTGAAAATCGGGTCGCACGTGCCGCACGCGCGGCAGAATCTCCTGCGCGAAATACTGCACCGCGTCCGCGTTCGGGAAATACTTGTAATCGCCCAGGTAGATTGCGGTCTGCGGCTCGCGCGCGCCAGACTCTGCCGGTTGAAAATAGCGCACGTCCACGCCGTTTGGCGCGGGGACGGTCGGCACGCCGGGCGTCGCTCGGCGAATGGCCGCCGCATCAATGTCGGACATCGTGCCGACCACCGTCGCCTCGGACCAGGCGCGCGGCTCCCACAGGCGCATCTTCAGCGCTTCGAGCGCGACGCCGGGTCGCGTATACCACGGCTGCGCGACGCGTGCGTGCCGCCCCCACGCGACGTACTCAATCGCAGGCTCTGACAGCAACACCGGCGCGTCTGGGTCGGCGGGCAGGTTCGCCAGCATATAGAATGACTCGACATGGATCAGGTCAATCGATCGTTCCGCCAGCACGCGGCGGACGGTGTCTTCCATCGCCGGAGTGTGATACAGCCGCATCGTGATCGGCTTGAGCGAGGTCAGGCTGAGGATCGCGGCGCGGCTGGTGGACGGACTCGGCGCGCGCGGGACGACGATCAGATCGCACCACTGCTCAAGCGGCGTCAGGTCGAAGGTGGTTTCTTCGGGACGCCCGAAGCAAACAAGCGTGATTGCATAATGCTCGCTCAGATGCTGGATCAGGTTGTAGGTGCGGCTGCGCCCGCCGCTCGTTGGCGGATAGGGCACATACGGCGTCAGCATCAGAACGTGTGGCTTGGGCATGGTGCGTTTCCTTCTTCGACTCTGCCCGGACAGTGTAGCAGGTTGCCGGAAGCGACGTCAAGCGCGCGCATCCGTTGTTTACGGCTCGCCACTTCAGTGTGATTCTCGCGAATAAAAATGACGAAATACTTCTTTATTATGCTATACTAGGTCTTCCTCTCATGACTCGCTCCAGGCAGACCAGGAGGATCGATGAGTACCCTCCCGCGCTCCACTCTTGCACTAGGGATAATCCTCGTTGCGGTGGCAGTATTGATTTCATTGCCGTTCCGGTTTTACTCGCGCCAGTGGCACATCTTTATGCACATCCTGGGTGCGATTCTATTCATCGGCAACATTGTGATTACCGCCGTCTGGATGATCTTGGCGGTGCGGACGGGCCAGCGACCGGTGGTCCATTTCAGCGCCAGAGTGGTCAACCAGGCGGACGTGCTGTTCACCATACCCGGCGTGCTGCTGATCTTGCTCAACGGGCTGCACCTGGCGCCTGCCTATGGCAGCGGCGATATTCTGGGGGCCAGTTGGGTTCAAGCCGCATTGGGCCTACTCATTCTATCGGGTGCGGTATGGGCAGGGTTTCTGCTCCGCTACCAGAATCGGCTGGTACGCCTGAGCGCATCAGGTGATCAATTGTCTGGTGAGTTCCTGGCTGTATTCCGCAATTGGGGTATCTGGGGCGGGATCGCCACCGTCCTTCCGATCATCTCCCTCATTCTCATGGTCTTCAAGCCACGCCTCTGGGGTTAGCGTCCAACCGTTCGCCCAATTCACTGTTCCGTTGAGGGGTTCCACCGTCCAGGCGAGTCAGGCATCCGAAGGGCTGGCCTATCAGCCGAATTTCGGTACACTTGCGACGACACTATTACCGCGACGAAGGCGCGCGCAGCGCGCTGGTGTTGTGTCGCGAGGAAGGAGCTGTGCCTCATGATCCGCCGGGAAGAATCGGACTCCATGTGGCTAATCCACCAGGCCGCCCACGCCTACGTGGCCGGACAGCTTGCCGAGCATTGGGTTGGGAATGGCTCGATGCCCATTACGCCACGTGAAGAGGTGATACTCGCTGCCTACGCTCATGATAGCGGGTGGGCTGCCGCCGAGCAGGCCCCATCTATCAACCGTAACGGCCAGCCGTCGACCTTCACCGAAATGGGGCTTGAGGAACACATCACCATCTGGAATCGCAGCGTTGAGACGGTCTTCGCGCAGAATCGTTACGCCGCGCTGCTGGTCAGCCTGCACTGCACCGCGCTCTACGAGCAGCGGCTACGCTATGTGGACGACCCCCCTGCGCAGAAGACGCGGATCCGTGAATTCGTCGCCGACCGCCACGCCTGGGAGCAGCGCCTGATCGCTGCGCTAGCGCCGCATCCCCGCTATGGGCTGGCGGTTCAGCCCGCGCAGTTGGCGCTGAACTTGCGCCTGTTGCAAGTCTGGGACTATCTCTCGTTGTTGGTGTGTATGGGGCCGGTGTTCGAGCAAACGCTGGAAGATGTGCCGCTTGAGGCGGAAGAGCGCGCGATTCTTCGTGTG
>CAZVCM010000041.1:0-19200 GCA_964626105.1 uncultured Thermoflexus sp.
AGTTCCGCGATTGTGATCGCGCCGCAGATCGAGCCGGCGCCGGTGCTTGGCGGAGACTACATCGGCAAGGATCTGGTCATCCGCCGCGCATGGTCGCTCGACACACTCTCATGGCGTGATATGATCATGTGGCTGTATCGCGGGGCGTCACGCATCGCCCCGACGCCGAGCGAGACTCTGATGCTCTGGGTGCGCAGCGATGTTTATGGCGTGCAAAGTGTACCCGCAGGTTCATGAGGAATCACCGCCCGCAGGGTGTAATGAAACTATGACAAATCAAGAGCCACCACAGCAGGCGTCCGTCGAGCGGGCCGCCAACGACCCAGACCTGCCGGAGTTGATCGCGCGCAGCCTGGGCGGTGACCAGACCGCGTTCGCGGCGCTGTACGAGCGCTATGCGCCCGCGCTCTACCGGCTGGCGTACAGCGTCCTGCTAGACCAGCAAGATGCCGAGGATGTGCTGCAAGAGTCGATGGTTTATGCCTTTCGCAACCTCGACCGCTACGACCCGGCGCGTGGTGCGTTTCGCACGTGGCTGTACACGATTACAATCAGCCGCTGCCGCAACGCGCGCCGCCGCAAGTGGCTGCCGACGATCACGCTCGGGCACCTGCTGACGCTCGGCGTCGAGCCGCCGACCGCGCCCGCCGACTCGCCCGAGGCCCGCGCTGCGTGGCGGGAACTTCAGGCGTCGCTGGCTGAGGCGCTGCGGACGCTCTCGCCCCGGCTGCGTGAGGCGGTCGCGCTGCGCTATGGGCAAGGGCTGACGTATCGCGAGATGGCCGAGATCATGGATTGCCCGCAGAAGACCGCCGAGAGCCGCGTTCGGCTGGCGCACGAACAGCTTCGCAAGGCGATGAGCGCCGCCGACCAGGCCGCTTTGCATGAGCTGTGGAGTTTGTGACGAAGGCGACGATGGCGAACCGGCATGTCACGCATCTGATTGCCCGCTATGTGCAGGGGCAGCTTGGCCCGGAGCAACGCGCTCAGGTGATGAATCACGTGCGTTTCTGCGCGCGCTGCCGCGTGGCGCTGGCCCGCGAGGAACAGATCGCGGCGGAGCTTCAGCGCGAGATGCCGCGCCTGGGCCAGCCGGATCCCGCGCAGATGGATCGCGTGTGGGCGGGAGTGTGGCAGGAAGTTCAGGCGCCGCGCCCGCCTGCTCGAACGCACCGCGCGGCAGGGTGGCCGGGGCTGAGCATGGCGCTGGCCGTGCTGCTGATGATCACGCTGGCGCTGCCGCTGGTGGCGCAGCGCGGAATGCGCGCCGAGGCGGCGCCGATTGACACCGGCGCGAACCTGGTGCGCAGCACGGCATCGCCGCCGCCTGCTGGGACGGTGGTGGCGCGCAACAGCACGCCCGAAGGAAGCGCCACCCGTTCGGACGCACGCGCGACGGTCGCGCTGGCCGCGCCGACGGTGGGCGCTAGCCCGGTGCCGATGCCTGTTTCGACAGTATTTCCGGACGCGCCGACCGATGCGGCTTCTTGGTAGGGCGCGCCGCCGGATGCACGACCCGAGCAATTGCATGAGCGAGCGCCGGACCGGGCGGGCACGCTGCCGCCGGGCCTCGGCGCCTGTGGTTTGAGCGAGATAGCGACTGTATGGCGACACGCGACGAGATCTATTCCCCGCCCGAGACTGCTCCCCGCGAGGCTGCGCTGAACCGCGTCCTGACGCGGGCTTATGCGCTAAATTGGGAGGCGATCGCCTACGCCGCTATCCTGGCGCTGGCGCTGCTCACGCGGCTGGTGGACCTCGGCACGCGCGTGATGAGCCATGACGAAAGCCTGCATACCTACTACTCGTGGCGACTATACGAGTTCGGCGAGTTCCAGCACACGCCGCTGATGCACGGCCCGCTGTTGTTCCACATGACGGCGCTGTCGTACTTCCTGTTCGGCGATAACGACTTCACGGCGCGCCTGTATCCGGCGCTGCTCGGCGTGGCGATCGTGATGTTTCCGGCGCTGTTCCGGCGCTGGCTGGGCCGTCTGGGGGCGCTGGCTGCCTCGGTAATGCTGCTGATCTCGCCGCAGATGCTGTATTACAGCCGCTACATTCGCCACGACATCCCGACGATCTTCTTCGCGCTGGTGATGATCTACGGCATCCTGCAATACATTGACGGTCGCCCAGTGCGGCGGTCCGGCTGGGTGCCGGTGATCGGCGTTGGACTGGTCGGGATGCTGGCGTCGAAAGAGGTCGCGTTCATTTACATCGCGCTGTTCGGCAGCTTCCTGACGCTTTATTGGCTGATGCGCGTCGTACAGGATGTTGGGATTCGGCGCGCCGAGCCGGATGACCCGGCGTGGCATGCGCCGCGCGCGCAACTTGTCATCGGGCACCTGATTCTGCTGGCGTTGGCCGGGGCGCTGGCGCTGACGCTTGGCGCGTCGGTGCGGTTGTTCCTCTCACCGGTGGTCTGGCTGCCGTCTGCGCTGTGGGTGCAGGGGCTGTTGTTCCTGGCGATTTGGCTGCCGCTGGCTGGGTCGGGGCTGATCCGGCGGGCGGTGGGGCGGCGCGGCGGCATGGCGAGCGCGATCATGCAGGGGCTGGCGCGCGGGCGCTCGGCGCTGCTGCTCGTCGTGACCGGGGCGATTGTCGGCGCGTTGCTGGCGCTGCTGATTGTCGTCGTCATCGACGTGATCAAGCCGGACACGATCTGGACGCAGACAACCGTCCTCAGCACGACCGACCAGGGCGCCGGGATCAACGGCACGAAGGAATACGCTACCGCCACCGGCTTTGAAGTGGGGATGTTCGTTCGCCTGCTGACGTGGATCGGCTTGCCCGCGCTGCTGTTGCTGTTTATCGTGTTCCTGTCGGCGGTGTTTCACTTCCCGAGCACGCTGCCGATCCCCTGGCGCGAGCTATTGCTGATTCTGCTGATCGCGGTGATTGTGGCGGGCGTGCTGGTGATCTTCGAGCGGCGCAGCTTTGTCTCGGAGACGACCGCGCAGCCGTTTGCCGCTGACCCCACCGAAAGCGCGGAACACGCCAACGGCGCCTATGACAACACACCGATCTGGGTGGCGTGGGGCGTGGGGCTGGCGATCGTGGTGATCGTGATGGCGACGCGCTTCCTGACCAATCTGTGGAGCTTCCTCAACCGCCAGCCGGTGTTCGATGTGCTGATCGTGATTGGGACGCTGATCCTGCCCTGGCTGACGGCATTTCCGCTCTACTGGGCAGGCTATAACCTCGAAAACTACAACTCGCAAGTGCAGGAAGGCAGCGACACGATCCGCGCGGCGTTTATCGCGCTGGTGCCGTTCCTGGCCGTGTCAACTGCAGTCGGCGTGGCTTGGAACTGGCGGCGCTGGTTGCCGGTCGCGGCGGTGTTTACCGGCGTCTTCGCGTTCTTCTTCACCACGGTTTTCAGCAATCAGGACGGCCTGGTGACGGGCGCGATCGGCTCGCTTGGCTACTGGCTGGAGCAGCAAGAGGTCCGGCGCGGGAGCCAGCCGCAATACTATTACGTCCTGACGCAGCTTCCGGTCTACGAGTACCTCCCCATGATCGGCGCGTTGGGCGCGGGGATCAGCGGGCTGGGGCTGTTCTGGAAGTTCCGGCGCGACCGGCGGCTGGACGCGCGTGAAGCCGTCTCGGCTGCTGAAGAGGTCGCGCAGTGGAGCGAGGACGGTGCAACGCCTGCCGAGGCCGACCCAGCGGTGACGCTCGTCGCTGAGGCCGAGACGACGCAGGCGCTGCCGCTTGAACCGGCGCCGGAGCCGGACGAGCCGCTGCCGAGCGTGATTCGTTATAGCGGCGTGCCGGGGCGCCTGGTACGTCCGTATGACCCCGCCGAAGAAGCCCGCCATCGCCATGACGAGCCGGAGTGGATCGGCGCGCTGCCGTTCCTGGGTATGGTTGGCTATTGGGGGATCATGGTCCTGCTGGCGCTGTCGATCGCGGGCGAGAAGATGCCCTGGCTGACCACGCACCTGACCGTCCCGCTGATTCTGCTGGCGGGCTGGTGGTTTGGGCGGCTGGCGAGCGGCCTGCGCCCGGCGGCGTTGCGCGAGGGCAGTGGGTGGGCGCTGCTGGTCACGATCCCGGTGGGGCTGGTCGCGCTGGCGCAGATTCTGACGCAGCTTTGGGGCGAGCGCGTGCCCTTCGCGGGGCGCAGGCCGGAAGAACTCACCGCGACCGGCAACTGGCTGGCGGCGATGCTGGTCTTTCTTGGCGCGCTGTATCTGGTCGGGCGCGTCGGGCGGCGGCTCGGCGTGGGGCAGCTCATGCGTATGGTCAGCGTGACTGCGTTTACGCTGCTGGCGATCCTCACCGCTCGAACGGCGGTCCTGGCGGCCTACATCAATTACGACTACGCGACCGAGTACCTCGTCTATGCGCACGCGGCCCCGGCGATCAAGACGGTCCTCAACGAGATCGACCGGATCGCCGCGCTGACGAACGAAGGCGACAACATGCGGATCGTCTTTGACGACGAGTCCTCGTGGCCGTACACGTGGTACTTCCGCGATTACACCAATTACGGCTATCTGCGCGGCGAAGCGGGGAGCGTTGACCCCGCCACGTTGGATGGCGCGCGCGTGGTCGTCAGCGGCGGCAAGAAGGCGGGGGACGTGCGGCGCATCCTGGGCGATGCGTACTACGAGACGGACTATATCCGCCTGTGGTGGCCGATGCAGGAGTATTTCAACCTGTCGTTTGACCGCGTGGCGAACGTCTTCAGCCGGTCGAGCGAGAACGTCGCGGCGAAGTATTACCGCGAGGGGATCTTCGACATCTGGTGGAACCGCGACTATTCGACGTATGCGCAGGCAATGTGCATCGAAAACCGGCAGTCGCGCTGCGAGGCGGAAGCTCAGGCAGGCGAGACGCCCGAAGACCAGGAACGCTATCGCAACCAGTGCGAGGTCGCGGTGATCAATGAGTGTCGCGATGACCAGCGCTTTGCGGTGAACAACTGGCCAGTGTCCGACCGGATGTACGTCTTCGTGGACAAGTCGATCGCCGCGCAGGTGTGGGACGCGGGTATTGGCTCCAGCACGGTGGACATCCGCGAGCCGGAGTATCCGGAAGATCAGGTGTTCCGCCCGCTTCCGGCGGTCGATATCTGGGCGCAGTCGATGGGGCTGCTCGGCCCGCGCGATATCACGGTTGATGCGGACGGGCGCGCCTACCTCGCGGACACGGAGAATAACCGCGTCATCGTGCTCGAAGACGGCCAGATCGTGCAGACGATCGGCGCCGACGAGGACCCACTCCGCCAGCCGTGGGGCGTGGCCGTCGCGCCGGATGGCGAGATTTACGTGGCGGACACGTGGAACCACCGCATCCGCGTCTACAGCCCGAATGGCGAGCTGCTGCGGCAGTGGGGCCACGAGGGCATCGTCGCGCAGGACGCTTCCCCTGACGCGTTCTGGGGGCCGCGTGACGTCGCGATCGGGTTGGATGGCAGTGTCTATGTGGCGGACACGGGCAACAAGCGCGTGCGCGTCTACACGCCCGATGGCGAACTGGTGCGCGACATCGGCGGGGCGGGCGCGGGCCTGGGGCAGCTTGACGAGCCGGTCGGGCTGGCGATCAACCCGGCGACGGGCGATCTCTATGTGGCGGACACGTGGAACCAGCGAATCAGTGTGTTCGATGCGAGCGGGCTGGCGCTGCGGGCCTGGGACGTCAATATGTGGCACACCAACCGCCAGTCGTACAACCGCCCGTATCTGGCGGTCAACCCGGCAGGCACGCTGGTATATGTGACCGACATGGACGACAAACATCGCGTCGTGGCGTACTCGCTCGAGGGCGTGCCGGCGCTGTCGTTCAACCTGCCGAAAGACCTCGAAGCGGGCGTGCTCGAAGTACGCTCTCCGGCGGGGCTGGCGTTCGACCCGGATGGCCGGTTGTATGTCGTGGACGCGGAGCAAGGGCAGACGCGGATCGTGATCTTCGGCGCGGCGGATGTCGGCAGCATGGCGCTCGGAGACATCCTGCCGCCAGGCGAAGGCGTTGTGGATGAAGGCGACTCAGGCGAGCCGATCGTCATCCCGCAAGATGGCGCGGGCGACGATACCGCTGAGGACGGGATCGGCGCGGCGCCCGCGCTGAGTGAGTCGGGCGACTGGCTGCCGATTACGCTGGAGGTTGGCGGGCTTCCGGCGGTGTACGTGCCGGAGGGCTGCTTTACGATGGAGGACGGCGACGCCGCGACCGAGATCTGCCTCAGCCCGTTCTGGTTGAGCCAGACGGAAGTCACCAACGTGCAGTACGCGGAATGCGTTGAGGCGGGATCGTGCCCCGCGCCGACAGACCGCACGTATTACGACGATCCCGCTTACGCCGACGCGCCGGTCGTGTATGTCACGTGGAACGGCGCGCGCGCCTACGCTGAGTGGGTGGGCGGATCATTGCCGACTGAGGCGCAGTGGGCTTACGCGGCGCGCGGCCCGGCAGGGGCGCTCTATCCCTGGGGCGACGACACGCCGAGTTGCGATCTGGTGAATATGGCAGAATGCGGCGGGCTGCAAGAGGTTGGGCCGTCGATCCGGCGCGTCGGCGCGTCGTGGGTCGGCGCGGTGGACCTCGCGGGCAGCGTCTGGGAATGGACCGCGGATTGGGCAGATGACGCGTATTACGCAGCGCTAGACGATGGCGCGCTCGACCCGCCCGGCCCTGCAGAGGGCACGCTGCGCGTCGTGCGCGGCGGCTCGTGGAGCGATCCGGTGGCGCTGATGGAAACCACCTCACGCGCGCGGCGCAATCCGCAGGATGGCTTCGCGACGGTTGGCTTCCGCGTCGTGATGCCGGTTGACGGCGTATCCGAAGCGGCGCCCACTGAGCAGACGGAAGAAGCAGTCGGCTAGCGCGCGGCGCGTTCTGGCGTATCAAGCGGAATGGTTGACATCGCTCTGGTTTTCTCGTAGCATGTGAGGCATGATCAACGTTCTGCACGGCCCCGTCCCTACCTGCGTCCATAGCAGCGCCACCCACCGGGCAGCGTCTGTGAGGTGACGCCTGGGGCCGGGTTTGCAACACCGGCACAGGTTTCGCACCGGCGTTCGGACACTCCCGACGCCGGTTTTTTGTTTCTGGCGGGTGGCATGCGGCTGCTGCCCGCCGAGCGTGCAAGACCGCTGCGCCCCGCTGTTCCGCAAGGAGGATTTCCATGCGACTGAGCGAGCTTTTCACCCGCACGCTGCGCGACGCGCCGTCTGACGCCGAACTGCCGAGCCACCAGCTTGCGGTGCGCGCCGGGCTGGCCCGCCCACTGGCCGCCGGGATCTACGCGCTGATGCCGTTGGGCTGGCGCGTGATCCGGCGGATCGAGGCGATCTTGCGCGAGGAAATGGACGCGCTGGGCGGGCAAGAGGTCCGCCTGCCGATGGTGCAGCCCGCCGAGATCTGGCAGGCGACCGGGCGCTGGGAAACCTTCGGCCCCGCGCTGCAGACGTTCGCCAGCGATGCGGGGCGCGAGTACGCGCTCGGCCCGACGCACGAAGATGTGGTCGCGGCGCTGGCTGCGCGCGAGATCGACAGCTACAAGCAGCTTCCGCAGCACATCTACCAGATTCAGACGAAATACCGCAACGAGCCGCGCCCGCGTGGCGGGCTGGTCCGCCTGCGCGAGTTCACCATGAAGGACGCGTACTCGATGCACGCGGACGCAGCCGACCTGGATCGCTTCTTCGAGCAGATGCGCGCGGCCTACATACGGATATTCGCGCGCGTGGGCGTGGACGCGGTTGCGGTCGAGGCGGACTCCGGCGCGATGGGGGGGCGCGATAGCGTGGAGTTCTTAGCGCCGCACGACGAGGGTGAGGCGGCGTTTGTCACGTGCGACGCGTGCGATTACGCGGCGAACCTCGACGTGGCGACCTTCGCGCTGGACGCGCTGCCCGAAGCCGCGCCGCAGACGCTCGAAAAGGTCGCCACGCCGGGCTGCGAGACGATCCAGGACGTGGCGGCTTTCATCGGCGTGTCGACCGCGCAGACATTGAAAGCGGTCTTCTTCGCGCACGAGCGTCCCGCCGAGCCGGACCGGTTGGTGTTCGCGGTCATTCGCGGCGACCTCGAAGTCAATGAGGTTAAGCTGGTAAACGCGCTCGGCGGCGGGGAACTGCGCGCGGCGACCGACGACGAGATCCGCGCGGTGGGCGCGGTGCCGGGCTACGCCAGCCCGCTCGGTTTGGCGGACGAGGTGGCGGTTGTGGCTGATGCGTCAGTCCGCGCTGGCGCGAACTTCGTCGCCGGGGCGAACGAGGCGGGCTATCACGTCACCGGCCTGAACATCCCGCGCGATTGGGCGCCGCAGTTCGTGACCGATATCGCTGAGGCGCCAGACGGGGCGCGCTGCGCTCGCTGCGAGCGCGGGCGGCTTCGCATCACACGGGCGATCGAACTCGGTCACTGTTTCAAGCTCGGCACGCGCTACAGCGAGCCGGTCGGAATCCATTATCACGGCGAGGACGGCGCGTTGCACCCGGTTGTGCTTGGCAGCTATGGGATCGGGTTGGAGCGTCTGATGGCGGTCGCGATTGAAGCGCACTACGACGACTGGGGCATCATCTGGCCGCCGAGCATCGCGCCGTTTGACACGCATATTGTCGCGCTCGGCAAAGAACCGGAGACACTCGCGCTCGCCGCACGGCTGGCGGACGACCTCGAACGCGCCGGGTTTGCGGTCTTGCTGGATGACCGGAGCGAGTCACCGGGCGTGAAGTTCGCGGATGCGGACCTGATCGGCGCCCCTCTGCGGCTGACGGTCAGCCAGAAGGCGCTGGCGCAAGGCGGCGTCGAGGCGAAGTGGCGCGACGCCCGCGAGCGGCAGATTGTCTCGCTGGACGCGGTGGCGGACCTGCTGCGGACGCGGACAATCGGAAGCGGAGCAGGGCGCTAGATGCCCGCCGCGCCGCCGGTGTGTCTACGCGAGACGCACTCTTGCAGGCCGCCGGGCGGTGTGATATACTTGTGTCACTTAGTTGAACAGCCAACGCGAAAAGTGGGCAGCCCCCACTTTTCGTTGTATATGACCATTTTAAGACGACCGACAACAGCAGAGGAAATGGGAGTCCGGCAGGACAGAGAGAAATGAAGAACGACTTCACCCTGGCCTTTAACGAAATCGTTGACGAGCGCGCGCTGCCGCGCGAGGTGGTGCTGGAAGCGCTGTCACAGGCGCTGGTGTCTGCCTACCGGCGCGATGCAGGCGTTTCGTCGAACCAGCAGGTCGAGGCGACGATCGACCCCACCGGCCAAATGCGCATTCTGCTCGAAAAAGAGGTGGTCGAGTCGGTCGAGAGCGAGCAGACCGAGGTCGCGCTCGACGAAGCGCGCGAGCACCATCCGGACGCCGAACTGGGCGATCTGGTGATGGTCCCGGTGCAGACGAAAGCGAGCTTCGGGCGCATCGCCGCGCAGACGGCCAAGCAGGTGATCCTGCAGCGCATCCGCGAGGCCGAGCGCGAGACGCTCTATAGCGAGTTTGTCGAGCGTGAGGGCGATCTCATCACCGGCACGGTGCAAAGCGTCTCGGGCGGGACGATCACGCTCAGCCTGGGCCGCGCCGAGGCGGTCATGCCGCGCAACCAGCAGATCCCGAAGGAGCGCTATCGCCCGCACGACAAGGTCCGCGCCCTGCTGCTCGAAGTCAAGCGCAACAGCCGCGGCCCGCAGATCGTGGTGAGCCGCGCGCACAAGATGATGCTGCGCCGCCTGCTTGAGTACGAAGTGCCCGAAATCTACAACGGGCAGGTGGAGATCAAGAATATCGCGCGCGAAGCCGGGCACCGCTCGAAGGTCGCTGTCGCCGCGTTGCAAGAAGGCGTGGACCCGGTCGGCGCGTGTGTCGGGATGCGCGGCATCCGTATTCAGAACATCGTCAAGGAACTGAGCGACGAGAAGATCGACGTGATCGAGTGGAACGCCGATCCCGCCATCTTCATCGCCAAGGCGCTCAGCCCGGCGCGTGTCAGCGATATGCTGCTTGAAGAGGATTTCGACACGGGCCGCACCGCGACCGTGATTGTGCCGGATGACCAGCTTTCGCTGGCGATTGGGCGCGAGGGCCAAAACGCGCGCCTCGCCGCCAAGCTCACGGGCTGGCGGATCGACATCAAGAGCGTGTCGGAGTCGGTGCTCAACGCGTTCGAGCGGCTGGACGAACCGCCGCTGGACACGCTGCGCGAGGAAGACCCGGCGCTGATCGAGGAAGTGACGCGCATCGTTGAGAAGAAGCGCGCCAACCGCCCGATCCCGCCCGAGGAGTTCAAGACGCTCACCGAGTTTGCGAAGGTGGCCGAGCGCAAGCTGCTGGCTGTGCGCGACGAAGCGCGCTCTGAGCGCCGTTCGGCGATGGAAGTGGTGCGCGCTGTCGTGCCAGAGCACGCCTTCCAGATGGAACTCGACGAGCTGGAGCTGGACCACGACATCATGCGCGCGCTTGGCCGCGTGGCAAACGTGGGCGAGCTGATGATGCGGATGCTCTCCGACGAGGAAGGGCTGCGCGCGCTGCTTCAGCAGGGTGGGGCCGCCGATGACGCGATGGAAGCGATCCGCTATGCGCTCGACGATCTGGTGATTCTGCAGCCCCCGACCGAGGAAGACGAGGCTGAGGCGGAAGACGCCGAGGAAATTGAGGAAGCCGTCGCCGAAGCGGAACTTGAAGAGGAAGTGGCTGAGGTAGCGGAAGACGAAGCTGGGCTGGAGCAGTCCGAACCTGCTTCTGTTTTCGAGGAAGATGCGGCGCTGCCCCCGGCGTTTGTCGAGCCGGAGCCGGTGGGGGACGACGAAATCAAGCCACGCCGCAAAGAAAAAGTGGCGCCGCCGCCGGTGGTTGAAGATTTTCAGGAACCGGAGCTGGACGAGATCGAGCGCCGGCGCCAGTCGAAGAAGAAGCGTCGCCAGTTGATCTTCGACGAGGAACGCGGCGAGGTGGTCGCCAAGCGCCGCCGCAAGGGCAGCCGCCAGCGTGGCGCGTGGGACGACGTCGAATAACGGCGTTCTGTGGCAAGGTGAGGCTCTTGACCGTACCAACGCCACGGCGATTCGCGGTTCGAATACCGGTCCGGGGCTCGTATGGTGAAGCGAACTAGTCAACCCCGACGGCGGCACGTCCCGCAGCGCAGTTGCGTGGTGTGCCGCACAACGTCGGACAAGCGCCGCCTGACGCGGATCGTGCGCACGCCGGATGAAGGCGTGCACGTTGATCCGACTGGCAAGCGCAGCGGGCGTGGCGCGTACCTCTGTGACCAGGTGATTTGCTGGGATCGCGCGCTCGCTGGTGATGCGCTGGATCGTGCGCTGCGCACGACACTCACCGAAGATGACCGCGCGCGTATTCGCGCGGCGCGACCTTCGAGCGAAGTCTGATCGCAGCGTGAAGCCACAACACCGGGCGCCATCTGGTCCCGGCTCAACAATTAACGGTATATCCGATAACCACGAAAGGAGGTTAGCGGCACGCGCCGGGAGGCGGCGGGGCTGCTGATCCTATGGCAAAAGAGAAACAAATCCTCGAAATTCCAGACTTTGTGACGGTGCGCGACCTGGCCGATCTGATGGACGCCAGCCCGATTGAGGTGATGAAAGAACTCATCAGCAACGGGATTATGGCGACGATCAATCAGCAGATCGATTACGATACCGCTGCGATTGTTGCGGATGGTATGGGCTTCGAGCCGCAGCCGATCCGCGCACCAGAGCCAACGCGCGAAGAACAGGAAGCCGCGCTGCCTGCGTGGCGCAAGCTGTATTCCGAAGACGACCCGAGCAAGCTCCAGCCGCGCCCGCCTGTGGTGACGGTGTTGGGTCACGTCGATCATGGCAAAACCTCGCTGCTCGACGCAATCCGCGAGGCGCATGTGACCGAATCTGAGGCGGGCGGTATCACGCAGCATATTGGTGCGTACCAGATCGAGCAGGAAGGCCGCGTGGTCACCTTCCTCGACACGCCCGGTCACGAAGCCTTCACCGCGATGCGCTCGCGCGGGGCGCAGGGCGCGGATATCGCGGTGCTGGTCGTCGCGGCGGATGATGGTGTGATGCCAACCACGCGTGAGGCGATTGCGCATGCGCGCGCGGCGGGTGTCCCGATTGTCGTGGCGCTGAACAAGATCGACCGCCCGAATGCCAACCCGGAGCGCGTCAAGCAGCAGCTTGCCGAGCTGGAGCTGAAATCCGACGAGTGGGGCGGCGATACGCTGGTGGTGCCGGTCAGCGCCGTCACGCGTGAAGGCATCGACGACCTGCTGGAAGCGATTCTGCTGGTCGCTGACGAGACTGAGATTCTCGCCAACCCCGATCACACCGCGGCGGGGACAGTCCTCGAAGGCCGCATGGCAAGCGGGCGCGGCCCGGTGGCGACGCTGCTGGTTCAAAACGGCACGCTGCATACCGGCGACGTGATCGTGGCAGGGCTGGCGTCCGGTCGCATCAAGGGCATGTTCGACCAGACGGGCAAGACAATCAAGGAAGCCGCCCCCTCGCAGCCGGTGACGATCATGGGGCTGGACGAGCCACCGCACGCGGGCGATATGTTCCAGGCGGTCAAGACCGTTAAGGAAGCGCGCGCCATCGTCGCCGACCGGCGCGACGAACGCGCTGCTGCCGAGCAGCGCCCGGTGCAGGCTGTGTCGCTGGACGATATTTTCAGCCGCTTCCAGGCGGGCGAAGCGAAAGAGCTTCTGTTGATCATCAAGGTAGACGTGCATGGCTCGCTGGAGCCGGTCGTCAACTCGGTTGAAGAGATTCGGGAAGGCGACTTGACGGTTCGCGTGCTGCACGCGGATGTCGGCGAGATCACCGAGAGCGATGTCAACCTGGCGAGCGCGTCTGGCGCGGTGATCATCGGCTTTAACGTTGGCGCCGACTCGGCTGCCGAGCGCGTCGCGGAGTCGCTGGGGGTGGAGATTCGCACCTACAGCATCATCTACAAGCTGATCGAGAGCGTCGAGCTGGCGCTCAAGGGTATGCTGGAACCGGTTTACGAGGATAAGACCGTTGGTGTGGCCGAGGTGCGCCGTGTGATTCGCGTGCCGCGCCTGGGTAACATCGCGGGGTCGTACGTCCTCGAAGGCGTAGCGCGGCGCAACGCGAAGGCCCGTGTAGTGCGTGATGGCGAGGTTCTGGCCGAGAACGCGAACGTTAGCAGCCTGAAGCGCTTTGAAGAAGACGTGCGCGAGGTCCGCACTGACTTTGAGTGTGGCATCCGCCTGTCGAACTTCGACGCGTTCCAGGAAGGCGATCGGATCGAGTTCTATGTCCGCGAGCGGGTGAACTAACAGACTGATCCCTGCCGCACGGCAGGCGGAATGCGAGCCAGGCGTCGTCATGGTCCCTGGCTCGCGTGCTGTCTGTGCCCGGCGTAGCGCTTGCTCCTGGCGTTGGCAGGCCGCTGAGCGCAGGGTAAATTATGGGTAGGGTGGGCCAGGTAAAGGATGTAACATGAGTATCAAACAAGAGCGAGTCGCCACGCTGATCCGCAATATCCTCAGCACGCTGCTGATGACCAAAGTGACCGATCCGGCGCTGGGCACGGTGACTGTGACCGACGTCAAGATCGATCGTGAGTTTGAATACGCGGATGTGTACGTGCATGCGCTAGATGACCAGGCCGAAGTGATGGCCGGGCTTGCGCGCGCGAGTGGGTTCCTGCGGCGCGAGCTGGCGCAGCGCGTGCGGTTGCGGAACGTGCCCGTGCTGCATTTTCACTGGGACGTGGCGGTAGAGCGCGGCGAGCGGATCGATAGCTTGTTGGACTCGCTCGATCTCCCGCCGGAGCCCGATTCCGAGACACCCAACGAAGAGGGGCAGGACGCTGATGGATTGGAGTGAGGCGAGCGCGCTGGTCGCAAATGCGCAGCGTGTCCTGATCGTGACCCATATCGGGCCGGACGGCGATGCGATTGGCTCCTTAATGGGGCTGGCGAGCGCGCTGCGCGGGCAGGGCAAGTCGGTGATTACAGCGGTCGACGACGGCGTGCCGCCTGATCTGCGCTTTGTCCCTGGTGCAGACGAGGTCCACGCCGTGCTGGATAATGTCGAAGTCGATCTCTGCATCGCGGTCGATTGTGGCGACGAGCGCCGGATGGGCGCCGTCGGTCAGGTGGCGAAGCAGACAGGTCGCCCGCTGATCAACCTGGATCATCACCCGACCAACACGTTTTTCGGCGACGCGAACCTGGTTGATCCGCAGACGGTTGCGGCGGCGGAAGGCGTGCTCGACTGGCTGGACTACATGCAGGTGCCGCTTGACTTGACGACCGCGACCTGCCTGCTGACCGGGCTGGTGACCGACACGTTGTGCTTCCGCACCGACAACGTGACGGTGCGCACGCTCGGCAAGGCGCAGCGGCTGATGGACCTCGGTGCGCCGCTGTCGGAGATCGTGCAGCGGACCGTCAACCGCAAGACCTACGCCGGTCTGCGGTTGTGGCAGGCGGCGATGCCCGGCGTGCAGCTTGAGGATCACGTGATCTGGGCGTCGATCACGCAGGAGATGTTCGATCAGTCCGGCTTTGACGGCACGGACGATGACGGCCTGGTCAGCATGCTGGTGCAGGTCGAAGAGGCGTACATTTCGGCGGTATTCCGCGAAAAACCGGACGGCGCGGTCGAGATCGGGATGCGCGCCGTACCGGGCTTCGATACGTCGGCGGTCGCGGTGCTGTTAGGCGGCGGCGGCCACCGGCTGGCATCCGGGGCGACAGTTGACGAGCCGCTGGAAACGCTGGTGCCACGCGTGGTCGCGCTGCTGAAAGACGCGGTGCGCGCCGGATCGCCGGTGGTTGTGTAGCATGCCGGAGCGTTCGACCGCCTTCGGGCTGCTGAACGTCAACAAGCCCGCCGGGCCGACGAGCCATGACATTGTGGCGCGCGTCCGGCGCGGGACGGGCGTGCGAAAGATCGGGCACGCCGGGACGCTGGATCCGATGGCGACCGGCGTGCTGGTGTTGTGTGTCGGCGCGGCAACGCGGCTGAGCGAGTACGTGATGGCCTCTCGCAAGGTGTACCGCGCCCGCGTGCACTTCGGAATCGAGACGGACACCTACGACGCGGAAGGGACAACCGTCGCGGAGCGCCCCGCTGACCACCTCACGCGTGCGGCGGTGGAGGCGGCGCTCGAACCCTTTCGCGGTGAGATCGCGCAGGTTCCGCCGATGTACAGCGCAATCCAGCAAGGCGGGCGCCGCCTGTACGAACTGGCGCGGGCGGGGCAGGACGTCCCACGTGAGGCGCGCGCGGTGACGATCGATCGCCTTGCCATCGTCGCCTGGGAGCCGCCATACGCCACCCTGGAAGTCGCCTGTTCGCCAGGAACGTATATTCGCAGCCTGGCGCATGATCTGGGCGCGGCTCTCGGCACGGGCGCGCACCTCGCGGCGCTGGAGCGGGTGGCGAGCGGTCGCTTCACGGTCGAGGATGCGGCCTCGTGGGATGCGCTCGAAGCGGCGATGGCCGACGGGACGTGGGTGCGCTGGCTGCTACCTGCAGACTGGGCGGTCGCTGATCTGCCCGCGCTGCACCTCGACGCGGCCCAGGCGGCTGCGGTGCGGCACGGCCAATGGCTCTCCGCTGGCGATGCGCCAGAGGACGCGGAGTTTGCGCGCGCCTATGACGAGAGCGGCGGCTTCCTGGCAGTGATGGCGCGCAAAGGGCAACACTGGAAGCCGCATAAGGTCTTGGTGACACACAATTCATAGCGCCACACATCACAGAAGGAACGAACGCAGAATGAGGCATGTGACCGAACTCACTGACGCCCGTCCTGCCAGCCCGACGATTGTCGCGGTCGGTATGTTCGACGGGGTGCATCGAGGACATCAACATCTGTTGCGTCGGCTGGTGGCGCGTGCGCGCGAAAACGGACTGACGCCCGCTGTGCTCACGTTCTTTCCACACCCTGACAAGGTGCTGGGCCGCGCGCAAGGGCGCTATTACCTGACCTTGCCAGAGCAGCGGGCCGCGCTGTTGGGCGCGCTTGGCGTGGAGATCGTGGTCACGCACCCGTTTGACGATCAGGTACGCCAGGTGCGCGCGGCGGTGTTTGTCGACCAGTTGCTGGCGCATCTCAAGCTGCGCGAGTTGTGGGTTGGGCAAGATTTCGCGCTCGGCTACAAGCGTGAGGGCAATGTCGCGTTCTTGCAAGAGCAGGGCGCTCAGAAGGGGTTTGTGTTGGAGGCAATCGATCTGGTGGGCAACGACGGAAGCGGCGCGGTTATTAGCAGCAGCACGATCCGCGCGGCGTTGGAAGCAGGGGATGTTGACCGCGCGGCGCGGTGGCTTGGGCGGCCCTACGCGGTCGAGGGAACGGTCATTCACGGCGACGGGCGCGGGCGCACGATCGGCTTTGCGACCGCAAACCTCGACATCTGGGACGAGCAGATGCTGCCCGCCAACGGCGTTTACGCCGGGTGGGCGCGCGTTGGCGATGAGGTGTTGATGGCGGTGGCAAATGTAGGCCGTCGCCCGACCTTTGAAGGCCAGATCGTGCGGCTCGAAGCGCATCTGCTGGACTTCGACCGCTCGATTTACGGCGAGCGGTTGGAGCTCGCATTTGTGGAGCGTCTGCGCGACGAGCAGCGCTTCGACGGCATTGACGCGCTGGTGGCGCAGATTCACCGCGACGCCGAACAAGGCCGCGCCCTGCTGAGCGCGCTTCCCCGCCCGGAGTAACGCAAAACGACAGACACGCACCGCCCCGCGAACACTCACGGGGCGTTTTTGAGTACGGCGGCGTCAGGTGCGCTGGCGCTGCGCGTCGCGGATGGCGTCGTACACGAACGGTGCGAACAACCCGCCGGTGCGATATAGCGCTTCGACTTCGGTGCATGTAAACCAGCCGAGCGCTGCGACCTCGGCGGGATCCGCGCGCAGCGCCCCGCCTGAATGATCCAACGCCACGGTGAAGATGTGGTGAAGCCGCTCAGCGTGGAGATAGATATGCAACGGCTGGACCTTGACCGGTGGCGCACTGAGTTCTTCGGAAAGCTCGCGCCGCAACGCGGCTTCGGGATCGCGCTCGCCATCCTCGATGCGCCCGCCGATCAGCGACCATTTGCCGAGGTTGGCCGGGTTCGCATAGTGATGCTGCGCCAGCAAATAGCGCCCGTCCGACGCGATCACGGCACGCGCGGTGCTCTGCCACGTAACCACGAGCGAAAGCGTCTCACAGGGGAACCCGGCGGGGTTGTCCGGCGCGGGACCTGCCGGGCGGAACCCGATGCGCGCGTAGAATCTGCGCGCTGCGTCGCCTTCTGGCACGCCTTCGGCGAAGGTGGTCAGGCGGACGGTTGCCGGGCGGCTAACGGTCGCCAGCGCGTGATCAACCAGGCGGCGGGCGATCCCTTGCTGCCGCGCTCGTTTCGCAACAACCAACCAGCCTAGCGTGTAATGGGGCGGCTCGGGGAACCACAGCAGCCCGCCCAGCAGCGGCGCGCCCGGCAGGCCGTCGCCTGCGCGCACGCAGAACGCTGTGCCGCTGGCGATGGTGCGATCCAGCGCGGCGTGAAAGTCCGGATTGGCGGCCATCGGGCCGAACAGCGGCTCGACCTCGCGCGCCAGATCGAGCCACGCTTCACGATCGGCGGGGGTCGCGGGTATCACACGCATCACCGCGCCCGCCTTACAGGTCGCGATTGATGCGATAACCCAGCCGCCGCAGCGACTTCTCGTCGCGGCGCCAGTTCTTCAGCACCTTTACCCACAGCTCAAGGTACACGCGCGTGTCGAGAAACGACTCGATCTCGGTTCGCGCCTGCTGGCTGATCGTCTTCAGCATCTGCCCCTTCTTGCCGATGACGATCCCCTTGTGCGACTCACGTTCAACGTAGATTGTCGCGTTGATGTAGGTCATCTCGTCGCTGCGCTGCTTGAACTCCTCGACGACCGTCGCCACACCATGCGGGACTTCCTGCTCCAGATTGAGCAGCACCTTCTCGCGCACGATCTCGGCGACGATGTCGCGCACCGCCGTGTCGGAAAGCTGGTCTGCCGGGTAATAGCGCGGGCCTTCGGGCAGCCGGTCGATGATCGCCTGCAGCACCTGTGGCACACCCTCGCCGGTCGAGGCGATGGTCGTCATCCACTCGGCCTCGGGGACCAGTTCGCGGAACCACCCCACGCGGCGCTGCAAGGCGTCGGGGCTTTCCGCGAGGTCCACTTTGTTGATCACTAGCAGCGCTGGAGTCTCGGCTTGCGCCTGGCGGACGAGATCCGCGATCTCGCGGTCTTCGGATGTGACGTTCTCGCTCACGTCGACCATGAACAGGATCACGTCGGCATCTTTGAGCGCGTCGAGCGCGACCGTTACCATGAAGCGACCGAGCGGCGTGCGCGGGTTGTGGATACCGGGTGTGTCGATGAAGACGATCTGCACGGCATCCTCTGTGAAGATGCCGAACTGGCGCAGGCGCGTGGTCTGCGGTTTGGGGCTGACGATCGCCAGCTTCTGGCCGAGGATGGCGTTCATCAGAGTCGATTTGCCGACGTTGGGGCGGCCAATCACGGCGACAAAGCCGCTTTTGTGCCCTGGCGGCAAGTTATCGGGCGGTGGAATGTCAGACAAGAGATCGTCGGGCAGTTGGTCAGCCATGGGTCAATGTCCTGTATGAGGAGAGGCGGCGCTTACAAACTGAGCTTGAACGGGTTGAAATCGGTCTGGCGGTCGTAGTAGTCTTCGCGCTCGGCGGCTTTGAGCAAGGTGACCATGCGATAGGTTAATGGCGTGAGCAATGCCTCGAAGCCCACTTTCAGGATGTAATTGGTCGCGATCAGCGTCAGCATCAGCTCGGACGGAAAAACGCCGAGCGCAGTCGCGATCACCATGAAGATGGTCGTGTCGATAAGCTGGCCCACCAGCGTGCTGCCGATGGTCCGCATCCAGAGCCAGCGCCCGCCTGTCCAGACCTTCATCTTGGCGAGCACGTAGCTATTCGAGAACTCGCCTAGAAAATACGCTGCGAGGCTGGCGACAATCAGCCCACTGATGCCGCCGAGAATCGCGTCGTAAGCGTCCTGCCCGGCGTAGCCCTGCCATTCCGTCTCGCCGGGGAGCGCGCTTGCCAGCCAGACAAAAAAGCCGAGCATCACGTTCGCCCCAAACCCCGCCCAGATCACGCGGCGCGAGCGCCGGTAGCCATAAACCTCCGTCAGCACGTCGCCGAAGATGTAACTGATCGGAAAGACCAGCGTCCCGGCGTCGAACGCGAGATCGAGCGATCCGAGGCTGACGCG
>CAZVCM010000041.1:19210-22074 GCA_964626105.1 uncultured Thermoflexus sp.
ATCGCAAGATGTGGGACACCGCGCTGCCGATGATCTTCGCGCTGCTGAGCAGGTTGCTAATCAACAGCACCGTCACGAACAGCGCCATAATCAGATCGTAATAGCGGTATGGCCGCTGTGAAGTCTGGTCGGACATGCCTGCCATTGTAGCATAGGCGGCGGGGTCGTCCCAGGGTTTTGACACGAGAAAAAAGCGGCGGGAAACAGCCGGTTATGTGCTGCTTCTCGCCGCCCAAGTTCAACGATTGAACGCGCCGTCGCTATTCGTCGACCTGCGGGACGCGCGCCGGGTCCCCCTGGACTGGTTCGGTGAGCGAGGCGAAGACCCACGCCTGCGCGCCATCTTCCGGCAGCGTGATGCGGTACCAGTCACGCGCGGCGTTGGCGCCTTGCACATACATCAACTGCCCGAAGCTCACCACGCCGATGATGTCGCCGTTGGTGGACGGCGTCTCGCGCAAGTTGACGGTTCCTTCGCGGGCGATGATACGCACGATCACCGGCAGCTCGTCCGCGATGGTAGCGCGCTCCACGTCAACCTGCTCCCAATCCGTGTGGCGCTCGCTGACATCGCCGGTGTTGGTGACGCGCTGCAGCAGGCCGGTGCGCAGCTCCTGGCGATAGATGTCCCAGGTGGTCGTCGCGACCTCCGGATTGGTGTCGCGCAGGTAGGCGATCTGTGTCTGGTCGGGGCTCCAAAGCGGCTCGCGCTCCACGACTCCAGGCGTCTGCGTGATATTGCGCGCGTTGGTGGTCGGGTTGCATTCCGTGTTCTCAAGGATGCATGTTGCGGGCATGACGAACACGTCGGCAGTTTCGCCCTCGGTTGTGTACGCGATCCATTGACCGTCTGGGCTCCAACGCGGCGTCATGCCGACCCCGACGCGCGTCTCGGTCTCGGTGGTCAGGTCCAGCGCGCGGACTTCCCAGCGCACCTCGCTGGCGGTGATCACGTAGCGGTTATAAAGCAGGTAGCGCCCGGTCGGGTCGAACGTGACACGCCCGATATCGTCTTGAAAATCGGTGATCTGAGTCGTCTCGCCGCTGGCAAAATCGTACAGGAAGAGGTTGTAATGCTCTCCGGCGCGGTTAGAGTAGAAGATAACCGTCTCACCGTCTGGGCTCCACCCGCCGACGTAATCCTGGTAGGTGCCATCGTTCGGGATCAGCTCGCTGGCGGTTTCCGACGCGATATCATAGAGATGGACGGTCGCGGTCCGGTTGGGCGCGTGCCAGTCGGTCGGCGCGCCGCCGCCGCAAATGCGTGTGTAGATCACCCACTGCTGGTCGGGGCTCCACGCGCCGTCCCGCAGCCAGCAGCCCGGCTCGCTTTCCTCGACGAGGACTGTCTTCTCGGACCCATCGGCCAGCATGGCCGACAGGCCGCTGTCGTCTCCGATGAGCAGGCGTCCAGTGGGGACAGGGATGCTCTCACCGTCTTGCGCAAGCAGCGGCGCGGGGTGACCCCACAGCGCGGCACCAGCGACCAGACTGACAATCAGCAAAATGAACGAGAGTCGTTTGAGAACCATAGCGCTCTCCATCAGGGCAGGTGGGCCGGTGCGGACCGGCAGATGGCGAATCTGTTATGACCCGTCCCGCCGCGGATGTCAAGTGCGATCGGTCCTATTTTGCTGCGCGGCAAGGCAAGCGGCGGGAAAGCGTGCTCTGCGCCGGAATTGGGTTGACGTGCCGCTCGCGACGGGGTATTTTTGTGCGGGCATGACACCCGGCGCGCAGTCTGGTGAGTTAATTCACTGGCCCGTTTTCAGGCAAGGTGACAAACTTGCTCGGATTGTACCGAGCATACCAGACCCTTCGCTGGCCAGCTCGCGGCGGGGTGTACCAATACCTCTAACGATCTATTCGATGCCTGTTTGGATTAATTCATCGCGACAGTGTCCATCTGTTCCATTCGGAACGGCATACCGCAGATAGTTCAGGAGAGATACTGCATGGCACATAAGTGGGTCTACGCGTTTGAAGAGGGTGGTTCCGGCATGCGGAACCTGCTGGGTGGCAAGGGTGCTAACCTGGCTGAGATGACGAGTATCGGGCTTCCCGTTCCGCCTGGCTTTACGATTACGACCGAGGCGTGCAACGCCTATTATGATGCGAACGAGCAGTTCCCTGAGGGGATGTGGGACCAGGTGCTCGAGCATCTTGACGCACTTGGCAAGAAGCTGGGCCGTACCTTTGGCGACGATGCGAATCCGCTGCTGGTGTCGGTCCGTTCGGGCGCGCGTGAGTCGATGCCCGGCATGATGGACACGATCCTGAACCTGGGTCTGACGCCGGCGGGCGTTGAGATGATGGGTCAGAAGTTCGGCGATATGCGCTTCGCGTGGGACCTGTACCGCCGCCTGATCCAGATGTTCGGCAAGGTTGTGCTGGATGTCCCCGGCGAGCCGTTCGAGGAGATCATCGCGGAGATTCGTCGCGAAGAGGGCGTTGAGACGGACGCGGGCATCTCGGCTGAGGGTTGGAAGAAGACTTCCGATCGGTTTAAGGCGCTGGTCGAGCGTCACACGAACACGGTGTTCCCTGAGGACCCGTTCGATCAGTTGAAGCTGGGCGTGGAAGCCGTCTTCAAGAGCTGGAACAGCAAGCGCGCCCGCGACTATCGCAATAACTTCGGCTACCCGCATGACTGGGGCACCGCGGTTAACGTCCAGACGATGGTGTACGGCAACTTCGCCGATGGGAACAGCGGCACGGGTGTGGCGTTTACGCGCAACCCGTCCACTGGCGATGATCACTTCTACGGCGAATACCTGCTCAACGCGCAGGGCGAGGACGTGGTGTCCGGCGCTCGCACGCCGAGCAACGTCGATCACCTCGCGGACGAGATTCGCCCGGCGTAC
>CAZVCM010000042.1:0-22060 GCA_964626105.1 uncultured Thermoflexus sp.
AGCGCGGTGTGATATTTCGTGTCGGACCGCCTTCACTATATAGAACTTGTAAAAATCCAGCGCGTCACTCTTCTCCGCAGAAAAATCATGCTATAATGCGAAAATTCAGAGGTTGGTCTGCTTTAAGCTTTGAGAAACATAAAGATCAAGGGGGAGCAACAAGCGGCGGGCGCAGGTGGCGTCGCGCCGTATCATCCGCATACATTCACCAGCATCACCCTAACGCACGGCCAATAGCATCGCACGTACACCGGAGCACACGGACTATCAGGCCATGCAACACTTACTTTTGCAGCAGGTCATTCCCTCCGCTGCCGCGAGACTTACCGCCCGCGACACACTCTCCTATACCGGCTTCTCTCAGGTCTGCTGCGCTCCCAATCACTCACTCACAACTGATCTCTGCGCCGGGGCGGCTTGAACGCGCGCTCCGCGTGCCAGAACCATGGCGCTGACATGGCGACACAGTGACCGATCGATCTCACGGATAGAGCGTTGAGGACAGCAGGATGAAAACAAGCGACGCGTGGAAGCGCGAACACGATCGATTGATGGGGATGCTCGACGAGGCGCGTGCCGCCCTGAAGCAGTATCCCGGCGTGGTGTCAGTTGAGATCGGGATTAAGGAGAGTGGCGGCGATCTGACCGATGACCTATCGTGGCGGGTGTATGTCACGAAGAAGCTGCCGGCGTCTGATCTCGCAGAAGACGCAGTAATCCCCGACGAGATCCTCGGCGTGAAGACGGATGTGATTGAATACGATCTCCCCACGCCAACGTTTGACGCCAACAAGTACCGCCCGCTGAAGGGTGGCATCCAGATCGACAATGAACTACCGGTGGGCAAGGGGACGCTCGGCTGCTTCGCGCAGGTGAACGGCTCGCAGGAGATCGTCGCGCTGACCAATGCGCACGTTGTCGAAGCAGGCGGCGCGACCGATTCGATTGAAATGGGCCAGCCCGAATACACGACATGCTGTTGCTGCGCGTGCGACGATATCGGGCAGTCATCGTCCTCAGATCGCAGACATGATGGTTCGGTCGACGCGGCGATTGTGCACCTAAAATCCGGGATTGGGATCACCAACATCATCCGTGCGCTCAATTCGGACGGTTCCGACGGGACGGTGCAGGGCAGCCGCGCCGCTACCGTCAGCACCGACACGGTGGTGAAGGTCGGCAAGACCAGCGACCGCACGGAAGGGACGGTGATTTCGATCACGCATTCGACCGGCGCCTCGGACAGCACGCCCGCTCGCACCGATCAGATACTAGTCAGGCCAAATACAGGCGTCACCAAGTTTCAGGATTTTGGCGACTCTGGCTCGGTGCTGGTCGACCAGGATAACAAGGTAATTGGGTTGATGTGGGGTGCGTACTTGAAGCCTGGCCACGCGCTGTTTGGCCATGGCGTCGCCTGCCCCATCAGCGCCGTGATGTCCGCGCTGAATATCACCATCCCCGAAGGCGACCTGAACACGCTCGGCGCGGCCATGCGTGTGACTGAGCCTGTGATTCTCAGGCGCGAGCAGCCGGAAGCCTCGGAACTGATCGGGCTGCTGCAAACCCGCCTGGCGCAGACCGAGCAGGGGCGCGCGCTGCTCGACATGATCGACACGCATAAGAACGAGATCATCCGCCTGATCCAGCATAATCGCGCCGTGACCGTCACCTGGCACCGCAAGCAGGGACCGGCGTACCTGGCCGCGCTCGGACGGAGCGCCAAACGCCCGCAGTACCGCATCCCGGACGCGATCGAAGGCGTCAGCCGGGCGGACCTGCTGGCGGGCATGGCGACCGCGCTCGAAGCGCATGGTAGCGAGCCGCTGCGCGAGGCGGTGCGGCGCTATGCGCCGACGCTGCTTGAGCTCTTGACGCGCTATGACTCGGCGCATGAGATTGCCGACGCGCTAGAGGAACAAATTTTGCCGGAACTCGCGGACACCCGTTTATCCGCTGACTGAGCGAAAAAGAGCGTCCTGATGGCAAACGAAACCGGAACGCTTGAATCGATCGCGCTATCGCTGGCGCGGCTGTTGGAGCCGCTGTCCGAACGCCTGACCGCCGGGCAGATTCGCGTGCTGTTCGCCGAGCTGGGGCTTCAGTTCCCCCCGGCGCTGGAGAGCGTCGGGCCGTTCATGGACGCGGCGCATAGCGTGGGGGTCGCCGTCGAGGAGCTGCCGCCGCTGATCCAGGCGCTGATTGAGGCGATTGAAGACGAGGATGTGGGCGAGATCGTCTCGCAGAGCGTGGCGCTGATCGACGTGGTGCGGCGCGTGATCACCGGCATTGACACGATCGCGACCACGCTGCAAAACGCAGGCGCCGCGACCGGCGTACCCGCCAGCGAGGTGGCGGCCTTCGCCGCCGATCTGCCTGAGCGGCTGCTGGAATACCTCGTCGCGCGCAATCTGGAGGTTCTCCCCGGCGCGGCGGAAGCGCTCGAATTCATTGGCATGCTGGAGCGGACCGACGAGAATGTTGGCTCAGCCGATCCGATCCATCCGCCTTACGTCCGGCGCGTGATTCACATCGATCAACTGGTCGAGTTCATCGAATCGCCGCTTGATCATCTGGAAACGCTATACGGGTGGGGCAGCGCGTCGTTCAATGGGCAGACGCTGCTCGAACGCGTCGCGGAGATTCTGGGGCGCGCGGGCATCCCGGCGATCCTTGATACGACTGTCAGCCCGCCCGTGCTGGATGTGTATTTTGTTGAGGTGCAGGCGAACACGGCTGTCAACCCGCGCGGCCTGTCGATCCGCATCGCGGAGTCGTTCACTTTCGAGCAGGACGTGGTCTTTCAGGAGGACGACTACAAGCTCGAAGCGGGTTTTGACTCTGAGGTGCAGGTTGGCACGGAGATCATCATTCAGCCGAACGACCAGGTGACGGTTATTCCCCCGTCGGGCCAGTTCAAGGGCGATGCATTCGTCAAGTTCACCGGCGGCAGCGAAACCGGCGATCCGTATATTATTCTCGGGCAGCCGGGCGCCAGCCGGATGGAGGCGCGACAGTTTGTCGTGCGCGTCGGCGCGGGGATCGCGTGGCTGACCGATCACGGCGAGGGTGAATTCAGCATCCTCGGCGAGATCAAGAAGGGAAAAATCTTCATCGGCATGGAAGGCGCCGATGGCTTTCTGGCGACGATCCTCTCCGGCCTGAAAGTCGAGTCGGACTTTGATATCGGCGTCGGCTTCTCGACCAAAGAGGGCATCTTCTTCGTCGGCAGCAGCACGCTTGATATCCAGGTTCCGCTGCATGTTTCGCTCGGACCGATTGACCTTACTGCGCTGACGATCAGCGTCGGCCTGGACGCGGGTGGGTTTCCGATCGGGCTGGCGGTGGATATGAAGGCGATGCTCGGCCCGTTGCAAGCGGTGATCGAGCAGATCGGCCTGGAAGCGACGCTTAGCCTGCCACCGGGCGGAGATGGGAACATCGGCCCGGTCGATTTCGCGATCGGCTTCAAGCCGCCGAAGGGCGCCGGTCTGTCATTGGATGTCGGCGTCGTCAAAGGCGGCGGCTACCTGTTCTTCGACCCGGACAACGGCGAATACGCGGGCGCGCTCGAGCTTTCGCTCGCGGAGATCGTGACCGTCACGGCAATCGGGCTGATCACGACGAAGATGCAGGATGGCTCGCAAGGCTTTTCGCTGCTGCTGATCATCACTGCGGAGTTCGGGACCGGCATCCAGCTTGGGTTTGGCTTCACGCTGCTGGCGGTTGGCGGGCTGCTGGGGTTGAACCGCACGATGCGCCTCGACGCGCTGGCGGAAGGCGTGCGGACTGGTGCGCTTGAAAGCGTCATGTTCCCGACGGATGTGATCGCCAACGCGCCGCGCATCATCAGCGACCTGAAGACGTTTTTCCCGCCGGAAGAAGGCAAGTTCCTGATCGGCCCGATGGTCAAGATCGGCTGGGGCACGCCGACGCTGGTTAGCATTTCGATGGGGATCATCATCGAGATTCCCGGCAACATCGCAATTGTCGGCATCTTGAAGGTTGCCCTACCCGCCGAAGAGGCCGCGCTGATCGTGTTGCAGGTGAACTTCATCGGCGCGATCGAGTTCGACAAGCAGCGCATCTGGTTCTTTGCGGCGATGTTTGAATCGCGCGTGTTGTATGTGACGATCGAAGGCGAGATGGGACTGCTGGTGGCGTTTGGCGACGACGCGAACTTTGTCGTCAGCGTGGGCGGCTTCCATCCGCGCTTCAACCCGCCGCCGCTGCCGTTCCCGACGCCCAAGCGCATCGCGGTCAGCATCCTCAACCAGTCGATGGCGCGCATCCGCGTGGAAGGGTATTTCGCGGTCACGTCGAACACGGTGCAGTTCGGCGCGAAGGCGGAACTGTACTTTGGCTTCAGCGCGTTCAAGATCGAAGGTCATATCGGCTTCGACGTGCTGATCCAGTTCTCGCCGTTCTACTTCATCGCGGAGATCTCGGCTTCGGTGTCGCTCAAGGCGTTCGGCGTGGGGCTGTTCAGCATCCGCCTGCGCTTCTCGCTCGAAGGGCCGACACCATACCGGGCGCGCGGCTCCGGCTCGATCTCGCTGCTATTCTTTGAGATCTCGGCGGACTTCGACATCACCTGGGGAGACTCGCAAGATACATCCCTGCCGCCGATCGCCGTCGTCCCGCTGCTCAAGGCTGAACTGGAGAAACCGGCCAACTGGCGCGCGCTGCTGCCGCCGGAAAACAGCCTGCTGGTCGCGCTGCGCAAGCTCGAAGAGACGGAATCGGAAGATCTGGTGCTGCACCCGGTCGGTACGCTGCAAGTCAGCCAGAAACTCGTGCCGCTCGACCTGGACGTGGACAAGTTCGGCAGCCAGACGATCAGCGACGCCAAGCGGTTTACGATCGACGTGGGGGCGGGCGGGCTGGACAAGGTGCGCGACGCGGAAGATCAGTTCGCGGTGGCGCAGTTCCAGTCGATGGACGACGGCAACAAGCTGTCGCGCCCCGCCTTCCAGAAGCAGCACAGCGGTCTGGACCTCTCAGTCGCGGGCGAGCAATTGCGTTCCAGCCGCGCGGTGAAGCGCACCATCCGCTACGAAGAGATCATCATCGACAACAACTACCTGCGCTTCGTGCGGCGCTTCGTGGTGGACATCAGCGGCCTGTTCGCGCACTTCCTGAAGGGCGCCAGCATCAGCCAGTCGCCGCTTTCGAAGGCGTACAAGTCGAAGCTCAAACCCTACGAGGATGCGATTGCCACGCACGAAGAAGCGTACACGGTCGCGTTCCAGGAGAACAACCAGGCGGTTAGCGCGCAAGTCGTATTCAACAGCGAGGCGCAGGCGCGAGATTACATGCACCAGATGATCGGCACCGATCCCGCCATGGCGGACGCGGTCCATGTCATTCCACAGTTTGAGGTGGCGCAATGAGTCCTTTGCCGACCTACACCTTTCTGCCCTGGCTGCGACAGGGCGTCGCCAACCAGATCACCAGCGCGGACCTGGATGCCAGCGTGAAGGTGCGCGCTGCGGTGCAGGTGTCGCTGGAACTGAACGCGACCACGACCGATGGTGGCACGCAGACCGAGACGATCACGCGCCCGGTCAGCCTTTACGGCCCCGGTGACATCGTCGGGCTGGAGAGCCGCGCGATCATCCGCACCGAGCCGCACAACTGGATCACGAATTTTGAGCCGAACTACCTGCCGTGCGTCGAATTCTATGACGAGGACCTGCCCTGGCGCTATACACCTGCTGCGCCGAGCGGCCACCGCCTGCGCCCGTGGATCGCGCTGGTGGTGCTCAAAGAGGGCGAGTTCGAGGAAGGACGCAACATCCAGGGCAAGCCGCTGCCGTATATCAGCGTGCCGGATGCGAGCGTGTTCCCGGACGCGGAAGGCTTGTGGGCCTGGGCGCACGTGCACATGAATCGCGGCCTGACCGCCAGCGACAGCGAGATCACCAGCAACGATGTGGGCGCGGTGCTGCCCAGGGTGCAATCCACGCTGGACGAAGACCCGGATCTGGGCTATTCGCGCTTGATCTGCCCGCGCAAGCTCGAAGAGAACACTGCCTATCATGCCTTCGTGATGCCGGTGTTCGAGAGCGGGCGGCTGGCGGGCCTAGGCCTCGACCCCGCCGCCACGCCGCATGCGACTTTTTCCGCCTGGGCGGAATACACGTCCGGCACGCGCCAGGAGCCGACACACTACCCGGTCTATTTCCGCTGGTTCTTCCAAACCGGCACGAAGGGTGACTTTGAATACCTGGTCCGCCTGCTGGAGCCGAAGCCGGTCGATCCGCGCGTGGGGCGGCGCGATATGGACGTGCAGAACCCCGGCGCGAACCTGCCCGGCATCACCGAGCCCCACTTGCAGGGCGTGCTGCGGCTGGGCGGGGCGCTGGCTGTGCCGCGCGTGCTGCTCAGCCCGGAAGAACTGGCCGAGGCCGATATGTACGACCAGTGGGACCAGCCGCGCCCGCACCCGTTTCAGGAGCGGCTTGGCGCGCTGATCAACCTGGCCGACGACTACCAGGAGAAAGCCGCGGACGACGCCAACACCGACGCCGGGATGGATGGCGTCTTTCAAGATGATCCTGACGCGGACCCGGACGACGACCCCGATCCGATGATTACGCCGCCGCTGTACGGGCAGTGGCACGCGCTGACCAAGCGATTGCTCGAAGACCGCGACGGCAACCCCCTCAGCCCGGTCGAGAACTGGGTGCACGACCTGAACCTTGACCCACGCTATCGCGTCCCGGCAGGCTTCGGGACCGGCGTCGTGCAGGACAATCAAGAGCAGTACATGGACGCGGCGTGGGAGCAGATCGGGGATGTGCTCGAGGCGAACCGGCGCATCCGCTGGGCGCAGTTTGCCCGCGAGACCGGTTACGTGTGGTATGCCAAACACCTGATTCCGCTGCAGCAGGCGAGCGTTGATCGCGGTCTGACGCTGACCGCGCCGCTGCATCGCCGCGTGATGGCGAGCGGCAAGACCGCTTATTACCAGATCAACACCAGCGTCGCGCCGCCTGTGCTGACCTCGACCGCTATGCGCCGGATCGCGCGCCCGCGCGGGCGGCTGGTGCGCTCGCTGCCGTTCAACGGTACGATCCGCCCGGACACGCTCATCACGCGCGTGAACGCAGGCGAGATCGACGCGCAGCCGCCGAAAGTGACGCCGCCCGGCCTGCCGACCGTCGAGGATGTCGCAGACGACATGACGCCGCCCGGCGTGCCGGATCAGGTGCCAGATATCCTGCGCCGCTTCCCCTGGCGGCTGGCGATCGTGGTGGGGATCATCCTGCTGCTTCTGCTGATGCTGATCCCGATCTGCATTCCCATCAGCCTGATCGGGATCGGGCTGCTGCTTCTGGCGTACTGGCGCCTGCGCGCGTGGAGCGCGCCCTGCAACCGGCAGACTCGGTGCGCGGGGATGGTCAGACGCCTGACGCGGTTGATCGCCTGCCGAAAGTGCCGAACTTCCAGATCGTGCCGTTTGGCACGCCGTTCGTGCCGGAGCAAGGGAATACGGACAGCCGCGAGGCGATCCGTTTCAAGCGATCGCTGGTGGATGTCAACAGCTTGCTGGTGGCGAGCGCCACCGTCGGCACGCCGCCACCGCGCCAGCGGCTGAATCTGCCGCAACTCGCCGGGCAGATCGTGACCGCGATCGACCCGAAGGTGACGGTGCCGAAGCGGGTGCTGGGGACGATCACCATCCCCGGCTGGATTATTTCGCAAATGGTCGAGACGTTCGTCGAGGCGATGGCCTACCCTGAGTTCGACATCCCCATGTACAAGCCGCTGGTGGATAAGTCGTCAGAGTTGTTTCTGCCGAACATTCAGTTGATCGAGCAGAACAGCATCACGCTGCTGGAAACCAACCAGAAATTCATCGAAGCGTACATGGCCGGCCTCAACCACGAGTTTGCGCGCGAATTGCTGTGGCGCGAGTATCCGACCGACCAGCGCGGCAGCTACTTCCGCCAGTTCTGGGATGTGACGAGCTACCTCGAAACCGACACGTCGCTCGACCCCGATGCGCTGCGCGAAAAGCTGCGCGATATCCCGCCGCTGCATTTGTGGTCCCGCTTCTCGAAGCTGGGTGATCACGATCACCGCGAGGAAGGTGGCGAGGCCGAGCAGGAAGTAGTGCTCGTTATTCGCGGCGAGCTGTTGAAGAAGTATCCGAACGCGGTGATCTACGCGCACCGCGCGCGCTGGCAGCCGAGCAACGACGACATCGACAACACGGTGGAGCGGCGGCTGGTCGAGCTGACGCCTGCGCAAGAAGCCAACCCCCCGCGTGACATCGTCAAGACGCCACTGTACCAGGCGCAGGTCGCGCCAGATATCTACTTCTTCGGCTTCGACCTGACCGCTGAGGAGGCGAAGGGCGACGACGGCACGCAGCCGGGCGACGACCCAGGCTGGTTCTTCGTCATCAAGGAGCGCCCCGGTGAGCCACGCTTCGGGCTGGATATCGACCAGCAGCCCGCGATCAACATCTGGAACGACCTGTCGTGGGAAGACGTGCTGCCGGGCGCGCCGGGTGCGCATATCGCGATCAACCAGAACTTCACGCTGGTCGAACCGACGGCGACGGACGTCGCAGAGAAGCACGGCCAGTGGGAAGAGGACCGGTTCGTAAGCTGGAATACCAGCACCAACGCGGCAGACCTGGCCTACGTCCTGTATCAAGTGCCGGTGCTGGTTGCCGTACACGCCTCGGAAATGCTGCGAGAGCGCTAATCGAGCGGAGAGATTTACGCATGAGCGATCCCCATCGTGTGTTAGCCCAGGTGGCGGCTGCGCAAAGCCAGCGCGAGGGCGCGAACCAGGCGCTTCACGTCGCGCGCGAGCAGCGGGCGAAGCTCGAACGCCAGAAGAAGCGCCTGCTGCGTCACTTTGACGCGAACGATGACCGGCTGCAGCGCGAAATAGCGGTGCTGGACGAGCGCATCGCCCGCGCTGAGACGGTACTCGAGCGCCGCCGCCAGGAATACGCCGCGCTCTCGGAGCGGGTTGCGGGCTTGTTCGAGGAAGCGGCTCCGTTCACCGACCCGCGCCAGATGATCGACCGCTTCAACGATGCATACCCGATCCTGCTGTTTCCACTGCGCATCGAGACGCGCTTCAAAACCGTCATCGAGCCGCGCACGGGCGACCGCAGGCCGCAGCTTTGGGTGCGCGTCTATCCCGACGAGCTGGCGGTGGACCGCTTTGAGTTGGTGCTGTCTGAATCCGAGATTCACAGCGCGCAGATGTTTTGGACCGAGATGTGGGCCGCGGGCGGCGACGAAGACCTGGAGCGCGGCGCGTGGCGCGGGCTGGTGGCCAGTCATGGCGCTGGGCGCGGCGCGTGGATCGCGCGCTCGTACGCGCCGGAGAACCCGGACGACGCGCCGGTTCGTACGGCCGCCAGCGATGTGATTCTGGTGGTTGGCAGCGAGGAAACGCTCAGCGAGGCAGACAAAGCTGTCGCGGCTGACTATTGGCGCGCGATCTGGCTGGCGGATGGCGACGCAGCGCAGGTCCAGGCGGCGCAGGACGCGCTCGAAGCAGCGGTCGGCGCAGCGCGGGCCGAGGCGCTGGCGAAGATGACGCCTGCCAATCTGAGCGCGGTCCCCACGCCGCCGCTGACCAAAGCGGACGTGACGGTGACGGTCGCGTTTATCGACTTCCCCTCGCCGGAGACGTTCCCCAGCAAAGAGCAGTCGTGGTCGCAGCCGCCGAAGGTTCGGATCCTGCCGGAGCGGCTGGTGCTGCTCGGCTATATTGGCGACAGCGTGTCGTTTGAGGCGATTGGCAACCCGATCCCCTCGCCGCTGGTCGCCGGGCCGGACCCGTCCGCTCCGGAAGACGAGCAACTCCGCCCGGATGAGAACGGCGACCTGGTCATCCCCGACGATATGCAGTGGATGGTCGACTTCGAGCGCGCGGTGCAGGTGGGGATGGGCTTCCGCATCAACCTGACCGTCGATCAGGCGCGGCGCGGCTTCGACCGGCTGATCGTGCTCGGCGTGCGGCTTAGCGCGGACGAGCAGGGCGGCAAGGAACTGGTCGAGACGTTGTTCGAACACCATCACTACAGCCGCACCGGGATTCGCCTGCTGCCGCAAGGCACGCCGACCAACAACACCGAGCAGGGTGGCGCGGGATACACGCACGCCGAAGACGCTGACGCGACCTTCGAGGAATACTTCAAGGCGGACGCGCTTTACACGCCGGAAAGTGACCCGCTGTTGCGGCGCGATGGCCAGTGGCTGGCGGATACGCTCGGCCTGAACCCGGCGGTCGTGCAGAAGATCCCCGGTTCGGGCGGGACCGACCAGCTTGAAGCGCGTGCCATGAACATCGCGCTGTGGAATGGCACGCTTGGCTACATGATGGACACCATGATGGCGCCGCTGTTCGACCGCGACGATATCCGCTTCACGCGCGCGTTCTTCACGCAGTTTGTGAGCGGGCGCGGGCCGCTGCCTGCGCTGCGGATCGGCGCGCAGCCGTATGGCATCCTGCCGACCAGCGTCTTCTCGCGGATGCGCTGGCTGGGCGGGCGCGAGTCTGGCGCGGGGCCGGTCGTGTCGCATCTGCGGACGGTTCCCGGCGGATCGTATCTAGGGCAACTGTATAACGTGCTGCGGCGGCTGGACGGCTACTGGACGGATATGGCGGCGAAGGTCGCGCGCGTGAAGCGCGACTACAACGCGTCCGAAGACCCGCACCAGATCCTGCTGGATATCGTCGGGCTGCATCCCGCATCGGTCGAGTATCACCAGCGATACGCCGAGAGCATCGACCACCTCTACAATCTGCTGAACATGACCGGCTCTGGCGCCGTGTTTTCGGACATCATTCGCGCCGCGATCTACATCCGGGCGGGGCAGGATCTGCTGGCCGAGTTCGGCTACACGCGCGATATCATGCCCGATATTTTGGAGCGATTGTTCATCTCGGCACAGCACCTGATGCAGGGGCCGGTCATCGACGATGTGCCGCTGTCGGAAACAGACCCGATCCGCGTTTACACGCCGGACAACCGCAACTATTTGACGTGGCTGATCGACGCGGCGCGCACGTCGTTGGAGACGCTCCGCCGCCAGGACGGATTTACCGACAACGTCCGCCCGACTGCGCTGTTCTACATCCTGGCGCGCTATGCGCTGATGCAGTCGTACTGGATCACCAGCATCAACCTGCACGCGATCGCGGGCCTGTTCGATAACGACCAGGTCGCAGCCGTGCGGCACGAGCCGAAGTTCATCCACGTGCAAGAACAAGCAGAAGCCAGCGAGAGCCGGTTCGGACATCTGTATAAGACCAGCCCGGAGATCACCGGCAGTCATAACGTGCTGGTCGCCGATCACATCACGCAGCTTCTGCCGCAGACGGATGGCGAGCAGGCCATCGCGACCGCCGACCTGCGCGAGCAGATCGAGGCGTTGGAGCGGCTGCAGGACGTGCCGACCGCGCGCCTGGAGCGTCTGTTCGCCGAGCATATCGACACGGTGTCGTACCGGCTGGACGCGTGGGAGCTGGGCTTGCTCAATTACCAGCTCATGCTGATGCGCGCGCAGCGCCGGGATGGAGACGAAGAAGACGACGTGCGGCGCGGGCTGTACGTCGGCGCGTATGGCTGGGTCGAAGACCTGCGCCCGGAAGGCAAGGCGCTGACGCCGGTCACGCTGGAACCGGAACTGGACGAGGTGTTCAACACCGATCCCGACGCGCCGCCACTGATGTTCGACCCGACGAATGGCGGTTACATCCACGCGCCCTCGCTCAATCATGCGGTAACTGCCGCGATCCTGCGCAATGGCTACCTGTCGAACGCCGACGCGTCGAACGAGGATCCGCTGGCGGTCAACCTGTCATCGGACCGCGTGCGCCGCGCGATCAGCGCGATCGAAGGTATCCGCCAGGGGCAGAGCCTGAGCGCGCTGCTCGGCTACCAGTTCGAGCGCGGCCTGCACGACAGCCACAACCTCGCCGAGGTGGACCAGTTCATCTACGACCTGCGGAAAGCATTCCCGCTGAGAGCCAGGCGCATCGCCTCGACCACGCCACCTGAGGATACCAGCATCGAAGCGATTGAGGCGCGCAATGTCCTCGACGGGTTGAAGCTGGTCGAGCATATCCAATCGACCGGCAATGCAACATATCCCTTTGGAAAGGACTTGCCGCCTGCCAGCGCCGCCCAAGCCGCCGCGATCAATGCCGAGGTGCAGCGGATGCTCGATACGCACGACGCGGTGGCGGATGTGGCGATCGCGGAATCGGTGCATCACGCCGCGATGGGCAACTATGACCGGGCGGCGGGCACGCTCGACACGTACAGCAAAGGCAACTTCCCGCCGATCCCCGACGTGGTGCAGACGCCGCGTACTGGCATCGCGCTGACGCATCGTGTGGGCGTGCAACTTCGCAGCGGCCTCGACCCCGCGACCAGCCCGATCCCCGGCATGGCTGTCACGCCGCGCAGCCGGGCGGAACCGGCGCTGAATGACTGGCTGGCGAGCGTTTTGCCCGATCCGGCGCAGGTCTTCTGCATCGTGATCATCACCGATCCGGTGGATGGCAGCGAGACGGAAGTCACCGTCACGCAGGCGGACCTCGGCCTGCAGCCGATCGACCTGCTCTACATCCTGACCGAGGTCACGGCGCCCGCGCTGGCGGAGCTGGACGACCGCGCGCTGCGGCACGCGATCCAGACGCAGAACCCGCGCCCGGACGCCGCGCTGCGCATCGAATACACGCGCAAATCGAGCGACCTGACCCGGTTCACCTTCTTCGAGCTGATGCCGCTGATCGCCAGCCTGCGCAAGATCGCGCTGATCTCGCGCCCGCTCAAGGCGACTGACGTGATGCTGCCGGTGGAAGCGCAGGCGGAGCAGGACGCGACCGAAACGCTCAACCGCGACCGCGTGGCGACCGCGCACGCGACCGTCACGGCGCTGCGTGGGGATTTGGCGACTTATCAGGCCGCGCTGGAGCCGCTGCTGGATGATCTGGCGACGCATCGCGGCGACGTGCTGAACGGGATTGACGATTTCGCCGACGACTTGATCGCGCTGTTGGAGCGCGCCAGTCGCAGCGGCATCCCGCAGACCGGCTGGGGCTTTATCACGCAGCGGCGCGCGGGCATCTATACCCGGCTGTTGGACGCAGTCGATGATCTGGTCGCGCGGTGGACCGAGCGCCTGACCGCGTTCGACGCGGCGATGGCCGAGTACGACGCGCTGCCCGGCCTTACGCTCGACTCCGAGCGCTTCGACCTGCTGATCGCAGCGGAGCGATACGTCACCACCGAGCCGGAGAACCCGCTCCCGGCGACTCCGGCGGACTATCGCAACCTCCTTGATACCAAGCGCGGCGCGATGCAAGACCGCCTGGACGACTTCGACGCGCTGCTGAGCGGCTCGCACCCGCTGTCGTCGTTGGTCGCGGCGGTGCAGGGGCTGCTGCCAGTTAGTGAGTTCGATTTGGACGACTTCCCGATCACCGCCAGCGAAGACGAGATAATCCAGTTCGCCAACGAGTTGCTGGCGATCGGCCTGGGCGCGGACCTGGACCGGCGGCTCGCCGCGGCGCAGGCGCAGCTTGACGCGCACGACGCGGCGGCAGAGGCTGCCGAGCGTATTGGTGCGCTGCAAGCGGGCGCGAAGGCGCTGCTTGGGCAGGAGTTCGTGTTGATCCCGGAGTTCACGCTCAGCGCAGAGCAGGGTGTAGAGTGGGAGAACGCGTTTAACGCGAGCGGCACGCTGCTGAACTACCTGACCGGCACGCTCAACGTCGATTTTCCGGTGGATGAGTGGCTGTACGGCACGGCGCGCGTCCGTGAAAAGATCGCGCACTGGGAGCGTGTGGTGATGCTCTCCGAGGCGTTCGGTTCCGGCGCGCCAGAGCTTACGCCCGCGCAGTTCCCCTATCAGGAGAACGACGCGTGGCTAGCGCTGGAATTCCCGCCGGACTACGCGATCGACTCGGATCGCGTGCTCTACACCGCGCACTATGCCGCGCCCTTTAATCGCAACGCGCCGCAGTGTGGCTTGCTGCTCGACGAGTGGACCGAGGTAATCCCCGGGGCGGAAGAGACGACCGGCCTCACCTTCCACTACGACCGGCCCAACGCCGAGCCGCCGCAGGCGATGCTGCTGGTCACGCCGCCGCAGTTTGTCGGGCGCTGGCAGTGGCAGGACCTGGTCGACGCGCTACACGAAACGCTCGCCATGGCGCGCAAGCGTGCGGTCGAACCGGCATTCGTGGACGATACCGCGCTGGCGCCGTTCTTACCGGCGACGGTGATGGCTGTCACGCTCTACGGCCTTTCGATTACGGCCAACCTCGCTGCCAACAACCAGGTGTTCGCGGTGCTCGCAGGAGACAACAATGGCTGAGCAGCAATTCATCATCAGCAACATCCAGCAGGAACTGGTGAAACGCGCGTTCCCGGCGATCACCCTCTGGAACCGGCTGGAAGGCCGCCCGCGCACGCTGAATTTCGACCGCGCGCTGAAGGCCGAGGTCCGCGACGCGCTGTGGTTCCTCACGCGGCAGTGGCAGATGGGCGAGTTCATCGGTGACGATGCCGGATCGCCGGTCCTGGCGCGCGTGCACCTGGCGACGACGCGCTTGCAAGAATATCGCCCAGACGGGCACAGCGCCGAACCATTTGAAGAGGGCGTGCCACTTGAGACGAAAGTCGAGCGCCGCCCGATCCCGCTGATGATCGGCGGCAAACCGGCGGCGCTGGACCTGCGCTTGCTGATGGGGCGGCAATGGCTCAAGCTGCTCGGCGGGCTGAGCGGTTACGCGCAGGCGTTCACCGAGGCGTACCCGGTCGACGAGCCAGACCCCACGCAGCGCGCGGATGCGCCGGTCGCCGCGCACCCCGAGTCGTGGAGTATGTTTGCGGCGGTCGCCGGGCGGCGGATGGATGGCGGCAAGCTGTATCTGCACCTCAAGGCGGACACATCCCACCGCGCCTATGACGGTGTGGCGGGCGTCGCGGACGCGGACAAGCCCGCGTTGGACGATCTGGCGGGGCGCTTCGTCGCGTGGTTCGAGCGGCTCTACTACCAGCCGCCCGCCGACGAGGCTGACGCGTGGCTGCCAGACCGTCTCGAATACCAGTTTGAACTCTCTGCGCCTGAGGGCGAAGGTGAGAAGGTGCTGGCCGCTGAAGAGTACTATCACGGGCACCTGGACTGGTACAACTTCGACGTGGATGCGGACGCAAACTCGCTCGACGCAGAGCTGCCATCCGAAACGCCCGATCCACAGGCGACGCACACGCAGACCTTCATCCCGACGCAGATCACGTTTGACGGGATGCCACACACGCGCTGGTGGGCGTTTGAAGACGGCCGCACGAACTTCGGCGACATCAAGCCGGATACGACCGACGTCGCCAAGCTGCTGCTGATCGAGTTTGGGCTGGTTTACGCGAACGACTGGTTCCTGCTGCCGTATACGCTGCCTGCCGGGTCGATTGCGAAGGTGCGCGGCATGGCGCTGACGAACGTCTTCAACGAGCGGACGTGGATCGAGCCGGCGGGCAGTGGCCCAGATGACGCGTGGCAGCGGTGGAGCATGTTCACCCTCAACGTGCAGGGCGAATCGGGCGAGCAGGCGGATACCAGCTTGCTGTTGCTGCCGAGCGTGCCGAAGATTCAGGAGAGCCGCCCGCTGGAAGAGATCGCGCTCATCCGCGACGAAATGGCGAACATGGTGTGGGGCATCGAGCGGCTGGTCCCGCTGCCGACCGGCTGGAGTAAGTCTGGGCCGGAAGCCGCGCTCGAAACATTCCACTTCTATCAAGCGCGGCTGGCGGACGACTTAGACGCCGCGCCACCCCCGCCACCGCCTGAGCCAGCAGCGGCGATCCGCTACCAGGTGATGAACACCGTGCCGGAAGAGTGGGTCCCGTTCATCCCGGTGCATCTGCCGGGCGATAACCGCGAGATTCAGCTTCAACGCGCCGCAATGCCGCGCATCTTGCCGGGCGATCCGAACCTGCCGGTGAAGGTCCGCCCGCGTACGACGTTGCTGCGCCAGGGGTTGGACCGCACCCCCAAAGCGGCGTACTTCTTGCATGAGGAAGAAGTCACACGCGCTGGGACGCTGGTGCAGCAGACCTTCAAGCGCACGCGCTGGAATGGCGGGCGTGTGTTCACGTGGTTGGGCGTCAGCAAGCACAGCGGGCGCGGCGAAGGCAGTAGTGGGCTGGCGTTCGACCAGATCCGCGAGACGCGGACGCCAGAAGCGTAGCGGGTTCTTCAGTAAGCCGTGCGCGAAAAACAGAGGCCGGGCATTATGCCTGGCCTTTTCTCTGTGATGGCTAACTGCTAACTGCTGCCTGTTAGCCCTTCAGCCCGGACGTCGCGATTCCTTCCATGAAGTAACGCTGGCCCAGGAAGAAGATCACAATCATCGGCACGGTGACGATCACACTCGCGGCGAGGATGATCTCCCACTGCATTTCACCGCCCTGGCCGAACTGGTCGAGCAGCGCTTTCAGCCCGCGCGGCAGAGTGAACAGGTCCGAGTTGTACAGGTAGATTAGCGGCTTGACCAAGTCAGTCCAGCTCGCCTTGAATTCGAACACGAAAACGACGATCAGCGCGTTGCGTGTCAGCGGCAGCGCCACATGCCGCCACAGACCGAAGTAGCTGGCACCGTCCACGCGCGCTGCTTCGAACAGCTCGCGCGGCAGCCCCAGGTAGAACTGGCGCAGCAGGAAGATGTAGAACGCAGAACCGAAGAGGTTTCCCGCCCACAGCGGCCAGAGCGTGTTGACCAGCCCGATCTGATCCCACACCAGGAAGACTGGAATCATCGTGACCACGCCGGGCAACATCATCGTCGCCAGGACCAGGCTAAACAGCGCGTCGCGTCCCTTGAACCGGAAGTAGGAGAAGCCGAACGCGATCAGCGCGGAACTGAGCGTCACAGTCACAGAGGCCAGCACGCCGACGAACAGGCTGTTCTTGAGCCACGAGAGGACCGGCGCCGCGTCCCACACGCGGACATAGTTGTTCCAGGCAAATGGATCGGGTATCCACGCCGAGCTAAAGACCTCAGAGCGCGTTTTCAGCGAGGCGCTCACCAGCCACGCAAACGGCGCCAGAAAGACCAGCGAGCAGCCGATCAGCAGGGCAATAAAAAGCAGGCGCGGGATAATCTGGTCGATGCCCGGCCCGCTAGCGCCAATGACGCTTGCGAGCCGCTCTTGTGGCGTTCTGCTGTGTTGTATCACGGACATCGCCTACGCCCCTTCGTAATAGACCCAACGCTTGCTGAAGCGGAGCTGGATGAACGTCAGGACCATGATAATGAGGAACAGCAGCCAGGCCATCGCCGACGCGTAGCCCATGCGGAAGAACTCGAACGCTTGCCGGAACAGATAAATGTTATAGAACAGCCCGGCAGAGGATGCTGTTCCGGATCGCATGTTGCCAAAGAACATTGTGTAAACTTCAGTGAACACTTGTAGCGCACTGATCGTATTGACGATCAGCGTGAAGAAGAGCGTGCCGCTAATCATCGGGACGGTCACGTGCCAGAAGCGGCGCAGCGAATTCGCGCCATCGATTGTTGCCGCTTCGTGGAGCTCGACCGGCACATTGCGCAGCGCCGCGAGGTACAGGATCACGGTGCTGCCGACGCTCCACAGGCTCATCAGCACGATCCCTGGCTTGATCCAGTCAGGGTTGGTCGTCCATCCTGGCCCGTTGATTCCGATCAAATCCAGCCCGCGATTGACCAGCCCCACGCGGGGATTGAGCAGCCAGAGCCACAGCGTTCCGACCGCGACCGCGGGCGTGACGGACGGCAGGTAAAACACCGTTCGGAAAAACCCGGCCGCTTTACCAACCTGATTCAGGATAAGCGCCAGCGCTAGCGCGACAACCATCATCAGCGGGACGTACAGCGCCGCGTAGAAGAACGAGTTCTTCAGGCTCAGCTCGATACGCGGATCGTCGATCAGGCGCTGATAGTTGTCCAGCCCCACAAACGACGGCGGATTGATCACGTCGTAGTTGGTGAAGGACAGCACGAGGCTGGCGATCATCGGCCCAGCGGTGAAGACGATGAAGCCGATAAACCAGGGCGAGATGAACGCCAGCGCCGCCAGCCGTTCCCGTTGCTCAAGTGTGACCCGCCTCTCACGGCGGGAGAGACGGGTCACGAGTGATTGCCCAGACATCAGGCTTAGTCTTGGAACATCCAGGCTTCGTCAAACGCAGCCTGCGCTTCTGCCTGCGCCTGATCCAGCGCTTCCTGAGCGGATTGCTCGCCGTTCAGCACGCGGTTGACGGCATCCTGCCATGCCTGGCGGAACTCGGAACCGGCGGGGTTCGCCGGGATGCCGAAGCCGCCATCCATCGCTTCAACGGCCACGGCGATCGCCTTGTCAAGCTTCTCGTTGCCGCTCGGCTGGATGATCTCGCCGAAGATCACTTCGTCGGCCACGACGTTCGCGGAGTAGATGCCCGTGTTAGTCGTGCCGGCTTCCGACCGCAGGCGCGCGCGCTCTTCCGCGGCGGCGATCCAGGCGTCAGCTTCCGTCATGGCCTTCATGAAGGCGCACGCGGCTTCAGGGTTGGACGAGCCGGTTGGGATCGCCCACGAGTTGCCGGTCACGTACGAGATCGGGTTGCCTTCGCGGTCGGTGAAGGGGATGAAGTCAACTGGCGCATCCGGCGAAACGTCGGACAGCACGTTGACATACCACTGTTCCATCGGGAAGACGCCGAGCTGGTCCTGGACGAACATGTTGTTGCTGCCGAAGAAATCCCAGGTGTCACGGAAGGCCATGAAGTCCTGGCGGCCACCGGCGGCTTCGTGCAGGCCAACGGTGAACTCAAGCGCTTCGACCACTGCCGGATCGTTGAGGTTCGGCGTGCGGCCATCTTCCGAGATTAGCGAGACGCCGTTCGCGGCAGCCCACAGCGGGAGGAATTCGGGTAGCTTCGGATCGAAGCCGATCCGCGTCACCAGGCCGTCTTCCATCTTGGTCAGAGCGTCGTTGAGTTCAGCGATGCTTTCCCAGTCGCTGATGTCAACGTCGTCAATCGTCAGGCCCGCTTCTTCGAGCGCGGCGGTGTTGGCCATCACCATGATGACGTTGAAGAACTCCGGCAGGCCGTAAAGCTCACCGTCGATCGTCAACTGTTCGAGCGCCGCCTGGCGATACTGGCTGAGGTCCACAGCTTGGCTCTCGATGCACTCTTCAAGCGGCGTCAGAGCGCCACGCACCGCGTAGGTGCTGATCAGCTCGCGGCTCATGTAAACCACGTCGGGCGCGTTGCCGCTGGCGACCGCGGTCAGGAACTGCTGCTGATCCAGGCCGCCTTCGGTGATGTTTAGCTCGATGTCAGGATACAGTTCCTGGAAATGATCCACGCGGACAGTCGCGACCTCGTCCGGCAGGCTGAAGCCCATTACCGAGAGCGAGCCGCTGGGGCCGTCTTGCGCTTGGACGGTGGAGCGTAGGGCAGGCGCCCCCGCTGTGAAGACCATCACAGCCACCGTCGCCAACATCACAGTCAGGTAATACCACGAACGCTTTGACATTTGGCGAACTCCTTGTTGTTTAAAAATCCGGATTATTGATGTTGTCCAATGCTTCCTGCCGCATCCTTGCTTGATCGATTCTCACCTCCAAATAGGTCCGAAACGCCTCTGGTCGTTACTCTATGGCGCGCGTTGTCCCGCGCTCGATCAGGTGCACACCATGGCGGATGTGCTGCACGGGGCGGTCGGGATCGGTGAGCCGCGCCATTAACAGCTCAACCGCTGTTCTTCCAGACTCTACCAAAGACTGGCTGATGGTCGTCAGATCGACATGCTCGGCGATATCAATGCCATCGAAGCCGATCACCGAGATATCGCGGGGTGTGTGCACGCCAAGCTCGCGCGCCCGGTGAATGACGCGGATTGCGAGGTCATCCGCCGGGACGAACAGACCGGTTGGCGGCTCCGGTAGGTCAAACAATGCGCGAAGCTGTTCCTCGATGCCATAGCGCGACACTGGCACGTACCGAATGTACTCGTCGGGTAGCGCGACGCCGTGTTCTGACAGCGTTTCGCGGAAGCCCGCCAGCCGTTCCGTTTCGGGATGGATCGCATAGTCCGGGTGGGCGCCAAAATAGACGTAGCCGCAGCGCGTGTGACCCTTTTCCAGCAGGTGCTGCGCGGCGAGCCGCCCGCCTGCGTAGTCGTCAACCAGCACGGCGCTGAAGCCCGTAATCGCTGACTCGATCAGGACGGTTTGCAGCCTGTTTGCTTGCAAGCGCTGCGCGGCTTGCTCGTCGAGCGGCAATGACATGATGATCAGGCCGTCGAGGTCGCCGTTGATCGGCAGCGAGGCGAGATACCCCTGCAAGATATCCATCGAATCCACGGAGTAAACGACTAATTCCGCGCGCACCCCCGACAGCGCGGTTGCCACGCCGCGCAAGCGATCGATAAACGAGGGCGATGTGAAGAACGGCGTCAGCACACCGATCCGCCGGGTGCGGCGGAGCGCCCGCGCGCGCATTTCCGCTTGCGGGACATAGCCCAACTCGTCCACCGCCTGCATCACTTTCAAGCGGATGGCCTCGCTGACACGTTCCGGTGTGTTGAGCACGCGTGACACCGTCGCAATACTCAACCCGCAGCGGGACGCAACGTCATAGATAGTGGGGGGTGAGTTTTTTGCTACAGACATAGGATTCTTTGGTTAAGCCCAGGAACGAAAGTCTATGAAAGACCTTTCGTGTAAACAGTTACATCTATTACAATATGCCAAGAAGGTCTCGTTTGTCAATCTCTTTTCGGTGATTTCTGGAGGGCCCCATGACTGAACCCCATCGCACTCTCACCGTTGACGTGCTGGTTGCCGGAGGTGGCACCGCAGGTTGCGCGGCAGCCGTTGCCGCGGCGCGGCGCGGGCATCGTGTCCTATTGGTTGAAGAGGGGAACTGCCTCGGCGGAGTATCGACCGCGGGCGGCGTTAACGAATGGTTCGCCTCGCTGGACGGCCTGGGAGATATCTTCGAGCACCTCAAGGGCGAGCTGGATCGTTATGGCGCGCGCTTCGGGCAGTTTTTCAATTCGGAATACCTGAAGATCGTCTGGCAGCTTCTGGCGGAAGACGCCGGGGTTGAAATCCTCTTTCACGCGAGCGTCGTGGGCGCGGCGTCGGCAGATGGCCGCGTGATCAGCGCGACGGTCGTCTCCTGCAGCCAGTTCATCGAGGTCGAGGCGGCGTATTTCATCGACACTACCGGCGAGGGCGATTTCGCAGCGCTGGCTGGAGCCGATTTTTTGCAAGGCGACCCGCGCACCGGGCACACGCTCCATATGAGCCTGACGTGCATCCTGCAAGATACTGGCGAGCCGGTCACGCCCTATCTGCCCCCCGGGCTTGAGCCGATTGAGACCGAGGACGACATGCCGGGCTTGCGAACCTATCGCCGCCTGCCAGATGGCCGCGTATATTGCAACATGACGAAGGTGACCCAGCACGATCCGACCGAGCCGTTCAGTCTCAGCGAGGATGAGCGCGAGGCGCGGCGCCAGCTTGCGCGGACGCTTCACTTCCTGCAGCGCACGCATTATCCGACGCACATGCTAATGTCGTCTGGCGCAAAGATCGGCATCCGCGAGGGGCGCCGTATTCTCGGTGACTATGTGCTAACCGAGACGGATGTCACTAGCAGCGCGCCGCTTGACTTCCCTGATGGCGTGGCGGTGGCGACCAGCCAGATCGACTTTCACAGCCTGACGCAAAAAGGGGATGGCGGGCGGCGCCAGCGCGTCGAGCCATACGCGATCCCGTTCCGCTCGCTGACGGCGCGCGGCTTCGAGAATTTGCTGATGGCGGGCAAGTGCGCCAGCGGCGATCAGGTTGCGCAGAGCAGCTTTCGCATGACGCCGACGTGCTGCGCGATGGGGCAAGCAGTCGGGACGGGCGTCGCGCTCGCGCTGGAGCAGGGCGCCGCTGATGTGCATGCGCTGGATGTGGCGCGGCTGCGCGCGGTGCTGGCGCAGGACGGGATGGAGCTCGACCCCGCCAAGCACGACGCCTACGCGCCGT
>CAZVCM010000043.1:0-8177 GCA_964626105.1 uncultured Thermoflexus sp.
TTTCGAGCGTCAGCACGACCGCGGCGAACACCTCGTTCCACGACATCACGAAGGTGAAGATCGCAGACGCGGCAACGCCCGGCAGCGCCAGCGGCAACACCACGCGCCAAAACGCCTCAACCGCGTTGCAGCCGAAGACTTTGGCGGCTTCTTCCAGCTCGCGCGGGACGCTGGCGAACACGCTCGACACCACCAGGATGGTCGTCGGCAGCGTCAGCGCGGTGTGCATCAGCGCCACACTATAGACCTCGTCATAGATGCCCACCGTGCGGAATGTCACCGCGAGCGGCACCGCAAGGATCACGATCGGGAAGGCGCGCACCGCCAGAATACTGAGGCGATACGCATCACGCCCGCGAAAGAAGTACCGCGCGATGGCGTAGCCCGCCGGAGCCGAGATCGCGGTCGAGAGCAAGAGCGTCAGCCCCGCCACGACGATACTGTTCCGCGTCGCGGGCAGCACGCCCTCGGCGTTCAGGAAAAACTCCATCGTTTCGGTCGAGAATGGGATGGGCGCGGCCTGCTTGGGATAGGCGCGGACATCCGCCGGCGCGCTGAACGCCAGCGTGCCGATCAGCCAGATCGGCAGCAGGATCCACAGCGCGACCGCGATGGCGACGGCGTAGGTCCCAGCGCGGCGAAGCTGCCGGGCGCGGATCGCACGCTGCTGCTCCACCGGCAGATCACGCACGCGCACGCGCGGCAGTGGTGCGGCGGTTTGAGTGGTTGGCGTCGTTGTCATCCGGCGGCCTCCCTTTCCTCTTGCGTGCGGACGGCGCGCAGGTAGAACACGGCAACGCCCAGCGACAGCAACATGATGAAGCCGGAATACGCCGCCGCAACGTTCTTATTGTTGTACGCGCCGATGTCGTACCAGCGATAGGCCTCGTTAGCGAGCACGGTGATCACGTCACCGCCAGAGATCGCGACGACCACGGCGAAAACTTGAAACGCTAAGATCGTGCGCAGAATGAGCGCAACCTGCAGGCTCGGCTTGAGCAGCGGCAGGATGATGTGCCGTAGACGCTGCCACAGGCTGGCGCCGAACAGCTCACCCGCTTCGAGATAATCGCGCGGAATCGCCTGCAAGCCCGAAACCACGATCACCATCACGATCGAGGTCGCGCGCCAGATTTCTGCCAGCACAATCGCGAGGATAATCCATTCTTTGTTCGCGCTGGAGATGAAAATGAACGGCCTGTCGATCAGCCCCAGCGACTGCAAAAGCGAGTTTAAGTAACCGCTCTGCGTGAAGATCGTATACCACACCAGGCCCGCTGCCAGGTCCGAAATGCCCAGCGGGATCGCGTAGATGTAAAGAAACAGCGAGCTAAATTTGATTTGAGATTGCAGCACCAGCGCCATGATGATCGCCAGCACGAACTGCACCGGCAGAATCAGCAGGATCAGGATGACGGTCGTGCGCAGCGACTGTGAGAACTTGGCGTCGCGCACCATGCGCTTGACATAGTCGAGCGTCCACTCCTTTGAGCCTTCGCCCGCCTGAACGCGTCCCGTCGCGGAGATCGTCGCGTCCTCAACGAAGATCGGCGCGCGCTCGACCCAGCCTTCCACTGCCTCGCCCTCTGCCGTCTCGCCGCTCACCAGCAGCCAGTTCTGCGGTTTTTGCAGCAGGCCATCGGCGGCGATCCGGTTCTCGGTCTTGCCCCATTCGAGGATGTCAACCTCAGTGCCGCGCGGCAGCTCGGCCACCGCCTCGGCGCTCTGCGCTGGCTCGGCGCGCAGCGTCACCGAGTTGGCGCGCACCGCCCCTTCATTTGAGCGGCTCGCATCCGCGACAAACACCTGCCCGCGCAACACCCACCCGGTGATAGTTTCGCCTTCCGGATCGGTGCCAGAGACTTCCAGCCAGAAGACCCTATCGGTCAGCAGTCCGCCTGCTCGCTGCGTCTCGAAAACCTCAACATCCAGCACCTCGACTGTCGTCCCGCGCTCCAGCTCGCCGGTGACCGCCGCTTCCTCAACGGCTGGCTCGGCGCGTAAGGGCAGAATCTGGCTGTCGCGCCGGAAAGCCAGCCCCAACGCCTGGACCATCGGCCAACCGAAGAACAAGATCAGATAGACAAACGATGGCAGCAAAAGCAGGTAGGGAGCCCAGTTCATATTCCGGAATTTCATCGCAGTCTCCCTGGCATTGATTAAACAGGGGGACACCAGACCACCAGGCTGATCTCCCCCTGCGGTATGGAACGTTACAAGCGGCTGAGCCGCGGCGGGTTATTCAAGCGTTTCGATCTGGCAGGCTTCCTCGCCCACCGGGTCCGGCGGCCAGCACGGCGCGCCACTGTCGGTCAGGATCGCCTGGATGTTCCCAGCCTCGTCGTCCAGCACCGACTGGATATCTTCGCCATCGAGCAGAATGCGGTTCGCCGCTGACTTGAAGATCTCGTTCAGCTCGTTACCGCGCTCGCCCAGACCCACCGGCAGCAGCGCCGGCAGCGCGTCTTCCGCCGCCGCTTGCGCGCTCACTGCGGCCTCTTCAATCGCGACGCCTTCCGGCAGGTTCGACGTGTCAACGCCCGACACCACCGGGAAGAAGCCGAGGTTGTTCAGCACTGCGCTCTGCGTCTCCGGCTGGAGCAGGTACTGGATCAGCGCCACCGCGCCATCCGGGTTGGGGGCGTTCGCCGGAACAGCGAGGCCCGCCACTACCGGCATAAAGCCGCGACCGGCCGGGCCTGCGGGCGCCGGGAAGGCCACGAACTGCTCAGGCTGCTGGCTGAACGCTTCGATCAGGCGCGCGGTGTGGTCCAGCGCGATCCACACTTCACCAGAGAGCAGCGGTTCCTGCATGAACTCGTAGGTGATCGACTGCGGATGCACCGACGGCCACAGCTCATCGCGGACGAACGTCATCATCTCGGCCGCTTCGGGGCCATTAAAGCGCGTTACCATCCCGCCGGTGTACGACGGCCACAGATAGCCTTCAAGCACGCGATGCCACAGCCCAGCCACCGGGAAGCCCAGCTTCGGCTCGCCCGTACCTTCCTGAACGGCAGCAGCCCACTCGGCCAACTGATCCCACGTCAGCGCGTTGATGTCGACGCCTTCGGGCAGATATTCAAGCGCCTCGACGTTGGCGGCCATGATGTAGGTCGCCTGCATCCACGGCACGTAGTACTGGTAGTCGGTCGTGCCCATCTTGCCCAGCTCGACAAAGGAATCGGCCAGGTCCACCTCGGCCTCGACTTGCTCCAGCAGCGGGCTGAGGTCGAACAGCACGTCGGCGTTCACCAGCGTCGGATACGTGCCATGCAGCGCGCCAAGCACGTCAATCGACCCGGCTTCCTGACCGGCTTCGCCTGTCAGCGTGTCAAAAACCGGCTGCTCGTCCGTCGGAAGGTACTCAATCTCCATGCCGGATTCCGCCAGAATCTCGCGGAACTTCTCGGCCTCTTCAATAATGTTGAACTGGGTGGACATGAACGTGACCTGGTTGTCATCCTGCGCGGAGACACCGATCACGCCTGTCAACATGCTGATCAGTGTCAGCAAAATCAATGCGCGAAGCTTCTTATTCATCCTGAATCTCCTGATATGCACTCGCCAATATTTGCGTCAACGACAACAGCGTCGGGTGTCGGAGTACCATTCGATAGCGCTACCTCCTTTTTCAGCCGGGGCGCGGCCCGCCGCTAGACGCGCGGATGACCAGCTCCGGTTCCAATAACACGTGCAGGTTTTGAACCGTCTCGCCTCGAATGAGGCGGATCAGGGTTTGCGCTAAGCTCTGGCCGATTTGATAGATGGGTTGCCGAATAGTGGTCAGTGGGGGTGAGGCGTTGGCGGCGGCGGGGATGTCATCGAACCCGGCGACCGCCACATCGTCTCCGACGCGCAGCCCGCGCGCCGCGATCGCGGTCATCGCGCCCAGCGCCATCTGGTCATTACAGGCGAGGATCGCGGTCGGCGGATCGGGCAGAGCGAGCAGTTGAGCCGCTGCCGCAGCGCCACTGTCGGCGCTGAGGTCGCCAGTGACAACCAGCGACTGATCACGCGGCAGGCCCAGGTCATCTAGCGCGGCCCAATAGCCCGCCAGACGCAGCGGCGCGAAGGCGAGGTCGCCCGGCGCGGCGATCAATGCGATACGCCGGTGGCCGTATTCAGCGAAGTGGTGGACCATCTGGCGGATCCCCTTCTGGCCATCCACGTCGATGTAGGGATAGTCGTCTTCGCCCGCGTGGCCGAACACGACATAAGGCTTTGCGCTGCTCTTGAGGTAGTCGAGGCGTGCGTCCTGCTGGCGAACCCGCGCTAGCACCATCCCGTCGACGCGGCTGCCATCGACCATGCGTCGATAAGCGCTAATCTCCTCTTCGCCGCGCACCTGAGCAGATAATAGCAAATCATAGCCGAACTGAGCGGCTTGCTGCCCAACGCCGGACAGCAACTCCATGAAAAACTGGTCGGAGTAATATGCCGTGAGCGGGATGACCATCCCAATGGTGTTGGTGTGCTTGCTGCGAAGATGCCGCGCGGTGAGGTTCGGCTGGTAGCCGAGGCGTTCGGCAATTTCTACGATGAGCTGGCGTGTTTGCTCGTTGACATCCGCATAGCCCGCCAGCGCGCGGGAAACGGTGGTAATGGAAAAACCGGATTCATCTGAAATGGTTTTTAAAGTCGCTTTTTTCATGGGCCGCCACGATCCAAATCGTTTTGAACCTGCTTTCAGCATAATCCAAAACGTTTTGGATGTCAATCGGTTAAGAGGAGTAAAAAACAGTGGGCAGCAATTAGCGATTAGCAAGAGCAACGCGAAAAGGGGTCGATCTGGGAAACATTAGGGCGATCCGTGAAGGGATCGCCCTGCCTGTCTTCCTCTGTTCTTCGCTAACTGCTAACCGCTGCGCTTCAGCCACCGCACCTGATACGGCGCGAGGGCGATCTCCGCGTCTGCATGGAAGTCCTCACCGGTCAGCAGGTCGCGCCAGCGCCCCGCGCCCTCAATCGTGCTGAGCGCAACGTGGACGGACTCCCCGCTGACGTTGTGCAGCGCGGCGACCCGCGCCCGCCCGTCCGGCGAGATGCGAAGCAGTGCGAACAGCGCCGGATGCAGGTCGAGCACCTGCTGCGCCCCGCTCGGATGGAAAGCAGGCTCGGCGGCGCGCGTCTCGATCAGGTGGCGATAGCCCGCGAACACCTGCGCGCGCAACGACACCGGATCGGCCAGCGCGCGCTCGACCTCGCCCACCACCAGCGGCTCGCGGTTGATGCTCCGCAGGCGCCCTGTCTGCTGAACGCCGTCGTGCCAGTTGCGCGATCCGAGCAAGCTGTGGATGTAGATGCCCGGCACACCCGCCAGCGCCAGCAAAATCGCCTGCGACGCCAGGAAGCGGCTGACCTGCCGCTCAAGCGGCTCTCCCCCTTGCGGATCGGACAGCGCGTCAAAGTAATTGATGTTCAGCTCGTACGGGCTTTGCGTGCCGTCCTGATTGGCCTTGTACGACACCGCGCCGCCATGCCGCTGCACGCGCTCCACCAGCCGGTCGATTTCGGCGCGCGGCAAAATGCCTTCCAGCGGTCGGACGCCGATCCCGTCATGCGAGGCGGTGAAGTTGAAAAACGTCGTCGCGGGGGACGGGCGCTTCAACCCGGCGGCCCAGCGACTGAGTTCGGTCGCGTCGCCGGTCGCGATCGCATGGAGCGTCAGCGGCGGCAATGGGAACTGGTAGACCAGTTGCGCCTCGTCCCACCCGTTGCCAAAGTACGAGATATTCTCCTGGTGCGGGACGTTCGTCTCGGTGATGATCGCCACCTGCGGCGCCACCACGTCGAAGATGTCGCGGAACAGCCGTACAACCGTATGCGTCTCATCGAGGTGGATGCAAGTGGTCCCGATGCACTTCCACAGGTAGGCGATCGCGTCCAGCCGCAGGAAGGTCATCCCCTGCTGCACGTAGAACAGCAGCACCTCAACCATGCGTAGCAGCACGTCCGGGTTGGCGAAGTTCAGGTCGATCTGGTCATCGCTGAACGTCGTCCACACGTGCTCCACGCCGCGCGCTGTTTCGACCGGGGTGAGCAGCGGCAGCGTGCGCGGGCGCACCACTGCCGAGAGGTCCGTGTCCGGATCGACGCGGATGAAGAAATCCTCATAGGCCGGGTCACCCGCCTTAAAACGTTGAAACCACTCGCTTTGCGACGAGACGTGGTTGATCACCAGGTCGAACATCATGTCAAACGTCTGGCTCAGCTTTCGCACATCGTCCCACGTGCCCAGCGCCGGATCGACGGCGGTGTAGTCGATCACCGCGAAGCCATCGTCCGACGAATACGGGAAGAACGGCAGGATATGTACCGCTGAGATCACGCCTTGTAGGTGATCGCAGAGGAAGCGGCGGAGCGTTTGCAGCGGCGGCTCTCCTGGCGCATGGAGCGAGCCACCATACGTGATCAGCATCACATCGCGCTCGCTGACGCGCCCCGCCGGATCGACTGGCTCCGGCGGGGCGTTCTCCGCGCGGAACGCGTCAAGCAGCGCCATCAGGCGCGCATAACAGTCATCGCCGCGCGCCTCGCCATAGAGCGCGCGGCATTTGTCGCGTATTGAGACGTTGAGGTCAGGCATCACACTATCCGATTGTTCGGCCAACGGAGCAGGATATGCTCAAAGCATAGCCCATTCAGCGGCTTGATCCCACTAAAACCCTTGTTGCCTCTGTATGCTGGCTTTTACTCTACCTCCTCATCCTTCCAACCTGCTGTCGCGGTTCCTACCTGCGACCCCGGAACGTAGGAAGGGGAAAACTGGATGTGCTCCCCTACCCTCCTTGTGGGGAAGGGGCGGGGATGGGGGCTTTACCAGACGCAATGACACAGCGCGCTCTACACCGAGAAATCGGACAGGTCCACGCCAGCGACCGGCTCGCCCTGCTCGTGCAGCACCGCAATCGCGTCACGCGCCGCGCGGACCGCCTCCGCATCCGGCATCACGCGCAGCGTCAGGTCAAACTGGCGGCTCTCGCCCGGCTCGATCATCTGCAACCGCCCGCTGGCGCGCGCGCCGTTGCGCCCTTCAGGGATGCAATTCCCCGGCTCCACCCCGCTGACGTAGATGCCCTCGCGCGTGTTCTTCCACTGCGTCAGGTACGGCATCTGCGCGGGATCCCACTCGAACAGCAGGCCGAAGTCATCGCGCCCGATCAGCGCCCGCGTCTGCCCGTCGCGCTGCTTGAGGTGATGGAAGTACACCTGCTCGTTGTAGCGCGGGACCGGACCCGCATACTCCGCCCAGGACACGTAGCCCTTTCGCGCCTCAGCATCGCGGGGGTAGACCGCGGCGTGAGGCGTGTCGAAGCGCGCGCCCTCGGCGATCAGCGGGTAGCCCATGTTCACGTGATAGAGCACCATCAGCGGTGCGGGCTGGTCGCCCCGGTTCGTGACACGATCCGAGAGATAGATCGCCGGATCGCCCAGGCGCAATGTAAAGCGTCGCTCCAGCCGAAGCTGCACGCCGAACATCTTCGCTTCGGCAACCGCACCGCGCAACACCAGCGCGCCCGGATCGCTGCGGTCCACCGCGACATCCACCGCGCGCAGGCGGCTGTACTGCCCGTGCAGGTCGCGGAACTCGCCGGTCTCCGGATCCGTCTCCGCTACCCCGGCGTGCGTCAGCCCGCAGGTGACGATCAATCCCCCGTTGAACTGCTGGAGCCACGGCAGCGCTATATCCGGCAGTTGCGGCGCGCCCTGGCTGATCCACGTCAGCGGGCGGTCGTTGTAGGTTGCGGTCCACACGTCCAGCCCTCGATCGGGCAGGATGGTGTACGTCAACCCGCTGCTGTTGGTCGCGTCGATGATGCGCTGCCCGTCCGGCAGCGTCGCCTGGCGAAAGTCCATCCACTGGCGCGGCTCGACGCTGTGCCGGGCCAGCGCGTCGCGGTCAAGCCAATCCTGAGCAGCCATCGTCCCTCCGTCCTTCGCTGGGGCGGCGCGCGGCGCCAAGCGCCTGCCGCCGGTTGCGCTATACTAAAGCTGCGCGGGCAAACCCGCCAGACGCGCCCGCCTGCTTACCAGCTTAGGCGATCTCCGCGCACTGTCAAACGCCCGCCCGGAAACTGATATAGATTCTGCTGGCTGCTGGTCGGTGCATCCCCCATCCTTCCGACCTGCGGTCGGCTTTCCTTCCCCCAGAGCGAGGGAAGGAAAAGAACCGC
>CAZVCM010000043.1:8187-9793 GCA_964626105.1 uncultured Thermoflexus sp.
TTGGGGGCAAGGGGCCGGGGGATGGGGGGCATTTTCCGGTGCAACTACACACGCCGCCAGAGGAGATGATTCAGATGCGTTACTTATTAGGTCTTGATGTCAGCACCACCGGCTCAAAAGCCCTTTTGATTGACGAAACCGGCGCAGTCGTCGCCAGCCACACCACACCGCACGCCAGCCAGCAGCCCCGCCCGCTGTGGAGCGAGCAGCTTCCCGCCGACTGGTGGGCGGGGATGGTGCGCGCCATCCGCGCCGCGCTGGCCGAGATTGACGATCCTGGCGCGGTCCAGGCGATCGGGCTGACCGGGCAGATGCACGGTCTAGTCTGCCTGGACGCCAGCGGCAACGTGCTGCGCCCGGCGATTCTGTGGAACGACCAGCGCACGCAGGCGGAGTGCGACCAGATCACCGAGACGGTCGGCGCGCAGCGCTTGATCGAGTTGACCGGCAACCGCGCCCTGACCGGCTTCACCGCGCCGAAGATTCTGTGGGTGCGGGCGCACGAGCCGCAGGTCTACGCGCAGATCGCGCACATTCTGCTGCCCAAAGACTACATCCGCTTCAAGCTCACCGGCGAGTACGCGACCGATCTGGCGGGCGCGGCGGGCACGCTGCTGCTGAACGTGGCGCGGCGCGAGTGGTCCAGCGAGGTGTTGGGCGCGCTGGACATCCCCGCCGAGTGGCTGCCGCCAGTGCACGAGGGCCCGCAGGTGACCGGTGTGGTCAGCGCGGCGGCAGCGGAAGAAACCGGACTGCGTGCCGGGATCCCGGTTGTCGGCGGCGGCGGCGATCAGTCCGCACAGGCAACGGGCGTTGGCGCAGTCAAGCCGGGGATCGTCGCGCTGACGGTCGGTACGTCGGGCGTCGTCTTCGCGCCGCTGGCAAGCTACGCCTACGAACCGGATGGCCGCCTGCACGCCTTCTGCCACGCTGTGCCGGGCCAGTGGCATTTCATGGGTGTGATGCTCAGCGCAGCGGGGAGCCTGCAGTGGTATCGCGATACGCTCTGCCCGCGCGAGGACTTCGGCCCGCTAACCGATGAGGCGGCGGACATCCCGCCCGGCGCTGAAGGGCTCACCTTCCTGCCGTACCTCACCGGCGAGCGCACACCGCACCCTGATCCGCTGGCGCGCGGCGCGTTCGTCGGCATGACCTCGCGCCACACGCGGCCTCACCTGACGCGCGCGGTGTTGGAAGGTGTTGCGTTCGGTTTGCGCGATAGCTTCGAACTGGTCAAGCAGAGCGACGCGGGGCGGCACGTGAGCGAGATTCGCGTCAGCGGCGGTGGGGCGCGCAGCGCAGTCTGGCGGCAGATTTTCGCAGACGTGTTCGGCGCGCCGCTGGTAGTGGTCAAGGCGCTGGAAGGCGCGGCGTATGGTGCGGCGCTGCTGGCGGGCGTGGGCGGCGGCGTGTGGCCGGATGTGCCGACCGCCGCCGAGCAAACCGTCGAGCTCGGCGAGCGCGTCGAGCCTGGCGCCAGCGCGGGCGCTTATGAGGCCGCGTACCAGCTTTATCGGGACCTGTACCCGATTCTCAAGCCGGTCTTTGCGCGGCAGGCGGAGTTATAAGCAATGAGCCGTTAGAGCGGGTGTGTTAAATCGGACGA
>CAZVCM010000043.1:9803-21701 GCA_964626105.1 uncultured Thermoflexus sp.
ATGAGCCGTTAGCGATGAGCGATTAGCGAAAGCGAACGGGCGCAGCCGCCCGCACTCCGGTCGTTTCCGGGCGCCTGTAGGGGCCGAGCATGCTCGGCCCGTTTTCGTTGCGCTCGAAGCCAAAAGTCACAGGCGTAGCAAGCGCCGCGCCTATAATCGACCTGGCGCATCGACCGGCAGCCCTTCCAGGCGCATGATCGTCAGCGCGTTGGTCGTCGGGCTGGGCCCGGCGCGCAGCGTGTAATCGAACACCATCCGCCCGTCGCGGATCGTCTCCTCGAAGTGATAGTTCTTGAGTTGCGGCAGCTCCTCAGCCAGCGTGACCAGCTCCAGGTCGTGCGTCGAAATAACCCCCGCGCCGCGTCCCCCTGCCAGGGCGCGAAGATAGCCCTCGCTGCCGATCAGACGCTCGCGGTTGTTCGTGCCCTGAAAAATCTCGTCGATAAGGAAGAACAGCGGCAGCGCATGATCCGCCTGCAGCGCGTCGAGCAGCGCCTTCAACCGCTTGACCTCGGCGTAGAAATATGAAATCCCGGCGGTGACCGAGTCCGTGACGCGAATACAGGTAAACAGCCGGAACGGGATCGTCTCAAACGCCTCGGCCACAACCGGCCCACCCGCATACGCCAGGCACAGGTTGACGCCGAGCGTGCGCAGAAACGTGCTCTTGCCGGACATATTCGAGCCGGTGATCAGCGCGACATCGCCCAACCCGGAGAGCGTAAAATCATTCCCGATACGCACTGCATCCGGGATCAGCGGATGACCGATCGCCTGCGCAGAAAAGATCGGCGCGGCGGGTGCGTCGCTCGCCGGAAGAAAGCGCGGGAACGCGCACGCCGGATTGAGATCGGCGAACGTCCCCAGCGACGCGAGCGCCTCGATCTCGAACCACGCATCCAACCAGCGCGGTAGCACCTGCGCGAGCGCGGTCCGCTGGCGGTTGAGCGCTTGCATGACGTACAGATCCCACGGCGCCAGCGCGCTGACAATCGTCCACAGCAGCGGGTTGTGGCGAACGCTCGCCGCCGCCAGCACGCGCGTCACGCGGCGCAACGCCTCGGACGGACGCGGATCGCCCGCATGAAACGGCACGGCGAGTTCCCTCAGCGCGGGAGAGTGGGCGTAAGGCGCGCGCTCCAACGTCTCGAACACGGCGCGCAGGTCTTGCAGCGGATCGCTGAGCGACAGGCCCAGGCTGAACGGGTCGCCCAGTCGCTGCACATACACCAGGTAGATCGCCGCATAGACGATGAACGTCAGACCCCAGAATGGCGGCAGCACGTCCAGCGCCGCCAGCGCAAAAAGCGTCATGTTGAGCGCCGCCAGCCCGGTCAACACCCAGGTAACGCGCGACAGGGAGCCAGTCGGCGTGTGGAGCGCCAGCCATTCCACCAGCCGCGCGCCGCTCCAGCGCGCCTGCGGGCGCCCCGAAGCGATCACCGCGTTCAGACGCAGCCGGTCTCGCAGCAACCGCCGCCCGGCCAACTCGCGCACGACAGCCTGCCGCGCCGCGACGGCGCCCGGCTCCGGCACACCAGCCGCCAGCCAGTCTCGCAGACGGGCGCTCCCTTCCCGCGAAACAGCCGTGTCCAGCAGGCGATGCAGCGAGCGCTCGCCCACAAGGTCCAGGTCGCGCTCAATCGGCAGGATATCTTCCGGTGCGATTGTCGGCGCGGGCGGGATGCCATCCCAATTCAGCGCCATCCGCGCCAGGTGCTCGCGCTGAAACGCCAGCCAGAGCGTGTGCCGCGTGATGCTGCCCTTCACCCGCCCGTGCGCGCTCGCCACGACCGCGAAGACGACCATCCCCGCCACGAAGAACGCCGCGCCCGCCGCAATTGTCCAGCTCAGCCACACCGCGATCGCCCCTACCGCGCTCGCCGTGAAAATGCCAAGCCGCGCCCACGTGTAGCGGTTGCTGAGCGTCTGCAGCGCCGCGATACGCTGTTCCAGCCGCGTGACGCGCCGCTCAATCGCGCGACGCTGCGCATCTTTTCGTGTCATAGGTCGGTCCGTTTCCCTGCTCCGCGCATCCCGCCGAGTATAGCACCGGAGTCGCCCTGGCAGGATGGGTGATTGCCGCGCGCGATCTCGCCTGCCAGCGCGCATCCGGCTATACTTCGCAGCGAAAACGGCGCTTGTGCCAGCCAAGAAAGCGCTGATTTTGGTTCTGCTAATCGCTAACTGCTAGTCGCTAACCGCTATATGCTTAGAAAGGCCCATCCGTGAGCGAGACAAACCCCGAGGCGACCCCTGATCGCATCATCAACAGCGTGTGCCCGGTCCGCATCTGCGACAATGGCGGCTGGACCGATACCTGGTTCGCGGGGCACGGCGAGGTGTTCAACATCGGCGTGTACCCCTACGTCGAGGTGCAGGTCAAGGTCTTCCCGGTGCAAGAGCGGCAGCACCGCATCATGCTCTACGCCGAGAACTACGGCGAGGTCTACCCGATTGCGCCGGGGCACAGCGAGTGGGAGCGCCACCCGCTGCTCGAAGCCGCGATCGAGATGATGCGCGTGCCGGATGACGTCGCGCTGCACATCACCGTTTATTCCGAAGTGCCCGCCGGATGCTCGACCGGCACATCCGCGTCGATCACCGTCGCGCTGATGGGCGCGCTCGACCGGCTGACGCCCGGTACGATGACCCCACATGAGGTCGCCTACGCCGCGCACCGTGTCGAGACGGATATGCTCCACCTGCAAAGTGGCATCCAGGACCAGCTCTGCGCAGCCTATGGCGGCGTGAACTTCATCGAGATGTTCCAGTATCCGCACGCGACTGTCTCCCAAATTCAGGTTCGGAACTCGATCTGGTGGGAGCTAGAGCGGCGGCTGGTGCTGGTCTTCCTCGGCAAAGCGCATGAGTCATCTGCGGTGCATGAGAGCGTGATTAGGAAGCTGGAAGAGTCCGGCCCGGCCAGCGAGAAGGCGCTCGACACGCTGCGCCGCACCGCCGAGCTTTCACGCGATGCCGTGTATGATGGCGATTTTGAGGCGCTGGGCCGCGCGATGGTGATCAACACCGATGCGCAGGCGGATTTGCATCCCGATCTGGTTAGCGAGGACGCGCACAAGATCATCGACATCGCCCGGCGGCATGGCGCGATCGGTTGGAAGGTCAACGGCGCGGGTGGCGATGGCGGCTCGATCACGCTGCTCTGCGGCCCGACCAGCAGCGAAAAGCGCCGCCTGGTGCAAGCCATCGAAGAGGCGAACCCGCTGTATAAGAGCCTGCCGATATACCTCAGCCGCTATGGCCTGCGCGTGTGGGAAGGGTTAGCGGTTAGCAAAAACGAGGGAGTGGGGAGTAGGGAATTGGGAGTAGACGGCGCTTTCCCCGTCCGGCATCCCTTGTGACACATCTGCAAATCAAGCGACTCCGTTGGGCTGCTCTGCCCCATGCTGCTTTATTGCTGTTCCTAGCTGTTTTTAGCTCTTGGCTAACGGCTAACCGCTGATCGCTAACCGCTAAAAAGGGCCGCCCCTTGCCGAGAGCGGCCCTTGCGTGTCACGCGGATAAGAACGCCTGGTGCGTTACTGATTGCGCGGCGGCGCGATGACCGAGCGCTCGCGGCTGGCGTTCTCTTCGGATGGGGTGTTCTGCGGGTGCTGGTCCGCCATCTCGTGATCGGTGAGCCGCACCGCATCATCGATCAGGTTGACCGTCTCCGCGTCGATCGGCAGCGCAGGCGTCGTGAACAGGTTCGCGTCGCCCGTCACGTCCGAAGTCAGAATAAGCTGCGGCGAGTCGCAGTACCACGTCGGCGCGTAGTTCGGCGCGGCGTTCTCGGTCACGCGGCGCGTCTCGCCCGTCTCGAACTCGTACACGTAGATATCCAGCGTGCCGTTCAGGTCGGACTGATACGCCAGCAACGAGTCATCCGGCGCCCAGACCGGCAGCGTCGCCTGCCCCGTCGGGTCAGACACTTGCAGGACGTCCGAGCCGTCCGCGTTCATCACGTAGACGCCGGTCGCGTTGTCACGGTCCGAGCGGAACGCCACACGCGTGCCGTCCATCGAGTACGCCGGATCCTGATCGTTCGCCGTGCCGTCGCTCAACAGCGTCACTTCGAGCGTGGCGAGATCCAGTTCATAGACCTGCCACAGCCCGTCGCGGTCGCTCTCGAAGACGACCTTCGTTCCGTCGGGCGACCAGAACGCGTTGAGGTCATTCGCCGGGTTGTCCGTCAGACGCGTCTGCTCGCCAGTGGCGACATCCACGCTGTACAGCTCCCAGTTACCATCGCGCGACGACTCGAAAACAATGCGCTCGCCAGTCGGCGACCACACCGGATCATAATCGATCGCGCGGGTGTTGTTCGTGACGCGCTGCTGGAACTCACCATCGGTCGTCGCCACGTAGATTTCCCAGTTTTCGTCGCGGTTGGACGCGAACGCGATCCAGCCCGCGTCAGGCGAGCGCGACGGCCCGATGTCGTAGACCTGCTCGCCGATGCCCTTCGACAGGTTCACATCCGCGTCGGGGTTACCGGGCAAATCGCCATAGCGGAAGATTTCCCAGTCTCCGGTCTGGTTGGTGTGATAGACGAACCACTCTGGGCACACAGCCCCGCCAATCGAGATCGGCGTCCACTGCGCCAGCGGCTGCTCGACATCGACGCAGTTCTCCGGGTTCATGTCGATCAGCGGGAAACCAGGGCCGCCACCAGCGACCGGCTGCTCGGTGATCTCACCGCAGATCAGATCGCCGGTATCCGCAGGCGGCAGCGGAGGCTGCGCCGGGGGTTGTGCGGGCGGCTGCGTTGGCGGCGTGGTGGGTGGTGGCGTTGCAGGCGGTTCGGTGGGCGGCGGTGGGTCGGTTGGCGGTGTGGTTGGCGGCTGGTCCGCGCAGGTGGTATCGACCACCTGGCTGCCGCTGACCATCAACCGTAGCAGGCCAGTGATGCCGCTCACCGTGAAGGTCTGCGACTGGCTGGCGCCAAGCTGGAAGGTTCCTTCCTCGACGATCGTCCCGCTGCCGGTCATGATCTGGTACGCCAGCGGCGCGGACATTCCCACCGGGCCATTCGCGGCGGTGAAGCGCGCGATGCCGTCCGCCGCGCAGACCGCGTTGTACCCGATCTGCGACGGTTCCTCGCAAATCGTGGTCGCGCGAAGCTGTGTCGTCTGCGATGTGAATGTCAGCATTCCGAAGCCGGTCACCGCGACATCCTGGCGGTCGCCCGGCCCAAGCTGGAAGTTCCCCTGCGCCAGTTGAACGCCATTGCTATCCGTCACGGTATAGGTGTCGCTCGCGAGCATTGAGCCGCCGGTGTTGGCGATCGTGAAGGTCGCCGCGCCGCCCGGCAGGCACACGCCGCCCACCGACAACAGCGGCAGATCGACCTGCCCGCTAAACTGGATGCGGATCGTGCGGTGAATGTCAACTCCATTCACCCACATCGTCACATCATAGTCGCCCTCGTCGGCGTAGGTGTGGCAGGGGTTCAACTCGGTGCTGGTCGCGCCATCGTCGAAGTCCCAGTAGTCCAGCGTACCGCCATTGGTGATGTTGCTGGTGAAGCACACCCGCCCATCCGGATAGATCGTGAAGCCGAAAGACGCGCTGCCCTGCGTAATCGAGAAGACGTTGATGCGATTGGTCGCGCTGGCGTCAAGCCCTGCAGTGTTGGTCACATCAAGCCGGACCTGGTAGACCCCGGCATCCTCGTAGGTGTGGCACGGATTCTGCTCGGTGCTGATCGTGCCGTCGCCAAGGTCCCACCGCCACGAGTTGAGGTTGCTGCCGTCGCTGACGCTGCGATCGACGAAGCAGACATACAGCGGGCCGATGCCGCCGAATGTGCTCGGAGTGAAAGCAGCGCGGATGTCGTTAGTGGACGCGACGCGCACCAGGACCGTCGCTTCCTGCTGCCCAAGCGGGCCGGTGCCGGTTACGCGGACCGTGTACTCACCCGGTGTCGGGAAGGTGCGCGTGCCGATCTCGGACTGCTGGGTCACGCCGCCCGGATAATGCCAGACGAGCGTGCTGCGGTCGATGTTGGTCGTCTGAGCGGTGAAGGTTACCGGCAGTGGCGCGACACCCGCATTAGGCGAGGCGACCGCGCTGATCTGCTGCCCCAGCTCGACCTCGACGCTGCGCGTGACCTCACACTCCTGGCCGTCGCTGGCCGTCGCGCGCATGAACAGCGTGTACGTTCTAGCGGTGTCAAAGGTCCGCTGAATCGAGACGCTGGTACCTGCTGGCACGCCGTCGATCTGCCATTCGTAGGTCGCGGTGCGGTTGCCCAGCCCGCGCAGGACCGCTTCATAGGTGGCTTGCGTATCGACAATTGCGGGGAAGTCCCCGACAATCTCGCAGGCCAGCGTGGACGTGCTCACGTTGACCGTCTTCGTCACCTCGCAGATATCGCCCACGGAAGGCGTGACGCGGAAGGTGAGATCGAACTCGCCAGAGCTGTCCCATAGGCGCGAGAACGCGGTGCTGTCAGTCCCGACGGACACCCCGTCAATCAGCCACTGGTAGGTCGCGGTCCGGGTGTAGAGCCGGTCCACCGTGCCCTGGTAGCTGATCGTTTCGTTCAGCAGCGGCGCCAGATCGCCGGTGTAGTCGCACTCCAGCCGGTCTTCGCCGTTGCGGTTGATGATCATGGTCTTGGTAGCCGGACAGTCCACCCCGCCGACCGTGATCACCACTTGCAGGTTCATCTCGCTCTGCCCAAGCGGGGCGATCACGATGATATTCGAGCCGGAGCCGGACGGCGTGCCGTCCACGGTCCAGGCGTAGGACGCAGACCCGGAGCCACCTTCATAGCGCGCGTAGAACTGGCGCTCCTGGTAGGCGTTAGCGTTGCTCGGGCCATCGATCCAGCAGGCCAGCGCGCTGTCCGCCACGACGATGGTCTTGGTGACGGTGCAGTCGGTCCCGTCGTCCAGCGTCACGGCATATTCCAGCGTGAAGTCGCCCGGCGTTGACCAGACCGTTTGCCATTCTCCGCCGGTGCCGACCTGGGTCGTGCCGAGCGTCCAGCTCTGCGACGACACGGTGCGGCCGTTCAGACCCGTCAGGCGAGAGCGGTAGGTCACTGACTGGCTTAGCAGGGGCGAAGTATCGCCGGTGTAATCGCACGCAAAGACCGCTACATCGGTCACGCGAATGGTCGTCTGCGCAGCGTCGGACGTGCCGCCCGGACCGCTAACGCGCAGCTCGACCACATAGGTTCCTGTCGAGCTATACGTGTGCGTCGGGTTTTCAAGCGTGCTGGTGTTTCCGTCGCCGAAATCCCAGAGATAGCTGTCGATCTCGCCCGTGCTCTCGTTCGTAAAGGTCACGGTCTCGCCGACGGTGACATTCGTGCTGCTGGTGGAGAACGCCGCCACCGGCGCAGGCACGCCACTCACGACCGGCACGATACGCGTCCCGGTCGACGTGTTGCCGAGCACGCCCGTCACACGCAGCCGGACTGTGTAATTACCCGGCCCGGCGTAAGTATGGCATGGATTCTGCTCAGTGCTTGTGTCGCCGTCGTCGAACGACCATTCCCACGTCGCGATATCGCCAACGCTCTCATCCGTAAAGCAGACTTCGATCCCGCCCGGCACGCTGCCCATCACCTGGAAGCTAAACACAGCGTCCACTTCATCGCCCGGCGGCAGCACGACCACCTGACGCGTGGCCGTGCCCGCGCCAGCAGAACCGCTCACATCCAGGCGGATGGTATAGGTTTGAGCGCTAGTGTAGATGTGCGTATGCGGGCCCGGACCCGAGACCGTCGGCGAGCCATCACCGAAGTTCCAGGTCCACGTGTCAATGTCGCCCTGTGAAGTGTCAGTCACCGTGACGGTCAGCGGCGCGGCGCCTTCCTGTGGCGAGACGGTGAAGCCCGGCACCGGACGCTCGCCCGCGGCGACCACATTGATCTCACCCGTCACCATTGAGTCTTCCCCAGCGGCGTCACGCACCGTCAGGGTCACGGTGTAGCTGCCAACCTGCGTGTAGGTGCGAGTGTGCGGCCCCGGCCCGGTCGCGGTCGTGCCATTGCCGAAGTCCCACGACCACTCGACCACCTGGCCAGAACTGGCATCCGTAAAGGTCACGGCCAGCGGCGCGCCGCCACGGACAGGATCGGCGATGAACTGCGCCTGCAGCGTGTCACCGCCTGGCGCCTGCGTGACGGTGACGTTTCCGTTCGCCTCCAGCGTGCCCAGCGGGCCGGTGCAGGTCAGTGTGATGTCAAACGACCCCGTGCTATTGTAGGTCGTCGTCGGGTTTTGCTCAGTACTGGTGCTGCCATTGCCGAAGTCCCAGACAAACGAGGTCGCGTTTTGGCTGGTATTGTCGAAATTGACGACCAGCGGGACTGGCCCGCTCTGCTGGCTCATCTCGAACGAGCAACTCATCTGCCCGGTCTGCGTGCTGTCGATGGTCACCGAACCGCTCGCCGAGCTCGAAGTCAAGTCTTCGAACGTGACCGTCAGCGTCACTGCATATGTATCATCCGCGCCGTACTGGTGCGTCGGGTTCTGCGCGCTGCTGCTCTCGCCATCCCCAAAGGTCCACGCCCAACTGGTGATCGGCGTGTCCGTCACGGTCGTATCGGTGAACTGGACGGTGCGGTCCGCGCCGATATTCGCCTCGAAACTGGCGGCGGCGGTGGCTTGCAGCAGGATCGGCGCTGCCATTGGCGCCATCATCCGGCTCATTGGCGGGTCCGGATCGCTGGTGGGCTCCTCAGTCGGTTCCGTGGTTGAATCCGCGACCGGCTCCGCGACCGGCTCCTCGGTCGGTTCTTGAGTTAGGTCGTCAGAGGGGGCGTCAGAGGGGGCGTCAGAGGGCTCCTCGGTCGCTTCTTCAGTCGGCTCGGCAGTGACGTCTTCGCTCGGCGGATCGGCTGGTCCCTCAGTGGGATCGCCCGCTTCGCTATCATCAACGTCATCGGTCGACTTGGGTAGAGAGGTGGGTCGATCGTCGCCGTCTTGCGTGTCAGGCGCAGGTGTCGCCGGGTCGCCGCCCGAATCATCCCCCTCGGGCGCGTCTGCCTCGTTCGCCTCAGACGTCATCGTCGGCTCCGGGCAGTCATCCCCTTCTGCATCCGAACAAATATCGTCGGACGCAGGCGCCGTTTCGCCGCCATCCTCTGGTGTGAGCGTCTCGGTTTGCGGAGTGGGGGTCTCACCGGCGGCATCAAGCAAATTAACCTGATAGCTAAGCGCCAGCACACCCACCAATAAGAACGTGAGCGCGGTCATCAAGGTGATTGGACCGCGATAAAAACGTATCTTTCGCATTGCTCGAACTCCCTTGCGATTGGCGCATCAACTGTTCGGAGCGGGCAAAAGCCGGAAGTTTTCCTTCCGGCGAGCAGACAATGGCAACGCTACTAATATACTTACTATAACATCACTTGAGTTAATTTTGATATAAATCTGCGCAATAAATTGTTCAAATGCCATAAAGATGCTAAGCCAACCAAAAACGGGCGCCCCAGATCGCATCTGGAACGCCCGCTTTGCTCGTCGGGGGGAGTGTCACAACCCGACGTACGCATCCTCCGGTGTGAGGTACTCGTCGAAGAAGCGGTCGAAGCCGATGATCTTGAAAACCCTGGCCACGCGCGGCGTCAGCGCTGCAAGCCGCAAGTCACCGCCATGATTGCGCGCGCGCGTCACAGCGTCGGCCAGGGTGCGCAGCCCGGCGCTGTTGATGTATTGCACGCCGCTCATATCCAGCACAATTCGATACTTGCCTTGCTCCAGCACCTCGTCGAGGACGCTCTCCAGCTCGCCCGCGCCGACGCTATCCACGCGGCCTTCGAGCACCAGCGTCAAAATACCAAAGTCTTCGCGCCGCTCGATGTTCATCTCGCCCTCCCTCGCTCGTGTGATGTTTGCCGGATACGCGAGCTATTCCTGCGCGCGGGCCACCAGCCGCGCGTCAATCTGGTCCGCCGCGACGAGCTGGCCGTCGCGCACTTCTTCCACTCGCGGGATCACGCCCGCCAGATCGCGGTCATGCGTGACCATCACGATCGTCTTCCCGCGCGACACCAGGTCCTCGAACAGCGCGAAGATCAACCCCGCCGACACCATGTCCAGGTTACCAGTCGGCTCGTCCCCAACGATCACCGGGGGATCGTTCGCCAGCGCGCGGGCGATCGCGGCGCGCTGCTGCTGCCCGCCGGAAATCTGGCTCGGATACTTGTGCGCGACATCGGGCAGATCAACCAGATCCAATAGCTCCATCGCCCGGTCGCGGCGCTCGCCTTTGTAGCTGCCAACATAGTGCATCGGCATCATCACATTTTCGAGCACGGTCAGTGTCGGCAGCAGTTGGAAGAACTGGAACACCACGCCGACGTTTTTGCCGCGCCATTTGGCGACCGCATTTTCGCTGAGGTTTGTCAGCCGCTGCCCGGCAACGTACACCTCACCCGAGGTCGGACGGTCGATGCCGGTGATCATGTTGATCAGCGTGCTCTTGCCGCTGCCGGACGGGCCGACGATCGCGACAAATTCGCCCGCGTTAATCGACAGGTCGACGCCTTTCAGCACGCGCAAGGGGCCCGCTTTGGTCTTGTAGATTTTCTCGACATTTTCGAGCAGGATCACGGGGTCTTGATTGCCGTTTCCCATTGTTTCTTCTCCCAGCGCCACGACCGTGACGCAGTCTGTTCGTTTGCCTGAGGTACGAGACGGTTAACGCGGGCAGATCGTGGCTTAGTGCCGCGTGCCTTCGCGGATGGCGGAACGCGTGCGCAGCGCGCGTAGCTCTTGCGTGCGGCGCGCAGCGGCGGCGGCGAGCGTCGTCTCGCCGATCATGCCATCGACCAGCTCGTAGACGCGCGGCACCGAATGCACTAGCTCGCGGTCGTGGGTGACAACAATCACCGTGGTGCCGTGCTCGGCCAGCTCGGCAAAGATGTTGAACACGTTGGACGCGCTCATGCGGTCGAGGTTGCCGGTCGGTTCGTCGCCGATGATCAGCGGCGGGTTGTTCGCCAGCGCCCGCGCAATCGCCACGCGTTGCTGTTGCCCACCAGAAAGCATATCCGGCGTTTTGTACGCCTGGTCCGCGATACCGAAGCGCTCCAGCAGGCGCATCGCCACGTCACGGCGCTCGCCTGGCTTCCACACGTTGGCAAAATCCATCGGCGCCATCACGTTTTCGACCACCGTCAGCGTCGGCAGCAGTTGGAAGAACTGGAACACGATGCCGATCGAGCGCGCGCGCCACTTGGTTAGCTTGCGCTGCGATACCTGCGTAATTGGCACGCCGTCCACCATGATCCCGCCACTCGTCGGCGTATCGACCGCAGTGAGCATGTTGAGAAACGTGGTCTTGCCGCTCCCCGATGGGCCGACAATCGTTGCGAATTCGCCTTTCTGGATGTCGAGGCTGATCCCGCGCAACACGTTGAGCGGGCCGGCCGGGGTATCGAAGGTCTTCACCAAGTCGTGGACCTGAATGAAGGGTTCGGCCATGAGTGCGCTTCTCCTTCGGTTGTGTGAACCGAGTCGTATACCGTCCGGGAACGGCGAGTGACGCGGGAATTGCGCGCCGCGACCACACACCGGTATTCAATACGCAGCCCGATATGAGAAGTTGCAGCGCGATCTTCAAACCCATGCGCCGCCTGTATGATCCCCTCGCGCGGAAGGGCGGCACGTCGAAGCACACGCCTGACGGAACTTTGTGCTTAGCTTATCAGGCAGCTAAAGTCCAAGTTCCATTTCATCATACAGAAATGGCGCGCCCGGCGCAAGCCCCTGGCGCGTTGGCAAAAAGCTTTGGCCAGGCCGCGCCTTTTTGAGATAATCGGGCTAGCTGCGCAATAAGCAAGTCCTCGCACCGGGGCAAAAGGAGCAAGGATGTCTGAAACGCAGAAAATGCAGTTCCATCACCCGAAGACCCGGCTGACACGCCGCCATT